>NZ_CP007790.1:977725-1303634 GCF_000835165.1 Corynebacterium marinum DSM 44953
CCGCGTACGCCCCCGAACAGGCCGTCGCGGTGCTCAGCCAGCTCTCCTTCCTCCTGCACCCCGGCGCCGCGGCGACGAAGGACCAGCGCGCGGCCATCGCGCCGGACCTGATGTGGTTGATCCAGATGAACACCGGGTTGACCCGGTTCGTCCGGGCCGGCCGGGTGGTGCCCAAACTCGTCTTCGAGGACGGACAGTGGTGGCCGCACTGGCAGCTGGCCTCCGGGCTGGGCGAGCGCGGCTGGCTCGCCGAGATGATCGCGGCCGCGCCCGGCATCCTCACCGCCAACAACCGTGCGCTGGAGGAGATCGCCGACCACCTCGTCCACTGGATCGCCTCCGGCCTGCTGGCCGATCTCGCGCAGTCGACCCGGCCCTACCCGTGGCACGACTTCGCCTCCTCCCTGATGAACTCCGCGCCTCTGCGCCGCGGCGGGCCCGGCCTGCTGCGGGCGATCAACGACTGGAAGGATTCGATCACCGCCGTCGACCTCCAGATGGTGCTCATCGTGGAGGAACCTCCGCGCGACGACCCCGCCTCCGAGGAAGGCGGCGACCCGGACGACGCCACCTGGCCCGTGCGGGTGCAGGTCCGTTCCGGCACCGACGCGCCGGTGCCGATCAGGGGCGAGGACCTGGACCGGTCGAGCGTCGAGAAGCTCCGGATGGCGCAGCGCCGGGCGGTCGGCGTCACCGACCTGCTCGACCCGGACCTGCGCACCCGGCGCGCCACGCGGGGGGAGGAACGCAACGGCGACTGGGACGTCTACCTCTCCACCAGCGAGATCGTCGACTTCATCGCCACGGCCGTGCCGAAACTGCAGTCCCAGGGCTTCACCGTCATGCTCCCCAAGGCGTGGTCGGCGTACGAGACGAAGGCCAGGCTGGAGACCTCCGAGCTCAAGGACCCGGCCGTCGGCGCCACCCAGTCCCACTTCGGGCTGGACAAACTCGTCGAGTACAACTGGCGGATGTCGGTCGGCGACATCGAGCTGACCGACGAGGAGATGGAGCAGCTCGTCAAGTCGAAGTCCGGGCTGATCAAACTGCGCGGCGAGTGGATCATGGCGGACACCTCCGCGCTGAGCAAGATCAACTCCTACATGGACCAGCTGGCGGAGACGTCGAGGAAGCGGCGCCGGAAGGAACTGGAGAAGGCCGCCGCGCTGGCCGAACGCGCCCGCGCCCAGGGCCAGCCGGGCTGGGAGGCACTCGTCGACGACGTGGAGCGCCGGCGCGAGGAGTTCAACCGCGAGGTCGCCGGCCCACAGGGCCTCGGCGAGGTCACCCTGGCGGAACTGCGCCAGCTCGCCCTGGAGTCGATGGCGGAGGAGCCGGTCGAGTTCACCGGCTCCACCTGGCACACCGCGCTGCTCGGCGGGACGGATGCGTTGGCCACGAAGGCCCCGCAGCGGGTGGACCTGCCCGACACCGTGCACGCCGAGCTGCGGGAATACCAGCGCCGCGGCGTGGACTGGCTGTACTGGATGTCACGCAACAACCTCGGCGCCGTGCTCGCGGACGACATGGGCCTGGGGAAAACCCTCCAGCTGCTCGCCCTTCTGGCCGTGGAACACGAGCGCGGCGAGGCGGCGGCACCCACCCTCGTCGTGGCGCCGACGTCGGTGGTGGGCAACTGGGCCCGCGAGGCGGACAAGTTCGTGCCCTCCCTGCGGGTGCTGGTCCACCACGGCTCGGACCGGCTCCGGGGTGAGGAGCTGGCCGCCCGGGTCGCGGAATCGGACCTGGTGGTCACCAGCTACGGCATCGTCGGCCGCGACTTCGACGAACTGGGGAAGATCCCCTGGGACCGGGTCGTGCTGGATGAGGCGCAGGCCATCAAGAACTCCGCCACCCGCGCCTCCCGCGCCGCGCGCTCCCTGCCCAGCCGGCACCGCGTCGCACTGACCGGCACCCCGGTGGAGAACCGCCTGTCGGAGATGCGTTCCATCCTCGACTTCTGCAACCCCGGCGTCCTCGGCTCGACGAGCTTCTTCCGCAACCACTTCGCCAAGGCCATCGAGCGCGAACACGACGAGGTGATGACCGAGCGGCTGCGCCTGCTCACCGCCCCCTTCATCCTCCGCCGCCTGAAGACGGACCCCACGATCATCGACGACCTGCCGGAGAAGAGCGAGCAGATCATCACCGTCGAGATGTCCGCAGAGCAGGCGGCCCTGTACAAGGCGCTGGTGGAGGACGTGCAGAAGCGCCTCGAACACCGCGAGGGCATCGCCCGCCGCGGCCTGGTGCTGGCGACCATCACGCGGATCAAGCAGATCTGCAACCACCCCGCGCAGTACCTCGGCGACGGCTCTCCCGTGACCATCAAGGGCCGGCACCGCTCCGGCAAGGTGGAGGAGCTCATGCGGCTGCTCGACGAGGCCACCGAAACCGACCAGCGCATGCTCATCTTCACCCAGTACAAGGCCTTCGGCGACATCCTCGTGCCCTACCTCTCGGAACGGCTCGGCGAGCGCGTGCCCTTCCTCCACGGCGGCGTGACCAAGACGGGCCGCGACACGATGGTCGCCCACTTCCAGTCCGGCGACGGCCCCCGCGCCATGATCCTCTCGCTCAAGGCGGGCGGCACCGGCCTCAACCTCACCGCCGCGAGCATGGTCGTCCACATGGACCGCTGGTGGAACCCGGCGGTGGAGAACCAGGCCACCGACCGTGCCTTCCGCATCGGGCAGCAGAAGGACGTGGCGGTGTACAAGATGATCACCGCCGGTACGCTGGAGGAATCCATCCAGGACATCCTCGACGGCAAGACCGAACTCGCCGGTGCCGTCATCGGCGAGGGCGAGGGCTGGATCACCGAACTGGGCCCGGAGCAGCTGGCCCAGCTCATGAGCTACCGCGGGAGGGAGAAGTAGATGCCTACGCGCCCCAGCGACGACAACGTCATCTACGCCAACTTCGGTGCCCGGACCCGCGTCAGCGGACCCGAGGAGGTCACCGCCCCGCCCGCCCGGCGCCGCGCGTCCCTGTCGCCAGCCGCGGAGATGCTCATCGACGTCGCCGCCTCCCGCGCCGACCGCGGCCGGATCACCCGGGGGCGGCAGTACGCGGAGGCCGGCCACGTGGTCTCCCTGGAGGTCCGCAACGGCCGGGCGCACGCCCAGGTCGCCGGCTCCCAGAACGACCCCTTCACCGTCACCGTCCAGCTGCCCTACCGCTCCGCCGACGACCTCGCGGTGGTCTCGGCGGAACTGGCGCGCACCCCCAACGGCATGCGCGCCGCGCGCCGCGGCGAGATCTCCGGGAACCTGCTGCGCGTGCTGCTCGCCGACGACGCCAACGACATCCGCCTCGTCTGCGACTGCCCCGACCCCGCGCCCGTGTGCAAGCACGAGGTCGCCGTCCTGGAGAAGCTCGCCGCCAAGATCGACGCCGACCCGTTGGCTCTGTTCACCTTCCGCGGCCTGGACCTGACCACCCTGGAACACGCTGTCATGGCGCAGGCCAAGGAGACCTCCCGCGAGTCCGAGACCGACCCCGAGCTCTTCTGGACGGGCCGCCAACTGCCCGACCTGCCCACCCCGCGGGTGTCCCCGGCGCTGGATGATTCGGACCTGGACCTGCTGCACAAGGCCATGCGCGCGATCTCCTACACCAACGTCGACCAGCTGCGCGCCGTCTCCGACATCGAAGACCTGTACGACCACCTGTGTCGGGATGCCGTGCTAGACAATGAGTCATGACCTCCACGACCTTCGTCCACACCTCTGACCTGCAGCTGGGAATGACCCGCTGGTTCCTCGATGCGGATGCCCAGGGGCGTTTCGACGACGCGCGGCTCCGCGCCGTCGACCGCCTCGGGGAGGTGGCCGCACAGCACGGCGCGGAATTCATCGTCGTGGCCGGGGACGTGTTCGAGCACAACTCGCTCTCCGACCGGGTGACCGGCCGGGCGCTGGAACGCTTGAGATCCCTGCCGGTGCCGGTGTACCTGCTGCCCGGAAACCACGACCCGCTGGTGGCGGACTCGATCTTCCGCCGCACCGACGGGGTGGCCGGCGTGCACGTCCTGGGGGGCGCCGCACCGGTCGAGGTGGCCCCGGGGGTGGAGATCGTCGCCGCCCCCCTGCTGGCCAAGCACGCCACCACCGACCTGGTGCGGGAGGCGCTCGAACCGCTGGCGCCGACCGACGGCGTCCGGATCCTCGTCGGCCACGGGCAGGCCGAATCCCGCTCCAACGAGGCCGCCCCGGACCTCATCGACCTGGCGTACCTGGAATCCCGGGTCGCCGACGGCACCGTGGACTACGCCGCGCTGGGCGACACCCACTCCGCGCAGCCGGTCGGGGACACCGGCCGCGTCTGGTACTCCGGCGCCCCCGAGAGCACCGACTTCCACGAGCCCGGCCTCGGCGACCTGGCCGGGGAGCACAACTCGGGCAACGCGCTGGTGGTCACGGTGTCCAAGACCGCGGCAGGGGACGCGGCGGTCGACGTCGCGGAGGTGACCGTGGGGGAGTGGACCTTCGAGGCCATCGACCGCGAGCTGGCCTCGGGGGACGACGTCGAGGAGTTCTTCGCCGCCCTGGACGCCTTCCCCCACAAGGACCGCACCGTGGTCAAGTACGGCCTGCGCGGCACCCTGAGCATGTCCGCCACCCGCCGCCTGGAAACCGGGCTCGCCGAACGCCGCCCCGTCTTCGCCGCCCTCTACGAACGGGAGCGGCTGACCGACCTGCACCTGGAACCGGGTGCCGAGGAGCTCGCCGCCCTCGGCGTCAGCGGTTTCGCCGCCGCCGCGCTCGGGGAGCTGGTGGAGGCCGCGGAGGCCGACCCCACCGCCCGCGACGCCGTCAACCTGTTCTTCCGCCTGTCGAAGGAGTCCTAGAGACCGTGCGTATCCACTCCCTGACCATCGACAACGTCCGCGGCATCGAGCATCTGGAACTCCACGAGCTCCCGGAGACCGGCGTCATCGTCATCCACGGCGACAACGAACAGGGCAAGTCCACCATCATGGACGCCCTGCACGTGGTGCTCAACCAGAAATACGGCGCACAGAACAAGGTCACCAGACCGCTGCGTCCGGTCCACCGCGACGCCTCCCCGTCGGTCTCCCTCACGGCGACGATGGGCCCGGTCACCTTCACCATCGAGAAGACCTGGTTCCGCGGCCGGAGCGCCCGCCTGGCGGTCACCGCCCCGCATCGCGAAACCTTCACCGGCGACCAGGCGGAGGCCAAACTCGACGAGATCAAGAAAGACCACCTCGACGCCGACCTCCTGCACACCCTCTTCCTGCGCCAGGATGATCTGGGCGGCAGCGTCGACGCCGTCGGCATCTCCTCGCTGACCAGGGCGCTCGACGGCGCCTCCGGCACCGAGGGGGCGCCCGGCGCCGAGGACACCGGCCTGCTCGCCGCCGTGGAGACCGAGTACGCCCGCTACTTCACCGCCGGTAAGGGGGATGAGACGAAGGAACTCAAAGAAGCCCGCACGGAACTCGAGACCGCCGAGGCCGAGCAGACCCGGGCGCAGGCCGCGGCCGCCGAACTCGACTCCTTCGTCTCCTCCTACGACCGGGCCGTCGCCGAGCGCGACCGCGCCCGGACGGAGCTGCCTGCGGCCGTGGCGGAGGAGGCGGATCTGGCGGACAAGGCGCTCCTGGCCGCCGAGGCCACCGAGAAAGCCGCACGTCTGCGGGAGGAACTTCAGCGCGCTGGGGAGGACCTGGCCCGCGCCACCGGGGCGGTCGACGCACGCCGTGAGCTTGCCGACGCCGTCACTGCCGCCGCCAGCGAACTCGGCCGGCGCCGCGAGGGCCTCGAGGAGGCCACCGCCGCCGCGGAGCACGAGAAGACCCAGTTGACCGAGCAGGGTGAGCAGTTGGAGCAGGCCCGGATCCGGCACCGGGAGGCGGGCGAGAGCTTCCGCGCCGCACGCACCGCCCTGCGCCTGGTGGAGTCCGCCGCGCGCCGGGACGACCTGGCGGCGCAGCTGGACAAGGTCGGCGACCTCAACGAGCGGATCCGCGCGCTGCATGAACGGGCCGCCGGGCGGCAGATCACGGACCGGGATGTCCGGGCGGTCGAGGACGCGGCGGCCGAGGTCACCCTCCAGCGGGCGCTGCGCGGGCAGGCCTCCGCCAAGCTGCGGCTGACGGCCGTTCCCGGCACGACCGTGGTGGTCGACGGGCAGACCGTGTCCCTGGGCTCCGAAGCCGTGGCGGTGGAGCTGCGCGACGGCACCGAGGTCACCGTCGGTGACGTCACCGCCCGCTATATCGCCGGATTCTCCGACACCTCCGACTCCGCCGCCGGGGAGGACAAGGTGGCCGCAGCGGAGCTGACACTCGATGATCTGCTCGCCGATCTGGACTGCGCTGACCTGGATGCGGTGCGTGCCGCCCGGGACGCCGCCCGGGAGGTGGCCGACGAGCTCGCCGCCCTCACCCGTGAGCGCGTGACCATGCTCTCGGGCGCCGACCCCGACACGCTGGCCGCCGAGCACGCCCGCCTGAGTGCGGAGCTGGCCGAGGCCGAGCTCCCCTCCGGCCTCGACATCCCCACCGCCGCGGCGCGGCTCCGGGACGCGGAGGAGGCGCAGGATGCAGCGGCCGAGGAGGCGGCCACACTCGACGCCGCCCTCGCCCCGTGGCGGGACCGGAAAGCCACCCTCGCCTTCGCAGAGTTGAGCGCCCGCATCGAGGCCGCCGAGGCGGCTCTCACCCGGGCGCGGGAGAACCTGGCCGCCGCGGAACAGAAGGGGAGCGAGGCGGACCTCGCGACGGCCGTCGAGCAGGCCGCGGATGGACAGGCGGCCGCCGCGGAGCGGTTCCGCCGGGCCGAGTCCGAGGTGGCACGGGTTGATCCGGACCTGGCGGCCAGACTGCACGAGGGGGCCGTCGCGCGGGTGGAGAGCCTGCGGGCCGCGGCCACCCGTGCGGACACGCAGCTGGCCGAGCTCAAGGGCCGCATCGAGATGGCCACCGGCGCCGCCGAGAAGCTGGAGAAGGCGCAGGCCGCCCGGGAGGCCGCGAGCCACCGGTTGGATTCGGTGGACCGCCGCGCGCAGGCGGTGCGCCTGCTGCGCGAGACCCTGCACCGCCACCGCGACGTGGTGCGCGCCCGCTACGCGCAGCCCTTCGCCGACCAGCTCGGCCGCCTGGCCCGCACCGTCTTCGGCCACGACGTCGAATTCGCGCTTTCCGACGGGCTCGAGGTGAGAAGGCGCAGCATCGGCGACAGCACGGTGCCGCTGGAGGACCTCTCAGGTGGGGCGAAGGAGCAGCTGGCCATCCTCACCCGCTTCGCCATCGCCGGCCTGGTGTCGCAGGACTCGGGCGACGGGCAGGTGCCGGTGCCGGTGGTCATCGACGACGCCCTCGGATCCACGGACCCCTCCCGGCTCCAGCTGATGTCGACGTTGATCACCGAGATGGGGAAAAACTGCCAGGTCATCGTCCTCACCTGCATGCCGCAGCGCTACGAGCGGGTGGCCGGACGCACCGAGTTCCCGATCTCGGAGCTGAAGTCGACGGGCCGGCTGCTCTAGGGGACGCTCAGGCGGGGCGTGGCTCCCGGAGGTAGAACTCGGCGGCGTTGTCCCGGAACACGGCGTTGAGTTGCTCGGGCTCCACCGCCTGCCGGATCAGCTCCAGATCGGCGTTCTCGAAGGGGCGGCGCGCGCGTGTGGAGGGAAGATCGGTGCCCGCCATGAGCGCGGTGGGGTCCACCGCCATGATCGCCCGGATGGCTGCCGTGGGGTCCAGGTCGACCCGGCCGAATCCGGTGGCCTTCACTTTCGCGCCGTGCTCGACCAGCCGGAGGAGCTGGGGGAGCCCGTCCCGGTGCAGCCCCATGTGGTCGATGCTCACCGCCGGGAGGGTCGCGACCTGTTCCCATGTGTTCGCCAGGAAGCGGGCGTCGATGTAGAGCTCGACGTGCCAGCCCGCGAGATGGTGCACCCGCCGGGCGAGCCGGTTGAGGTCGTCGAGGGAGGCGGACCCGCCGCGGGCGGCATTGAAGCGGACCCCGCGCACGCCCGCCTCGTGCAGGGACAGGATGTCCGCGTCGCTCGTGTCCGCCGGGATCTGGGTCACGCCCACAAACGCGGGGCCCAGCGCAGCGAGGGCGTCGCGGAGGTAACCCTGGTCGAAGGCCTGGAAGGAGCCGGAGACCACGGCTCCGCCCCGGACGTCGAGGCCGTCGACGCGGGCGCGGTAGTCGTCGACGGTGAAGGGCTCGGGCAGGTAGCCGTTGTTTTCCACGAGGGGGTGGGCCGGGTCGATGATGTGCAGGTGGGCGTCGAAAAGCGGGGGCATGGCCCCAGATTAACCGCCCGGGCATGCCGGAGCCCCCGGTCCCGGGGAGGGGAACGGGGGCTGCGGAGGAGAAGCTTAGGCCTGCTTGATGCCGGAGCCGTCGATCTGGATGGTGATCTGCTCGGAGACCAGCACGCCGCCGGAGCCCAGCGGGGCCTGGAAATCGACGCCGAAGTCCTTGCGGTTGATCTTGCTGGAGGCCTCGAAGCCGATGCGGACGTTGCCGAAGGGGTCCTCCTCGACACCGAAGACCTCGACGTCCAGGGTGACCGGCTTGGTGATGCCCTTGAGGGTCAGGTCGCCGGTGACGGTGCCGGACTGGCCGGAGATGTCGAAGGAGGTGGACTCGAAGGTCATCTCCGGGAACTGCTCGACAGCGAAGAAGTCGTCGCCGCGGACGTGGCCGTCGCGGTCGGCGTTGCCGGTGTTGACGGAGGCGGTCTTGATGACGGCCTTGACGACGGAAGCAGCCGGGTTGGCCTGGTCGACGACCGCCGAACCCTCGAACTCCTCGAAGTTGCCGCGGACCTTGGTCACCATTGCGTGGCGGGCCACGAAGCCGATCTCGGTGTGTGCGGGATCCAGAACCCAGGTGCCGGTGTAGTCAGTCATGTTTGTCTCCTCAGGAAGTCTCTCGATTCTCAGCCGCACCCCGTAGACCGGAGTGCGGTTCGAAACCCACTCTAACACCGTTTGGTGACTTGTCAACATATGGGATAATATTCATCGTCGTGAAGGGTGAAAGGGCAGGTGGCGACATGGGTGGACTCCGCAGTTCCGGACCGGGGAGCGGGGTGGACGGGTCCCCGGGGATTAGTGACACGACATATGACGGCGCTATAGTCGATGACATGGCAACCGAGGCTCGTTGGCTCAACGACGAAGAGCAGGCGCTGTGGCGACTCATTCTCGCCGGAATGCGCAAGATCGACCGTGTGATCGATGAGACGCTGCTGGCAGGTAGTGACCTGTCCAGCTCGGAGTTCTCCGTGCTCGTGTCCCTCTCGGAGGCGGACGGGCAGTGCCTGCGCCTGCGGGACCTGTGCGCCGGACTCAACTGGGACCGTTCCCGCACGTCGCACCAGATCACCCGCATGGAACGCCGCGGGCTGGTGACCAAGCGCAAGAGCGAGGGCGACGCCCGGGGAGTCGTCGTCTCCCTCACCGACGAAGGCATGCGCCGGCTGCAGTCCGCCGCGCCGGACCACGTCGAGAGCGTGCGCCGGGTCGTGTTCGACCACCTGGAACCCGAGCAGTACGCGCACCTCAAGGCCTTCATGGAGGGCGTCATAGCCGTGGACAACGTCCCGGGCCACCCGGACTTCGTCGGCGAGCTCAACGCCCCCGACCGCACGGATGCCCAGTAAGTTCAGGGTTTTATCGGGGCTTGCCCCTATGGGAATTCCTACCGTCGGCTGACATCATGGGAGATGGCAGGACACGACACCACTAGGAGCCCCACATGACCGACTTCAACCCCCCGATGTCCCAGCGACGCCTCCACCGCTCGCTGACGGACCGCTACGTCGCCGGCGTGCTCGGCGGCATCGCCGAGACCTATGGCTGGAACCCCACCCTGGTGCGACTCATCTTCGTCGCATCGTTCCTGCTGCCCGGCCCGCAGTTCCTGGCGTACATCATCGCCTGGTTCATCATGCCCAACGGCTGAGGCGGTAGGAGAACATCGCCCGCCCCCTGCGCGAGAACGCGGGGGACGGGCGGTGTCGTGTCTTCGTCCGGGAACGGCCTAGAAGAAGTCGCTGCGGGTGGCGTTCGGGTGCTGCGCCAGCGGAGTGGCCTTGATCGTCATGTACTTGTACATCGGGAAGCCGGAGAGCACCTCGTGCAGGTGGTCGTTGTCGCGCACGTCGTAGATCGAGTAGTTCGAGTACTCGCCGACCACGCGCCAGATGCCCTTCATGACACCCTCCTGCTGGAGGTTGCCGGAGTACTCCTTCTCACGGACCTGGAAGTCGGCGACCTGCTCGGGGGTGAGGGACTCGGGGAACGTGACATCCATGCGTGCCAGAAACAGCATTGCGCGGCCTTTCAACATCGGGGATAGGTGACACCTCACCCTACCTGCTGCCGCTTATCGACGCCCTCCTCCCAGCAGCCCGCCCAGCAGGTCGCCGAGGATGCCGCCGCCGGAACCGCCGGCCGGTGCCTGGTTCTGCTGGGATCCGCCCAGGACCTGGCCCAGGATCTGTTCGAGCACGCCACCCTGGGAGGACGGCGCGGAAGGCGAAGTCCCGCCGCCGCGCTGCTGCATGCGGCCGGCCAACCAGGACATCGCCAGGGGGGCGAGAATCGGCAGCAGCTGCTTGACCAGACCGCTGCCCGCGCCGAGACCCCCGAGCTGCTGCGCGACCTGGTTCTCCTGGGGGCCGAAAATATGGTGGGCGATCTTGGCGCCGTCCTCAGTGTCTATGGCGTCGACGTCGACGCCGCCCTCCACCAGGGAAGGGTCGTGCTGGTTGAGGGCCTGGGCCAGGGAATCTCGGCCTGCGGGGTCCTGCGCGTTGGCACCCATGCCGGCGAGCAGTGCAGGGAGAATCTGCTGTGCGGCGGCCTGGACCTCGGCGGGGTCCTTGCCGAGGCGACCGGCGATGTTGTCGATGGGCAGGGAGGACAGGAGCTGGTTGATATTCTCGGTCATGAACTCCAGGGTAGACGCGGGGAGGGAAGAGCGACGGGGAATCCGCCGTCGGGTGGACCTCGGGACCGGAACCGGCCGGTTTCGGCCCCGATGTCAGTGCGAGCGCCGATTCCTGCCCCCGGGGCGGCACAGGGCATGGTCTGGGGCGGAGTGGCAGCGGGGCCGGAGGTCAAGGGAGAGCACATGCTGGACTGGCAGGCAGGCCACCCCGAAGTGAAAAGGTTCTTCGGCTGACGTTGAGGGGCTTTGACGAAAAAATCTCGCGACACCGTAGGAACGATGTCGCGAGACTTCGGCGGTCTTGGCTTATTGGGTTGAGCTTGGTGAACGTCTTCCCCCTGGGACAAAGAGTCCCCTCGGAAATCTCGGAAAATCCCCTGAGGGGCGAGGCGTGGGGCACGTAGCACTAATGGTGGGAATTGCTGGAAATCATAATCACTGAAGGTCCGTCACCTGGTCCGTAGCGGCTCGCCACAAACACATCACAGATCAGCCCCAATGGGTAGTGGCTACCTGCTTACAGTCTATGCTGACGGTATCGGGAGCACCATCTTAGGTGATCCGCTTAGGTCTAAACAAGACACTTCGAGGAGGTCTGAAGCAATGTCAAACGGCGGCTATCAGCAGTTTGCGTTCAGAACATACCTGTATGTGACCCCACCCGAAATGGATGGTCAGGCGGTTCGAGATCTGATTCGGCTCTGCAGAGACACCCCCGCACTTCATTCGCTAAATCCAAGCATTACGACGACTCAGCATCAAGGAAAAGTGCAGCTATCCATCAGTTTTGCGAGCCTCGACATCGAGGGAGCCGAATCTACTGCTGACGGATTCTTAAACCTTCTACTGAAGACGATCGATGCAGATCATAGTGAGAAGTTTCGCGAAGGCAGCAACCTCTTAACCCTCGCTTAATTTATTATGATCGGGCCATTCAAGAAATCGGTGGAGCAACGTTCCAGCGGCTGGTTAAAAGCCGGGCATTGGGCGAACGAATGGTGGCCAAGAGTGGCTCTGGGCTTGGTTACCATCGCCGCAATCGTAATCTCGGCATTCCCCAGCTGGAAGATTTCATTTTTCGGTTGCGAACTCTTTGCAAGACATATTCTCGCGCTTCTGTCGGCATTATTGCTGATCATAGGCGGGATTGGCTCTATCAAGCATGGGAAAAGCCTGGCAGAAGCTGAGTCAAACAAGGCGCTTTATAAAGATTTGGCGAACTCCTACAGGAATGATGTCCACGAGATTCTAAAATTCTCCCTTACTAAGCTCGTCGCGGAATGTGATTTGTTGGACGGAGATTACTGTAAAAGCGATGTTCGGGTCACCTTGTACTGCCATGACAAGGAGAGGAGAGACTTTATTCCTGCTGCTCGAATATCGGGAAACCCTCTGTTTGAAGAACAAGGTCGAGACCGTTACCCGGATGACATAGGAATCATCAGCCTAGGATGGCAAAAGGGTGTAGCAAGTCTCCAGAGCAATGCAAAAACCTCTGATGAGTGGATTCAAGAGCAAGAGGAAGAATGGAACCTTCCTAGGGAAACAGCTGAGAAAATCTCTATGCAGTCAAAAAGTATGGTGGCGGTAAAGCTAGTCCATCATGGTAATGCGATCGGAGTAGCTGTGGCAGAAAGCACGACTAAGTCGAGAGTACCGGCTAGACTCCATAAACAAATCAAGGAGGCTGAGTGGTTCGATCCTGTAGCTCGTCTTCTGACAACGGTACGCCCATCGCTTCTGCCTCACATTTCAAAAGGTCCTTAACCCTGCTTCCTTTCCTACCGCGGTCATGCCGGCATCTTCTCCTAGGTCCTTCATCTCCGGATCGTCTGACGTGGGGGCTGTTTCCGCGCCTATCGTCCGCTCGCCCATCGAGTACGTGGTCGCGGCCGTGGTCTCGTCGGGTGACATGTCTGCGTCAGTACTGTCCGTACCGCAGGCACCTAAGGCGAGGGGCAGGCCAAAGCCTCACAACTCCCTAGTGAAGGGCCGCAAATATGCCAACGGCCAGCGGTGTCTTGAGCCTCATGAGGGATCATTATCTTTCAGAAGCGCGAATATAACAGGGGAAACAGCGAGTCTCTCGGAGCCCGTGCATGTCACATATTGCAGACATGACCGACATACGCCCCTACAAATACGAATGACAGTTCGGCGAATGTAGGTCCTGAGACAACGCCTCGACGTTGATCTGCCCTGAAGCCGAGGCATCTTGGACACGGGTGTCCTTGTGGTCGATGTGCGATTAAGCCTGGATCCGCCGATGGTCCTTCGGTGAATCCAGGCTAAATACTGGAGACAGATCAGGCTGCCCGGGAGGGACCTCACTGGCAATACTCGTCGGCGCGGCGCCTTCCCTGGATACAGTGAGCTCATGGATGAAGAACGCCGGATCGCCTCACTCACCGCCTTCTACTTCGGTAGGAAGGTTGCCCGAGCCCCGCACCGAGATGAAGTCATCAAGTCTGCTGCCTATAAGGCTTACCCAGATGTGCGGAGAACTATCTGGGGAATGGCGTCACACCCTCAGGCATCGGAGCTGAAAGAGGCGACCCGCGACAAAATCGTGAGTTTCGTCTACTCCCTCGAAGACATTCGGTCCCAGGAGCAGTTCGACCAGCAGCATCAGGCATGGTGTGAGGACGTGGTTGCCTACTACCAGGCGCACCCCCACCGGGACCGTCCGTCATTTCAGTTCCGCTACGGCCATGCCCAGAAGTGGCTGAACATGACGCTGAAATATCTGGCAGTGCTCGGCCACCCGACGGTGGAAAGGGTCTACGACTTCCTGCACGCCCCAGTGGATAGGGACGTGTACGCGCGTGCGGAATCCCTGCTCGGGGTCCGCCGGCCGAAAGCGGCGTGGTCACGGCTCGACGGGGGTGCCTATCGGGACTATCAGGCAGAGATCCGGCGGGCCATCCAGGGGCAGGACGGGCGATGCGTTATGGATTGGGAGACCGACGAATGGATCGCAGCTCGGTGACGTCAGGTGCGGGCATGTCCCGCAGATTGATCGAAGAAGAGGTGACCTCAATGGCGAAGAAGCGTAAGCGTCGTAAGGGGCAGAACGGCCCTCGTAGCGAGTTCGTGGAGGCGATGGTCAAGAAGTATGCGGTGAGGCCTCCGGAGAACACCGACGAGTCCGCAACCCCCAACGTTCAGTCGCTGAGTCGAACAGGCTCATTCAGGTCGAGGGCGGGCAAGAAGCGCAACACCACGGCTCGTCCGGGCCTGGATGTCTCGGCCACGGACTGGGACTTCCTGCATGAAGACACTCCGACTCCGCCGGGCGGTTGGCACGCGCACAACCGACGGCCTCAAGAGGGGAACTCCGTCAGGGCGAAGTCGGGCGGACTGCCTGGGAGTAGCCGGCGGAGGTTCTAGGCAGGGAATGTCGGAACTCTACCGCTCCTGCACCCACATCCGCCGAAACACTGGCCCACCACCTGTCCGGCCGGCCAGCTCCTGGGCCTCCTCGAGAGAAGTGCAGTCTTCGGAGAACGCGCCCCAGGAGCGGTCGTAGACGATCCAGTCCACGTAGCCGTCGAGCTCAGGGTCTGAGGATGAAGGTTTCTGTGTCATGCGGGTGATGGTAGCTTCGAAGCCAGTGGGGGGGGAGAAGAGCCTGCACACTGTGGTGGGGGCGGGGTACACAGTGACGTTGCTATGGGTAAGTGCCTGAACATGCAGGTGATGCCCTAGAATTACACTGGAGTGATTAGAGGAGAACCTGAAAATGGGCAACACGAGTCTCACCACCGCTAAGCGCAACAAGAATGATGAGTTTTACACGATGTATCCCGACATCGAGCGCGAGATGGTGGCCTACTGGAACTTCAACAAGAATGTCTTCCGGGACAAGGTCGTACTATGTCCTGCCGATGATCCTGAGTGGTCCAACTTCCGGAAGTTCTTTGCAGATGTGTTCGAGGAGTGGGGACTCAAGAAACTGATCTGTACCAGCTATGCCCCGCGGTCGAACCAAGATGCGTTGTTCGCTGTGGACATCGTTGAAGAGCGGAATGATCCAAAGTACGACCCGAAGCTGTCCGAAGAACGTGGCCGCGTCTTGGTGCTGGAGCGTGAAGATCTCAACGATGACGGCCGGATCGACCGTGCTGATATGAAGTGGGAATACCTCGAAGGCGACGGCGACTTCCGAAGTGCAGAAGTTACGGCGCTGCGTGATGAAGCCGACATAGTCGTTACCAATCCCCCTTTCAGCTTGTTCCGGGAGTTCCTCGCCTGGCTGGAGGACGGGGGCGTGCAGTATTCGATCATCGGAACGATCAATGCGACGACGTACAAGGAGACCTTCGCGCTGATTCGTGAGAACAGACTGTGGAAGGGCGCTACCGCCAATAGCACTGACATGATCTTCCGAGTCCCGAAGGGTGCTGAAGTTAAAGCTGATGACCGGGCGAAGGCGATTCGAATGCTCAGGAAGATCGGCGGTCAGTATGCCGACCTCCCAGACGACGCTGATTTCACGCGACAGGGTAGCTCGTGTTGGTACACGAACATCGATCACGGCGTTCGTCACGAATGGCTCGAGCTTGACACGATGGAGCGGAATCAGACTAAAAGAAATGCGAAAAAGAAGGTGCGGGAGCACGGATACCTGAAATACGACAACTATGACGCGATTGAAGTCCCTTTCACGGATGCCATCCCTTGTGACTATGACGGCGTGATGGGCGTTCCGACGACCTTCCTCGATAAATACAACCCTGATCAGTTCGAGGTAATTGGTACGACAGAATCGAACGATCCAGAGAACCCCTGTCGAACTCGCTGGTACTCATCAGAAGAATGTCGAGCCGCATATCTAGACAGATTTGGTAAACCAGGGTCTTATGACTTAAATGCTTCCGGCGTTGTCAACGGTGTGAAGGTTTTCAAACGGGTGCTGATTCGTCGTCTAAACGGAACGGAGGGCTAGATTATGAAGACGACGCTTTTGACGGACACTACCGTCGGTGAGATTTTGTCCGGATTCGAATGGGACGCTATCGAGGCTAAGGGTCTCTACGGATGGGACGGGGCACTCACAATCCAGCCCGAGTACCAACGTAACTATGTATATGGACTCGATGGAGGAGCCAAAGAGGCCAAAGTAATTGAGTCTTTGCTGAATGAGTATCCACTGGGATTGCTCTACTTCGTCCATGATCCAAAGAAAACCGATCACCCTTACGAGGTTCTCGACGGGCAGCAGCGAATCACGAGTGTGGGCCGGTTCCTGCAGGGGCAGTTCTCTGTCCTGGTGAATGGCTACGAGAAACGATGGGCGAGCCTGGACCCAGCGATTAAGGATCAGATCCTCAATGCACGTCTGCTTATCTATGCGTGTGAAGGCACTGAGACTGAGATCAAAAGGTGGTTTGAGACCATCAACATCGCCGGTGAACCGTTGACCAGGCAGGAGTTGCGCAACGCGGTTTATGCTGGTCCCTTTGTTACTGCTGCGAAGCAGGTGTTCAGCAAGACCAATAACAACAAGCGGTTGGAACGCTGGCTTGAGTGGATGCCGTTCAAGGCTGAGGATGCGACACGTCAGCGAGTGCTGGAACGAGCTCTGGAATGGGTAAGCCTCTTAGATAGCTCCGAAGAGGAGGATGCCGACCGTCGCGTCAACCTCTACATGGATGAGCACCAGGAAAGTGATGACGTGAGTCAGGTCATCAATCATATGAACACGGTGATTGACTGGGCTGAGTCATTGTTCCCTTCGGGCGGGTCGCCCAAGCTGAAACTCTCTACCCAGGACTGGCATAGTTTGTGGAGCCAGTATCGTTCGGTGGTTGGCAGCGGCACCAACGCCGAGATGACGGCCGATGAGTTTGAAACAACGTGCTTGAAACTCCTGGCTGACGATGAGATTAAGGGGGAATCAGGGATCGTTGAGTTCGTGCTCGGAGGTCAGACAGACCATCGTCTCTTGAACCTGCGCGAGTTTGAAAATGTGGTCAAGAAGCGTGTCTACAATCGGCAGACGCATGAAGCTAATTTGGTTGACGTATCGAATTGCCCTGACTGCGTGAAATACCCCGAAAATCGAAACGATGCCGGTACAAAGACCTGGGCTCTCAAAGAGATGGAAGGTGATCACATCAAACCATGGTCGCAGGGCGGTAAAACTACCGAGGATAACTGTCAGATGTTGTGTAAACGGCACAACAATGCCAAGAGTAATATTTGGTAATTAAGTAATCTCCCTGGAATTACTCACTGGCGATGGGATTACGTCCTCTAAAGGTCTTTGAACGCGCAGGCACCGTTAGCAACGGGGCCATCTACCTGGCCCCGTCCCCCGGCTCTACAGCCCCTGAATCTGGTCAGCGGAGAAGGACCAGCGTCCTCCTGACTGTGTTTCCGTCAGGCGCAGTTCCTCGGTGCCGACGGGCAGGTCAGCGTAGTGGACATGTCGGACGGTGTCACCGACACGGATCCTGCTCGACCAGTGTGTTTCTTC
The DNA here is from genome assembly GCF_000835165.1 of Corynebacterium marinum DSM 44953. NCBI lineage: Bacteria > Bacillati > Actinomycetota > Actinomycetes > Mycobacteriales > Corynebacteriaceae > Corynebacterium > Corynebacterium marinum. Next base: position 995,153 of record NZ_CP007790.1, read on the forward strand.
CCGCGGCTCAGCGCACCACGTAGACCCGTCCAAAGGCTGGTTGATGCCGTCCGCGGTCAGCGCCGACCAGTCCGACCACACAGCGAAAGTACTGGGGTCATAGTCGAAGTCGGAGGGCTTCGTCTTGATGAGCACCGGGATCCTCAGCAGCTGGGTGTCCGCCGGCTGCTCGTTGTATGCACTTCCCGGGCAGCTATCCAGGATTTCCAGTGCCTCCACGGTGAACAGGACCGAGCAGTCCCCGTACTCAAGGCAGTCGAACCCTGCTTCCTTTCCCACAGCCGCCTCACGGACCCCCTCACCGGGTGTCATCATCTCCGTATCCTCCGCTGCGCGCGTTTCTTCCGCAGACGTCGACGGATCACCCGTCGAGTACGTGGTCGTGGCCTCGTTGGGCGAGCTGCCGGTGTCAGCACTGTCCGCGCTACAGGCACCGAGAGCGAGCGACAGGGCAACAGCGCCGGCAACCAGAGGTGTCGTGATCTTCATGAGGGGTCATTCCTTTCAGGAGTACGCGGCTCTATCAGGGGAAACAGCGAATCCCCGGAGCCTGTGCATGTCGCATACTACAGACATGCCGCACATGCGTCCCTACAGGTTCGAGTGCCAGTTCGACAGCCGCTCATCCTGGAACAGGGCCTCGACGCTAACCTGCTCCGCGACCAGGGCCTCCTGAACGCGAGCGTCCTTGTGGTCGATAGCACGCAGCGTCTCACCAACCCGGGCAATGGAGTCGATGCGCGAGTAGAGGTGACCGTGCTGCTTCGCATAGGCCGACAGCCCCCGCAACTTGGGCAGGGCATCGGTCAGGTGAGTGCCGTGCGGGTCGATGATCGACACCCCGACGTCATCGCCGGAGCGGGAGAAGACGAGGAAGTCCGGACGCAGAATCGCCTCCGACCCGTCCTCCCGCACCCACGGCACACCCAGGGACTCCCGACCGGAAGACGACGGGTTGCGGTACCAGCCGACCGTGAAGTCATGAGCCAGCTCCGCCTCGATGACCGTCTGCTCCCAGGCGTTGAGCTGCACCGGGGCCTGACCGTGGCTGTCCGCCAGCAGGTGCTTGGCAAAGGTCGGCACCGGCACCTCCGACGAGCCGCGCCCTGCGACCAGGGAGGTGGGAAGACTCAGCCCGACCGGCTCGGGACGATCCGACATGAGCCGGATCGCGTCGTACTTCTCGCGCAGCTCCGGCCGGGTGGTGATCCGCGCCCGGTTCTTCTCGTACAGGGTGGTCACCTGGGCACGTGCCGCAGCGTAGACGGCGTCGACAATCCCGCGGATGCTGGCAGCGGCGGAAATCGTCGCCACGGCCTGACGGATACCCTCCTCAAGTCCCTCCGGGGCCTGGCTGTCATGGACGAGCAGATACTTCACATAACGGTTCGCCAGCTCCGGGAAGACCCGCTTGGCACCGGAATACGCAGCGTCCACCGCCGCGGCATTGGCACGCCGGCTGCGTGTCGTGCTCCGGGTCTGGCCTGTCATCCGGTCCACGAAGGTGGTGTGCACATCGACGTGCAGAACGTCATGGAGGGCCGCATCGAACTCCTCGCGGTGTGACTCGATCTCAAAATCGACCACCCGGCACAACGCGGCGTTGACCTCGGCAAAGGGCGCTACGTCGGGGAAGTCGATGGCCAGCTGCGAGGCGAGCGTGTACATCCGGGTCAGCGGGTGACGCTGCACGCCCGGCAGACGGTAGCTCGGCAACGTCTCAAGAACCTCGACCACCTGATCACAGTCCTCGATGTGCTCGTTGCGGGTGAGCGTGACCGGGTTGAGGACGACGTCGCGGCCCGGGATCTTCTCTCCCGTTTCCGCGTCGACGGAACCGTGTTCGAGTCGCTGGACGATGCTGTCCAGGGTGTCCGCGTCGAACCGGGGCAGGACCGCGAACGCCGCATTGAGCACATCGTCACCGTCAATCCGACGGGCAAGCGGAGTCCGCAGCAGCCGACCGATGAGCTGGGTGATGTAGGTGTGCTCCGCGGCGGTCTTCAACGACACGAGCACCTCCGCCCGCGGGCAGTCCCAGCCGGTGGTCACCGCCTCCTGGACGAGCAGGACACGGACGTCGTTGGCGTGCTGCACGGAGGTCGGCGCGATATAGGGCACGCGGTACCGACCCAGATCCCACTCGGTGTGCGTCTGCCGGGCATGTGCGAAGGAGCCGGCGTGAAGGTCGGGGTAGGTGGTGATAAGCGCGTCCATGAGGCCGGCAACCTCATCAGGCTTTGGTGTGGCGGGCAGCTGCAAGACCATAAGCGGAATGACCACACGGTCCCCGGTACGTCGGCTGTGCTGCTGCCAGGCACGGGTCACCTCCTTGAGACGCTCCGCACCGAGCTGGACGAAGCTCAGATCATAACGCCCCTCCTCGCCGCGGGTATCGAGCACTATGGTGTCCTTGAGCAGGCCGGATGCCTGAACCTCCTCGACCGGCACCTCGACGGCCTTGACCGGCAGGCGCTCACTGGTGCTACGCATCGCCTGCTCGAAACGCTCAGCGGTAGCCGACATGCCGAGCACGACGGGCATGGCCGGGGCCTTCCCGTGACCGTTGATCAGCCGGGAGACGATGGTGTCAGAGTCCTTGCCGGCCGCGGCCTCCCGCTGACCCTGGTGGGCCTCGTCCACGACGAACAGCAGATTGGTGTCCGGGTCAGCCAGGGTGTTGTCGAGGATGTCGTAGATCGTGTAGCCGGTGTTATCGCCCTTCTCCCGGACCAGGTGGTTGCCTGCGCTGAGCTTCTGGGCGTTGAGGAGGTAGACGTGGCCGGGGTCCAGGCGGGCCGCGGAGAAGTGGGAGTCGATGATCTTCACCCGCCCGTTGAGCACCTCGGAGTGGGCTTCGAGGCGCTCGCGGGTCTGACGGTTAAGCTCCGGGTCATGGGAGAACCAGAGGACGACGGGGCGGCTCACCGGAGCCAGGTCGTAGTCGGGGGATCCGGCGACCAGGGCCTCGAGGACAGCCGCGGCGATAACGGTCTTGCCGGCACCGGTCGGGGCGATCAGCGGGATGGAGGTGGTGACCTTGGCGGAACGGTAGCGGTCGAAGGCGGTGGTCACTGCCTCAAGAGTGGCGCGGGCGGCGGTGTGCTGGAAATCGAATAGGTCGAGTTTCATGGCGGGGAGTCCTAGTCGTTGGCGATCTTGAAGGTGGTCAGGTAGTCCTCGTAGAGACGCGTCGAGGCGACTCCTGGGGGAAGGTGGTCGTTGACCTGCCGGAAGGTGGCCTGGCTGTCGGTGATGACGAAGACGTGCCTAAGGTCAGGGCGGTCCTTGAGGTTGTCCAGGAAGGCCGCGGTCTGGTCGGTATCGCGCAGCACGGCATAGGTGTCGGTCGCAGCCCATCCGTGGTCAGGAATCTCGGTGATGACCTCGCCTCGGGAACCGGCCTTGAGCCAGAGGGCGGGGGCGACTTTGGCGAAGGCGAGGTCGTGCTGGATAGCGGCGGGGGCCTCGTAGGTCAGCGTGAAGAAGTTGACGCGGCCGGCGGTGGGGTTCGTGTACGGGGTGCCGTCGACGCGGGTGCCGGTGAGGATCGTTTCGATGCGCGGCTTGGTCACATGCCGGTAGACCCCGTGCTCCTCCCACTGAGGGTCCCCTGGGCGCAGGCCGTCCTTACGCAGCTGCTGTGCATCCTTGTGGTTAAGTTCGTTGTTCGTGACGAGGATGCAGGTGCGCTCCGAGGTGGCGTTCTCCTCATTGAGGCGCAGGACGGCCTCCATCGTGGACCCGGAGCCGCCGAAGAAGTCGAGGATGACGCCGTCGCGCGGGGTCATAAGATCCAGCCACTCCATGAGGACGGTGTGGTCCTTGGGGTAGGGGAAACGCGCGTCAGGGAACACGCCGCTGTCGTTCTGCGGGTAGTGCAGGTGACGGGTGCCGTGGGTGCGCTGACGGTCGAAGACGGACAGAGCGACCTGGCCGGTGACACCCTCCAACGGGCGCTTCTCACTGATCGGATCCGTGTGGTCTTCCCGGAACAGGATCCGCCCCTCAGCGATCATCTGCCGCATCCCGTCCTCGGTAGAGCGCCATCCCCTGCTGGGTGCAGGGACCGGGAGGTTAGTCACTGGGTGAAGAACGTCGTAGCGGAAACCGTTGCCGCCCGGCGCGGAAATATCCCCGTCACGCGCCAGGGCTCCATCAGGGAGGAAGTAGATGTTTCGTGCCATCTTCTTCTCCGGAGCGTCCCCGGGAAGGGACTTGAACCAGGCCCGCATCAGCGCCGTAGCTTTCTCCTCGTCTCCGCCGGCCTCCTCCCATGCCTTGCGGCCCTGGGCCAGGACGTTGTCGACACCCGGCTTGGGAACCCGCCACTTCGCACCGCGCTCCTGAATCTCGTCCGCGCGGATCGTGGAGACACTGGGAGCTTCCTTGAGCGGCACGCCCGGCTTCGACCAGGTCGAGAGGTTCTTCGCGTAGGCGAGCATGTAGTCCGCGCCGTTGGAGATGAAACGCGCGTTGTTCTTCCGTCCGCCCTGCCAGACGACGCTGGAAATGAAATTGTGCTCCCCGAACACCTTGTCCATGAGCATGCGGAGGCGGTGATGCTCGTCGTCTCCGATAGCCACGACGATGACACCGGTCTCCTTGAGCAGGTCGCGGGCCAGGGTGAGGCGGCGGTCCATGAAGCTCAGCCACTTGGAGTGCCGGAAAGAGTCGTCACCGGAGACGTAGCGGTCGTTGTAGATCCAGGAGTTTGAGCCGGTGTTGTAGGGCGGGTCAATGTAGATCGTGTCCACGGATTCGCGATGGGTGAAGCCGAGCATGCGGAGGGCGTGGGAGTTCTCGGCGTTGATGACCGCGTGCACCGGTTCCTTGGTATCCTCCGTGTCGACCTGCCCGTCGAGGCACAGGCCGGGGTAGACGGTGTCCTTGTAACGGGCCACGGCCACGACGTCCTTGCGGGAGGCGGTGACCGTCTCGATGACTTCCCCGCCGGCCTCGTCGGTGTCCGCGCCCTGATTCTCAGGGGTCAGGAGAAACTCGTCGTCGGAGACCTCAACGACCTCGTAGACGTCCGGCTCCGGCTGGGTGGTCGAGCCGCGGGGCGGGAGGATGCGGACAAAGGAACCCTCCTGGACAGGCACCATCGGCATCTCCACGGCCTCGGGTAAGTGGTCCTCGAAGACCAGCCCAAAGGAGGTGCGTTCCTTGATTGCCGCGGCCAATTCCCGTCCGAGAGCGGGGTCGAGAGCGCGTGCCTGGGAGAGAAGGTCGTCAATGCGTGCCATGGGAGAGTGTCACCTTTACGGGGTCGATACATAAATGTAGAAAGAGACACTAGCTGATTTTCGAGTAGGCAAATGTCAAGTCGTTCGGTAGGCGAATGGCAGGCATTGTCGCTTGCATGTGCTAGATCAATGTCCCCATGTGCAGGGAGAAGCTGACGTTGCAAAAACCGCTTGCATCTTCCCTCCCGGTGATACATGATTAGCGTTACTGGATGTTAAAAGAAACATCGTGTTTGGTCACCGTCTCCCTGGTGGCGCTCGAAGCCTGAACCCCCGTTGACTCCCGCAACTTGGAAGGTTTCCCCATGTCAACTCCATATTTTGTCTCCCGGTACCGACCAGCACCGGAAACCGTGTCGCCCCGCCGGTGGGCGGATGTCGCTGACTTCTCCCGTAACGCAGTTCTCGAAGCTGTCGACATCGAGCACTACAGCGACGACCAGACCCGCGCCTACTTGGGTTATGTTGCGCGCCTGGCCTCCTATGTCCACCACATCTGCGGCCGACCCCTGACCTACGAGGACGTGTTCACGCAGGCAGCGGTGCATAACCTCTTCGAGTTCCACGTCGATGCCGGAGCCCGGGCCAGAGGCTCACGCCGCTCCATGCTGGAAAGTGTTGGCCGCTACCTCAATCCCGCCGGCTTCCCGCTCGACGTCGAGGTTCGCTACGGCTATGAGCCGCCGGCCGGTCCCTATACGCAGGCTGAGGTGCGCGCCCTGCATGAGTGGAGCCGCAGTCAGGGCGACGCAGGGCGTAACGCAGATGCACGCATGATCCTTGCTCTGGGGCTCGGGGCGGGGCTGCGGGCATCGGAGATCATGTCCACGGTCGGTTCGCACGTCACGCGCGAAGGTGAAGCTGTCATTGTCCTGCCTCGCGGCTATCGGAATACCGGCCCGCGGCACACGGTGGTCACCGCGGATTTCGAGGAAGATGTCCTGCGCCGCGCCGAGCAGGTGGGTCAGGACGGGCACCTCTTCCGCCCGGACAGTGAGAACCGGACGACGTCGGTGCTGACGACCTTCATGAAACGCACCCACGCTGACCGGAGGATCCGCCCTGACACGCGCCGGCTCCGGAGCACCTGGATCGTGGACCACATTCTCGAAGGGCTGCCGGCCGCGGTCATTGTTGAGATGGCAGGCCTCGCTGACCTCCAGCACTACCGGGCCTGGGTTCAGCGCGCCGGGGCGGAGCGGGCATCGCTCTACGTCGAACGCAGTCGAAGGCTCGGACAGGTGCACGGACTTCCGCCGGAGAGGAAGGGGTGAGCCTCATGGGCCAATAAGGGGCATAAACGTGGCGTTGTGAGCAAAAGGCATTTATCTTTCAATAGTCGTAGATAAGTTTCCATGCATACTGAAAGACCAGATCAGAGATGTTTTTGGTGAGGAAGGGGTGAAATATAGGGGTAATTATAGTATTTACTAATGGATTACCACGGAAATCTGCAAAAGATGATCCAATACGTCCATGCAAAAACGACCAGCTCAGGACCGCGATCAGACCACTCTCGAATCAGGGGAGGGGTGGGCGAGTGTTACCCACCTATTCCAGATCCCCGAAGCCAAGTTCATTCGGACTGGGCCACAGACTGATTCCCAGCTCGACTTCGAGACGGGCAATAGTCATCGAGTCGAGGATGCTGTCGCCTCTGAGGGCTTTCTGCAGGATCGCGTGATTCATGTCGATTTCCGCCGCAAAGCTACGCACACTGCCCCGGCCCCGCATCGGGGACTCGAGGATGACGTAGCGGAGGTTCAGCGTCAGCTGCCGGAGCTTCTCGAAGACCGGGTCAGGGACCGGAGTGTCGGGCCAGTCCGGGAACAACTCCCGGGGAGTCTCACGGGCAGGGCGGCCGATGGGCTTGGACATGCTGTCGACCCTACTTCCACGGCGTCGGAATCCACCGCTCGCCGCGAACTGAATACCCCCGTTCATCGGGTCATTTACGGGTGGAATCCGCGGAATATTGACCAGAAGGGATGGAGAATTGTGAGGCCGAAGACCATTGAGATCCTGGAATGGTTGCACACTGAGCGCAGCTGGGGTGCCAAAGGTCTTAGCAGTATCCGTGGCTACATAGCCACCTTCCTCCTGCATTGCCACACCCGATTCGATGCAGAGCCGGACATCTCACTTTTCCGTCCTGACATGCTCGAGAGCTACTTCACGGAGCGCCGCGACACAGCGGACGCCCGCCAACGCCTGACGTTCATCTCCGAGCACTTCTACCCCGAACTCTGGGAACGGGTTGGTCCTCGCCAACGTCAGCACAACCCTCCCTACACCGCAGCGGAGGACCGGGCATTTCTCGAGTGGGCACGCTCGCAGTCCACCGCGGAACGCCGCCACTACTGCACTCTGATCCTCGCCCTGGCACGGGGTGTGGGGCTGCGGGCGCAGGAGATTGAGGGGCTACAGGCCGACGACGTCCTGGTCACCGGAGACGGTGTGTATGTCGAGACGGGCAGACTCCGCGGGACCGATGCCGTCCTCGTGCCGGTGGCGGAGCCGTTCGCGGGCATCGTGGCAGACGCCGCACGGGGCGCGCTCCCGGATACCCGCATCAGCAAGCCGGGCCAGCAGCGACTGAGCGTCTACCTGCGCCGCGGTAAAAGCGTCCACGGCGGCGTCCCCCTCCTCCAGCGGCTGCGCAACACCTGGGTGGTGGAACGTCTCCGGGAGGGCATGGACGAGGACGTTATTTCGCGCTGGGCGGGTTTGAGCCATGTCACCGACTACCGGGACTGGGCCGCGGACACACAGTACTAACAGACGACACCACAGAGCAACGAGCAGAAGAAGAGGAGGTGACCAGCGTCATGAGCCGACACGTACAGAAGGCACCCGGTATTCTCGGCCTGTCCCTGGTCACCCCTGAGCACGTCAAAGTCGCACTCCAGGTGGTCGAAGCAGCCGGAGTCATGGAGCTGTGGGAACAGTGGCGCCGCGAGGATGGCTACCGCGATGCCCGCCCCGGCCGGCCCAAGGAGGTGGACGAGAAGACCATGCTCGTCCTGTTCATTCTCCTGGCTATCGAGGGGTCGGCGCTGCACATCACCCGGGCACGCGACGTCATCGTCTACCGCGCGACCCCTGAAGCCCTTGCCATGCTCGGCCTGCCGCAGCGTGACGACTGGAACTTCTGCTGGCACGACGAGCTGCGTGACCGCCGCTGGGATAATCGCCTCTACGCGGCCCTCCGCCGGCTGATCGCACCACTTGACCTCTACCCGGATAACTCCTACGCCCGGCGCTACACGAAAGAGGAGTTCGCTCAGGTCGAGTCCGCGCGTGACCCGGAACTGATCGCACAGCGCCGCCGTCGCAGCCAGGAGTTCTACGGCCCCATTCTCATGGAGTCCGCGAAACTGCTTGGCACAGACTTCTCCCGCTGGACCGGGGACATCGTGGTCGACGGCACGCCGATCCCGGCCTCCGGCACCGGTACCGCTGCCCGCTCCACGCGGGTATCGAGTGAGCCGGACGCGGGATGGTACCGCCGCGGCGGCGACCACAACGGTGACGACGCGAACGGACGCGAGGCGATTTTCTGGGCGTTCGAGGCCTCGTTGATCGCCATGTCCGGCAAGGACTTCGGTAGTAGTGGCTTGCCGGCACCGATCATCGGTCTCTCGCTCGATAAGCCCGGGCACAGCATTTCTGAGCGTGCCCTGGATGCCCTCAGCCACGTCACCTCTGACCCGTCTACGCCGCGCGGCTTCTTCATCGGAGACCGTGCCTACACGCCCGGTGCCAAGGCGGAGAAGCTCCAACAGCCCATCCGTCAGGCCGGCTACCGCATTGTCGGAGACCTCTACGAGGAGCAGAAGGGCCAGGTCACCGCCGTCTATGAAGGGGCACAACAGGTCGACGGTTCCTGGTTCTGCCCGGCCTTACCGGACAGCCTCGTCGGCTTCACAGCCGGTCGCGACAATAAGGCCCTGCTCGATGACCCCGAGGCGCAGCGGATGCTCAAAGAGCGAGACAAATACCGCCTGCGGATCAAGGAGGTCACCCAGGACGGATCGGTGAAGTTCATGTGCCCGGCCCGCGGCCCCGGCGCCACGGTGACCTGCCCTATTGCCTCTGGTCAGATGCCGGACAAACCGGTACTCGGAATGAAGCGTCGAGGTCCGCGTCTGCGCCCCAAGACAGCAACGCCTCCTGCGACGGGGAAGAAGTCCTCCCGGCTCACGCTTGTCCCAGAGCAGCTGCCCAAGGGCAGTGCCTGCGGCAAAGTCTGCTCGAATAAGTCATCGCTGACGATTCCCCTGCATGTCGCCTCCAAGCAGGCACATCAGGGACCGTCCTGGGCGACGAAGGCCTGGGGCGAGGTGTATCACCGCGGCCGAAACATCATCGAGTCCCGTAACGGTCTGCTCAAGAACGCCTCGGGTGTCGGTATCGGTGATCGCACCGGCCGGCTGATCCGCGGCTTCTCGAAGCAGTGGTTCCTCGTTGCTGCCGCGGCGGTCGCCGTCAATATCCGTCTGGTTGACGCTTATCTGCGTCGCACGGGACAGGAGCTGACCCCCGTTCCTCCACCGCCGACCCCGCCGGTACGTAAGACAAACCGTGACGCTGAGGCTGAGCCGTACTGGTCGAACGCGCCTCCCGCTGCCGCCTGATTGGACGACTCGTGGTGGGTCGTCCCTGAGGAGCTAATTAAAGAGAATGTCGCGTGGGCAGCACCACGGCTACAGGCTGACGCGAAACACCCTGCGAGAAGAACCCTCTCGACAGGGTTACACACCATCCGGGAGTCGATAATCGGGGACCTGGTGGACGACGAAAAACGACACCGATCCAGCCTCATTACGAGGACTGATCGGTGTCATTTTCTGGGGCGCCGGTCAGGGTAATAAACCAAGTATGTGCTGGTCAATAAGCCAAGACCGCCACTTCACCTGGTGTCCCCGACAGGATTCGAACCTGCGACCTTTGGTACCGGAAACCAGTGCTCTATCCACTGAGCTACGGAGACATCGCGGTCATCCCTCAGCGGGGATGACAACGGTGAAAGTCTAGCACCTCCCCGGGTGGGAGTCCCAAATCACCCCGGTTGATCAGCGGTTGACGCCGTCGACGTCGGTGGTGGCTGTGCGGCCGGTGCGCAGGTACTCCACGACGGCCTCGTCGACGTCGGCGTTGCCCAGCCCGACGTGGCCGTGGCCGTTGCCGTGGACGGTGATGACGTGGGCGTCCATGGCGCCGGCGAGGTTGGTGTGGTGGGCGTAGGGGGTCTGCGGGTCGCCGGTGGCCTGGACGAGCAGGGGACGGGTGTCCAGCCGGGAGCCGTCGACGGCGGGCAGGGCGGCGACGGGCTCGGCGCCCGCACAGGCCGCGCCGGAAGTGAACATCGCGTTGGGTGCGGTGAAGATGTCGCCGGTGACGTAGTTGGTCCAGGCGTACCTGGGGGCGTCGGCGAGGTTGGCCGGATACTGGTTCTCGTTGCACATGATCAGCCGCTGTATGAACTGGGCGTTCACGGTGGCCAGGAGCTCATCCTCGGGCATCTGATCGACGAGTGCGTTGAAGTCCGGGAGGGCTTCCGTGCCGTTGATGGTGCGGGCGAGGGTGTCCCATGCGGTGGCCGTCGGCAGGATCTGGCGGGTGAGGCTCAGGGTGGGGGAGTTCGCCTGGTTGCCGCCGGTGGCGGCCTGGGAGCTCAGCCCCTGGGAGGAGACCGCGAAGGGGTTCACGGCGTTCATGACGTCCACGCCGGCGCTCTGGGAGGACTCGAGACCGGGCGGGAGGTCGCCGACGCGGGCGGGCGGCGGGACGACGGTGGGGTTGGTGCCGGACTCGGCGACGATCTTGCGCGACCAGGCCTGGTACACGGCGAGCGGGGTGTCGCCCAGGCCGTAGATGTCGTTGCGCTCGGCGGTCCAGGCCATGAAGTCGTGGAGGGAGTTCTCGTAGCCGGCCTGCTGGGAGCCCATGATGCCGTTCCAGGCCAGGCCGGGGTCCATGGCGGAGTCGAGGACGACACGGTCGGTGTTGCCGGGGTAGCGGGTGGCGTAGGCGGAGCCGAGGAAGGTGCCGTAAGACAGGCCCATGACGGAGATCTTGTCCCGGCCGAGGGCGTTGCGGACCCACTCCCAGTCGTCGACGGTGTTGTCGGTGGTCAGGGACGCGGTGTAACCGGGGGTCGCGGTTTCGCAGGCCTCGCGGATGAGTCCGCCCTAGCGGACGAAGAGATCGACGGGGTTGGCGGCGGCCCGGGCGTTGAGCTCGTCGTTGCAGTTGACCGGGGTGGAGCCGCGCAGGCCACGGGGTTGGACGGCCACGCGGTCCCATTCGTCGGTGATGCCCGCCGGCCAGGACATGGCCTCCGGGTTACCGAAGTAGGAGTACGCGTCGCCGCCGGGGCCGCCCGGGTTGCCGAAGAGGGTGCCCCGCGCGGTGCCGGAGGCGGCCGGAACCCGGACGAAGCCGACGGAGATGGTCGGGCCGGCCGGGTCGGAGTGGTGCATGGGCACGTCGATGCGCCCGCACTCGGCGGACGGGTCGGCGACCTGGGCGGGGCAGTCCTCCCACGTGATCGGCGGGGCTGATGCAGGGGCCGGGGCGGCGGAGCCCACCGGTGCCAGCCCGAGCAGTGCGACGGCGGTCAAGGTTGCGGCGAGGGGGCGGGTGAGGGTGCGCATGGGGGAAATCATCTCTTCGGCGGCATGAGGTACGACGAAACTTCAGGTCGGGGTACATGCTAACCGGGATCGGCGTGCTCCGGGCGGGTATCGGCCGGACGTCAGTGGGAGGGTCGTGCGTCGGTGCACTAGACTTTCTGCCCATGACACCTGCTGATCTTGCGTCCCTCATCCGGGAGACGGCCACCGGAGTGCTGGCTTCCCGTGACCTCGACACCTCCGTTCTTCCTGATCAGGTCGTGGTCGAGCGTCCCCGCAACCCGGAGCACGGCGATTACGCCACCAACCTGGCCCTGCAGGTGGCCAAGAAGGTGGGCGCCAACCCGCGCGAGTTGGCGACCTGGCTCGCCGAGGCGCTCGCGGCCGACCCCGCCGTCGACTCAGCGGAGATCGCCGGCCCGGGCTTCCTCAACATCCGCCTGGCCGCCGCGGCGCAGGGCGAGATCGTGGCGAAGATCCTCGAGGCCGGGGAGGAGTTCGGCCACGTGGACAGGTACCAGGGGCAGAAGATCAACCTGGAGTTCGTCTCCGCGAACCCGACCGGCCCGATCCACCTGGGCGGCACCCGCTGGGCGGCCGTCGGTGACTCACTGGGCCGCGTGCTCACCGCCGCCGGCGCCCAGGTCACCCGCGAGTACTACTTCAACGACCACGGCGGCCAGATCGACCGCTTCGCCCGCTCGCTGCTCGCGGCGGCGAAGGGTGAGCCCACGCCGGAGGACGGCTACGGCGGCGCGTACATCGGCGAGATCGCGCAGGCGGTCGTCGATAAGCAGCCGGACGCCCTGACCGGTTCGGACCCGCAGGAGACCTTCCGCGCCCTGGGCGTGGAGATGATGTTCGAGCACATCCGCGAGTCCCTCCACGAGTTCGGCACCGACTTCGACGTGTTCTTCCACGAGAACTCCCTGTTCGAGTCCGGCGCGGTCGACCGGGCGGTGCAGAAGCTGAAGGACAACGGCAACCTCTACGAGTCCGAGGGCGCGTGGTGGCTGCGCTCCACCAACTTCGGCGACGACAAGGACCGGGTGGTCATCAAGTCCGACGGCGAGGCCGCCTACATCGCCGGCGACATCGCCTACGTCGCCGACAAGTTCGACCGCGGCCACACCCTGGCCATCTACATGCTCGGCGCCGACCACCACGGCTACATCGCCCGCCTCAAGGCCGCCGCCGCGGCGCTGGGCTACGACCCCGACCAGGTCGAGGTGATGATCGGCCAGATGGTCAACCTGGTCCGCGACGGCCAGGCGATGCGCATGTCCAAGCGCGCCGGCAACGTGATCACCCTCGACGACCTCGTCGAGGCCATCGGCATCGACGCCGCCCGCTACTCCCTCATCCGCTCCTCGGTCGACTCCTCCCTCGACATCGACCTCGCGCTGTGGGCCTCCCAGTCCTCCGACAACCCCGTCTACTACGTGCAGTACGGCCACGCCCGCCTCTGCTCGATCGCCCGCAAGGCCGCCGAGCTCGGTGTGACCTACGACGGCGCGGACTTCGCCCTGCTCACCCACGAGCGGGAGGGCGACCTCATCCGCACCCTGGGCGAGTTCCCGGCCATCGTGCTCGGCGCCGCGGAATTGCGTGAACCGCACCGCGTGGCCCGCTACGCTGAAGAACTGGCGGGTGTCTTCCACCGCTTCTACGACAACTGCCAGATTCTGCCCAAGGCCGACGAAGAGGCCGCACCAATCCACACCGCCCGCCTCGCACTCGCCGCAGCCACCCGCCAGACCCTGGCCAACGCGCTCGGCCTGGTCGGTGTCTCTGCTCCGGAGAGGATGTAAGTCGATGACCGACTTCAACAACCTGCCTGCCCACGTCTGGCCGCGCAACGCGTGCCGCCAGGAGGACGGCGTGGTCACCATCGCGGGCGTGCCCCTGCCGGAGATCGCCGAGGACTACGGCACCCCCGTCTTCGTCGTCGACGAGGATGACTTCCGCTCCCGCTGCCAGGACATGGCCCGCGCCTTCGGCGGCCCGGAGAACGTCCACTACGCCTCCAAGGCGTTCCTGACCCGCACCGTCGCCCGCTGGGTCGACGAGGAGGGCCTCTCCCTCGACGTCGCCTCCCTCAACGAACTGAAGATCGCCCTGGCCGCCGACTTCCCGGCCGGGCGTATCACCGCACACGGCAACAACAAGGGCACCGCCTTCCTGCGGGCCTGCGTCACCGAGGGCGTCGGCCACGTCGTACTCGACTCCGAGCAGGAGCTCGTCGACCTCGACCTCATCGCCGCCGGCGCCGGCCGGGTGCAGAAGGTGATGATCCGCGTGAAGCCGGGCATCGAGGCCCACACCCACGAGGCCATCGCCACCAGCCACGAGGACCAGAAGTTCGGCTTCTCGCTGGCCTCCGGATCCGCGTTCCGCGCCGCCGAGGCCGCCATCCGCGCCGAGAACCTCGAGCTCGTGGGCCTGCACTGCCACGTCGGCTCCCAGGTCTTCGACGCCGAGGGCTTCACCATGGCCGCCGACCGCGTCCTCGGCCTGTACTCCAGGATCCACCGCGAGCTCGGCGTGCAGCTGCCCGAGCTCGACCTCGGCGGCGGCTACGGCATCGCCTACACCGAGGACGAGCAGCCCCTCAACGTCGACGAGGTCGCCCACGACCTGCTCACCGCCGTGGCCAAGACCGCCGCTGAGCTGGGTATCGACGCCCCCGTCGTCCTCGTCGAACCCGGCCGCGCCATCGCCGGCCCCGGCACCGTCACCGTCTACGAGGTCGGCACAGTCAAGGACGTCACCGTCGACGAGGGAGTCACCCGCCGTTACCTCTCCGTCGACGGTGGCATGTCCGACAACATCCGCCCCGCCCTCTACGGCTCGCTTTACGACGCCCGCGTGGTCAACCGCTTCACCGAGGCCGTCCCCGTCTCCTCCCGCCTGGTCGGCGCGCACTGCGAGTCCGGCGACATCCTGGTGCGCGGCGCCTCCTACCCGGCCGACATCGAGACCGGCGACCTGGTGGCCCTGGCCGCCACCGGCGCCTACGCCTACGCCATGTCCAGCCGCTACAACGCCTTCGGCCGCCCCGCCGTGGTCACCGTCCGCGCCGGCAAGACCAAGCTGATGCTGCGCCGCGAGACCGTCGAGGACATTCTGGCGCTGGAGGCCTAGCCTGCCGCCAAATTCTGGCGGGGCCGGACGGGTTAGCGGCCACCTGGGCCCTGGTCCAGGGCGACGTGCTGCGGTTGCCCGCCCGTGGAACGGCCGTGGCGGCCACACGGTTGCTCTTCGCGGCGCTGGTCGGCGTGGGCCACCCGTCTACTGGTGATGGAGCTGTCGGGCACCCCGCACTTCGACGTTCCCGGACTTATGGGGATGAGCACCCGGGGTCTGCGCCTGGGCGAGAGTCACCGCGTCCGGATCAGCGGCTGAGGACGCCGACCTCCCGGAACAGCTCCAGGACCGTAGTCAGGTGGATCTGGCCCAGGGGCAGGCCCAGGACGAGCGGGGGAAGCTCGGGGGAGGGCGACGGTTGTGCCGTGGCGTTCGCCCGGTCCACCGTGCCGGAGGCCTGCTCGGCGCACAGGCGCAGCTCGGCGCCGGCGGCGGCGGTCTCCGCGCTCGCCCCGGGGGTGCGCTCCCACGCCCGCTGCCAGGATTCCTCCGCCGGGACGGACAACTGCTCCCGGAGGTCGGCGAGCATGGGCGGCGCACCGGTGCGCAGTGAGGTTTCCAGGTCGGCCGCGGCGCGGTCGACGCTCATGGTCAACGGGGCGGTGCCCGCCCGGCGGAGGTCGTTGCGTTCCACGAGCACGCGCAGAGGGGCGGTGGCCTCATCCCCCCGGTAGCCCACGCGCTGGCCGGCGGCGTTGACCCAGTCGACGGCCTCCCGCACATGGACGGGCATCTCCGCCGATGCTTCGGAGGTCTTGTCCGCGTGCCAGCTCCGGGCCACAGCCATCTCCTCGGCGGCCGCCGGGATGTCCCGCAGGATTTCCGCGGACCAGTTGGCGGCGAACACGCCGGACAGCGCGAGGACGTCCTCCTGCTCGGTGGCGGTGCGCAGCACGGTGCACCTGGAACCGGCCGAGATGACCTCGGAGGCGGAGGCGGAGGGGACGTCGGCAAGCGGGGCGGCGAGCGGCGCGGTGAGGATCAGCGCCGCTGCGAGAGTGGTGCGGGCGGACACAGGGCGGCTCTTTCCGGGGCGGGAGAGGAGGTGGTGGCACCAGAATAATTAATCTCCGCAGATATGTCGAGAGGTGTGACCTATTTGAAACGCGACCACCCGCGGGCTGAGGGACCACCTCGCCCCCGGTAGGCTGGTCGGAGAAAGTTTCCGCCCCGGACCTGCGACACACCCCAGGAGAACAATGACCGAGAACAAGCAGCCCACGTACAACCCCGGCAAGGGAGCCGGCGAGCCGGTCGGCGTCGCCATTCTCGGCCACGGCACGGTCGGTTCCGAGGTGCTGCGGCTCATGGAGGAGAACTCCGACGCCTTCGCGCACCGCATCGGCGGCACGCTGGAGATCAAGGGCGTGGCAGTGTCCGACCTCGGCAAGCCGCGCGAGGGCGTGGACCCGGCGCTGCTCACCGACGACGCCATGGCCCTGATCAACCGGGACGACGTGGACATCGTGGTCGAGGTCATCGGCGGCATCGATTACCCGCGTGAACTGGTGCTTGCCGCGCTGCGTGCCGGGAAGTCCGTGGTCACCGCCAACAAGGCGCTCGTCGCGGCGCACGCCGACGAACTCGCCGCCGCCGCGGACGCCGCCAACGTCGACCTCTACTTCGAGGCCGCCGTCGCCGCCGCCATCCCGGTGGTCGGCATGCTGCGCCGCTCCCTGGCGGGCGACAACATCCTGCGCATCTCCGGTATCGTCAACGGCACCACCAACTTCATCCTCGACGCGATGGAGTCCACCGGCGCCACCTACGACGACGCCCTCGCCGAGGCCACCCGCCTCGGTTACGCGGAGGCTGACCCCACCGCAGACGTGGAGGGCCACGACGCCGCATCCAAGGCCGCGATCCTCGCCTCCCTGGGCTTCCACACCCGCGTCAAGTTCGACGACGTCCACTGCGAGGGCATCTCCAGCATCACCGCCGAAGACATCCAGGCCGCCCGCGACGCCGGCTACGTGATCAAGCTGCTGGCCATCTGTGAGCGCGTCACCGACGAGCAGGGCAACGAGTCCGTCGCCGCCAGCGTCCACCCGACCCTCGTCCCGAAGGAGCACCCGCTGGCATCCGTCAACGAGTCCTATAACGCCATCTTCGTCGAGGCGGAAGCCGCCGGGCGCCTCATGTTCTACGGCAACGGCGCGGGCGGTGCCCCCACCGCCTCCGCTGTGCTGGGCGACCTGGTCGGCGCCGCCCGCAACAAGGTCCACGGCGGCCGTGCCCCGGGCGAGAACACCTACGCCAACCTGCCCGTGGCGGACTTCGGCGACGTCACCACCCGCTACCACATCGACATGGAGGTGGAGGACCGGACGGGCGTGCTCGCCGAACTCGCCGCCATCTTCGCGGCGCGCGGCATCTCGCTCAAGACCATCCGCCAGGAGGAGTCCGGCGACAACGCCCGCCTCATCGTGGTCACCCACTCCGCCCGTGAGTCGAACCTCGCGGCCACCGTCGAGGAACTGCAGAAGATCTCCGCCGTCAAGGCCGTCAACAGCGTCATCCGCCTGATCTAGCGCAAAGGACACCGAGTCACTCATGAGCATTGAGCTCGAGGTGGGCACCAAGGCCACCGTCACCGTCCCCGGCTCCTCCGCGAACCTGGGGCCAGGTTTCGACACCCTCGGTCTGGCCCTGGGCATCTACGACACCGTCGAGGTGGAGGTCACCGAGTCCGGCCTCGAGGTGGAGGTGTACGGGGAGGGCGAGGAGGACCTTCCCCGCGACGGCTCCCACCTGGTGGTCAAGGCCATCCGCTCCGGCCTGCACGCGGCCAACGCGGAGGCCCCCGGGCTGCGGGTCGTCTGCACCAACGCCATCCCGCAGTCCCGCGGCCTGGGTTCCTCGGCGGCCGCCGCGGTGGCCGGCGTCGCGGCGGCGAACGCGTTGGCGGGCAGCCCGCTGACCTCCGAGCAGATCGTCCAGCTCTCCTCCGCTTTCGAGGGGCACCCGGACAACGCCGCCGCCTCCGTCCTCGGCTCGGCGGTCGTCTCCTGGACCACCACTCCCGTCGACGGGTCCCAGCCCGGGTACCGGGCGGTTGCCGTCGATGTCGACCCGCGTATCAGGGCCACCGCCCTCGTGCCGGATTTCCACGCCTCCACTCAGGCGGTCCGCCGGGTCCTGCCCAGCCACGTCACCCACACGGACGCGCGTTTCAACGTCTCCCGTGTGGCGGTGATGACCGTGGCGCTGCAGAACCATCCCGAGCTGCTGTGGGAGGGCACCCGCGACCGGCTCCACCAGCCGTACCGGGCCGACGTCCTGCCGGTGACCGCCGAATGGGTCAACCGCCTGCGCAACCGGGGCTACGCCGCCTATCTCTCCGGCGCCGGCCCGACCGTCATGGTGCTGTCCGTCGATCCGGTGGAGGGCAAGATCCTCGACCAGGCACGGGAGGACGGGCTGAAGGTCCACGAGCTCGAGGTCGCGGGCCCGGTGCGGGTGGAGACCTCCCGCGCCTGAGCGGCGCGGCGCCCCAGTTCCCGGTGAACTCCCGGGAATCCGGGTGGGGTGGGTGGGGCGCCCGGATCAGGAATCGGCGGTGTCCCGGTCCTTGTCCACCCTGATCACGCACGCGCCGTTGTCGGCGTAGGGCAGGAGAGTCAGCTCCGCCGGCCCTGGTCCGCCGCCCGGGCGTGAGCCGGTGGCCTCCCGGAGGAAACCCTCGTGGATCGCGCAGATGAAGGGGCTGGGCCGCTGGTCCCCGGTGACGAAGGGACAGGCGTGCAGCGAGAGCTGGGCGGCCTCGTTCTCGGGGGCGGAGACGACGGGATCGAAGCCCAGGTCCCGGAGCTTGACGTAGAGGAGGTCCACCACGTCGGGGACGCTTTCCGGGGCCCGGCCGGACACCTCCATCTTCCGGGCCCAGGTGCGGCCGATCTCCCTCGCCTTGCCCAGGGTCTCGGGGGTGAGCTGTCCGGTGTCGGCGACGACACCGGCCAGAACCTCGACCAGGGTCACATACTCCTGGGCGACGGCACGGTTGTCGGGCACCCGGACCCGGAAGACGAGGGAGGGGCGCCCCCGTCCCTCGGCCGGGGTGGTGGAGACGCGCACGGCGCCGCGCTCGATCAGTTCGTCCAGGTGTCCCCGGGCGGTGTTGACGTGCATCCCGAGTTTTTCGGCGATCTCGACGGAGCGGGCCCCCTGCGGGAAAGCCTGGAGGGCGTCCAGGACCTCCCGCTGTTTGAGACTCAGGGGGAGTGCCTCAGGGAAGAGGTCGAGGGCCGGGCGCGGTGCGGGAGCGTCCGTCATGGTGATCTTCTTCTTTCTGTCTCCGGTGTACCGGGTGGACACGAATCGCCAGGGCTTTGGTCACGCAGTCGACTGCCATTCCCGGTACCAGACCGAGATCGAGCACGGATCTGCGGGTGACCGGGACGGTGAGCCGGGTGTCGCCGATCGTCACTGTGACGATAGTGCCCGAGTGGGTCACTGATGCTACCACTGATTCTACGACCCCACGCCAGACGTTGCGCGCGGACTCCCTGGGTTCCTGTTCTCCGCCGGGCAGGCGGAGGGTGGTGGCCTCGGGAGGGAACACCGCCACCGCTGTGTCCCCCGGCAGGAGGGGGTCCTCCTCCGAAGCGGCGGGAATTCCCGTCACCGCCAGATCCTGCCCCTGGATACTGACCGTGTCAACTTCTCTGGTACTCACTGTGCCGGCGATCCGGGCCAGTCCGGCCAGCTCCGCGACATAGTCGTCCGGGGGGAGGTTGAGCAGCGTCGCGGTCGGGCCCGCGGCGCTGACCGCGCCGTGGTGGAGGACGACCAGGTGCTCGGAGAGCGTCGCGACGTCGACGGCGTCGTGGGTAACCAGCAGGGTGGTGCGGTCCTGGGCCGCGGCGCGCAGGACCCGCCGCCAGCGGGTGGCGGAGGCGGCATCGACGGCCGCCAGCGGCTCGTCGAGGATGAGGACCGCCGGCCGGGTGCCCAACGCGCGGACCAGGGCGACCTGCGCCGCCTGGCCGCCGGAGAGCGCGGGGACAGGGACGTCGGCGAGGGCGGCGAGGCCGGCGGCGTCGAGAAGCTCCGCGGTCAACGACCGGTCACGGGTGGCCATGGTGACGGCCCCGGCGACGGTGGCGGTGCGGGGCAGCCCCGGACGCTGGGTGAGCAGGACCACGCCGCGTTCGGACGCCGGGACGAAGCGGCTGCCGTCGACGGAGCGACCGCCGATGGCGACCTCCGCGCCCTGCAGCCGCCCGGCCACCAGCCCCATGAGCGTCGTCTTGCCGGAACCGTTGGGGCCCACCACAGCGGTGATGCGTCCGGCGGGGAAGACGGTGCCGTCGATGGTCACGGGCAGCCCGCCGGCGGGCGGGGAGGTCAGGGAGCGCAGCTTCTCCGTGTCCAACGCACCGATGGCACGGGCGCGGGGCCGGGGGGTGCGGCGAAGAGCGGAGGGTAGGGCGGCCAGGGCCAGCACCACGACGGCGCAGCAGATGAGGATCACGCCGAGGGCGTTGGCGCTACCCGGGTCGGTCTCGCGTTCCAGGTAGATGCCCAGCGGCATGGTGCGGGTGACTCCGGGCATGGATCCCGCAAAAGTCAGGGTGGTGCCGAACTCGCCGAGGGAACGGGCGAACGCGAGCCCGGCGCCCGTGGCCACGGCCGGCCCGACGGCGGGGAGGAGGACTTTGCGCAACACTTCCCCGGGACGCATCCCGAGGCCGGCGGCGCTGGCGGGTATCTCCGGGTCGACCTGACGCAGCGCCGCGTCGACGGCGACCACCACGAAGGGGAGAGCGATGAAGACGTGGGCGAGCACGACGCCGGGGAAGGCGAAGGCGAACTGGAGGCCGAGGACGTCCAGGAGCGGGGCGGTCACACCCCGTCTGCCGACGGCGGCCGTCAGCGCCAGACCGGCGACCACCGGCGGCATGGCCAGGGGGAGCATGACCAGCAGCCGGACCAGGCGGCCGCCGCGCGGCCACGAGCGGATGGCCAGCGCGAGCGGCACACCGAGCAGGGTGGTCAGCAGCGTCGCCCACGCGGCGGCGAGGAAGGTGACGCGCAACAGCTCGGCGGTGGCAGAGTCGCGCAGCACCTCGCCGAAACGTTCCCAGGGGACCCGGATCCCCAGCGCCAGGAGCGGACCGACAATGACCACGAGGGCGACTGCGCCGAGCACGGCCACCACCAGGGGGGTGCGGGCGGGCGCGGTTCTCACGGCTGCCCGGCCGGAGACCACCCGAACCGGGCCCAGATCTCCCCGGTCTCCTCGGCGGCGAGGGCGTTGACGAAACCGCGGGCGGCCTGCTTGTCGACGGCCGTCGCGGTCACCGCCGCCACCACCTCGTTCGGGTGCGCGGCGCTGCCGGGGATCTCGATGACATCGACCCCGTCGCCCGCGGAGAGGGCGTCGGTGCGGTAGACCCAGCCGGCGTCCGCCTCGCCGGAGACGACTTTGCCCAGGACGTCGGCGACCTGGTGCTCGAGGGAGGCGGGCTCGACCACGAGACCGGTGTCCGCCATGATGGCCTCCGCCGCCGCTCCGCAGGGGACCTGCGGGTCGCACAGGACGAAGGTGCTGCCCGCCAGATCAGTCACGGAGGTGATATCGGCCGGGTTACCCGCGGGGACCACCATGACCAGCGCATTGAGTGCCACGGACCGGGGGTCCTCGACGAGCCCCCGTCGCGCCGCTTCGTCCATGTTCTCCCGGTCGGCGGTGATGAGGACATCGCCGGGGGAACCGTCGGCCAGTTGCTGCACGAGGGTGGAGGATCCGGCGTAGACGGTGTTGAGCTCCGAGCTGCTCAGCTCGCGGAAGTCCGCGTCGAGCACGCGGGTGGAGGATGCGGAGAGCAGGGTCAGCGAGTCCGCGCCGGGCCCCGGGGCGCAGCCGGCGGGCAGCAGGCCCGCCCCGGCCAGGAAGACGGCGGCGGCGGTGGCGCGGGTCGGGCGCATGGTGGGAGACCTCCCGGGTCAAGGACAAAGGCCGGTACGTCAGACGTTAACGCACCGGCCCCGGTTGAGCGTGCGTCAGGCTCCGCGGGACGGGGTCTGGTTGCGCTCGTCGAGCTGTTCGGTGTGGGAGCGGATCGGCTCCCACGCGACGTGCTCCTTGACCGGCCCGGTGCGGGTGTCGCGGGAACGGTAGACCACGTACGGGCGGGTGGTGTAGCCGAGCGGCGCGGAGAAGGCGTGCACCAGACGGGTGAACGGCCAGAGCGCGATGAGCGTGAACCCGGCGATGACATGCACCTTGAACTCCCAGGGGACGTCCGCCATCAGCTCGGGCCGGGCCTGGAAGATGAACAGCTGGCGCAGCCACGGCGAGATGGTCTCGCGGTAGTCGTAGCCGTGCGGGCCGCCCAGCAGCTGCAGGGACACGGTGGCGAAGAAGCCCGAGAGCAGCGCCCCGCCGAGCAGGACGTACATGACCTTGTCCGACCTGGAGGTGGCCAGGAAGACCGAGCGGTTGACCACGCGGCGGTAGATCAGGCCGGCCAGTCCGAGGATCGCGGCGATGCCGGCGATCGTGCCGGGGTAGGTGGCGATCACGTGGTACATCTCGTCGCTGATGCCCACCGTCTCCGTCCAGGACTTGGGGATGGCCAGGCCCATGACGTGGCCGATGAACACGAAGAGGATCCCCCAGTGGAACAGCGGGGAGGACAGCCGGAGGAGCTTTGACTCGTAGATCTGGGAGGAATGGCTCGTCCACCCGAACTGGTCGGTGCGCCAGCGCCAGATGATGCCGATGACGAAAGCGGCGGCTGCCAGCCACGGGAAAGCCACCCACAGGAATTCATTGAAGTTGTCCATGGTGTGTCCTAAGTGATGTCCGGTTGAGCGGTGGGGAAGGGCAGGGGGGTACCGATGCCGACGAGTTCCGCCGGCGGGCCCGAACGGATGAGGTCGAGGTAGTTGTGGGTGGTCTCGGCGTCGATCTCAGGCAGCGCCATCGCGACCGCGACGACGAGGTGCGCGAACGGCGAGCCGATGCCGCTCAGGGCGGCGCGGAGCACCTCGAGCCCGTCGCGGTGCGCGGCGAGCAACTCGACGGTCTGCGCATGCTGATTACCCTCGGACAGCGCCACCGCCTCGAGGACGACGCAGAGGTGGTCGGGCAGTTCTTCGCGGCGTTCCTCGAATCCCAGCTGGGCCAGCGCCTGACGGAAGGCCAGGATGGCGGTGCCGCGTTGCCGGGTGTCGCCCACCGAGTAGTAGGAGAGGAACAAAGAGCAGCGGCGCCGCTGGTCGAAGGTGTCCACGTAGTGTTCCTCCATCCCGCGCAGGCCCAGGCCGCGGGCGGCGTCGGTGAACGCCGCGAACTCCGCCGCGATGGCCGGCGGCAGCTGATCGAGGTGCGTGTCGACGGCCGCGAGCTTCTCCGCGAGGTCCCCGCCAGGGTAGTCCAGCAGCAGGGAGGCCGCCATGGCGGTGATGCGCCGCTGGTCGTCGGTCACGGTCACCGGCCGGGTGATGTCGTCGGGGATGAGGCCGACGTGGGTGCGGGCCATGTCTACTCCTGGTCCTTGCGCGGCGGGAACATCCCGTCGGGCCGGTCGCCGTCCCAGCTGAGCAGGGAGACCTTTCCGGACGGTGCGGCGGCGTGGGTGGTGCAGGCCTCCGGGGCGCCCTCCCCGAGGTCGGGGAAGTTGAGGAGCGCGTCCGCGGGGTCGACGTCGCCGAAAGGATCGAGTGAGGTGATACCGCGCGGCGACTCGGGGGAGGCCGTCGGGATGACGTAGCGGTCGTCGTACTTGGCGATGCCGAGCAGACGGTACATCTGCTGGATCTCCTTGCCCGTCATGCCGACCGCCTCGGCGATCCGCTCCTGCGGTTCGTTGCCCAGGTTGAGGTCGCGCATGTAGGAACGCATGGCCACCAGGCGGCGCAGCGAACGCTCCACGGGGGCGGTGTCGCCGGCGGTGAACAACCCGGCGAGGTACTCCAGCGGGATGCGCATCGTCGACAGGGCGGTGAACAGGACCTTGTCGTCCTCGCCGTCGTTGCCGGAGGCGGTGACGGCGTCGACCACGGGCGAGAGCGGCGGGATGTACCAGACCATCGGCAGGGTGCGGTACTCCGGGTGCAGCGGCAGCGCCACCTCGTACTTGAAGATGAGGTCCCAGATCGGGGACTGCTGGGCCGCGTCGATCCAGGAGTGGGGGATGCCGGCCTGCTGGGCCGCATCGACGACGCGGGGGTCCCGCGGGTCGAGCAGGATCGACTTCTGCGCCTCGAAGAGGTCCTGCGGGTCTTCGGTGGCGGCGGCCTCGGCGACCCGGTCGGCGTCGTAGAGCAGGACGCCGAGATAGCGCAGGCGGCCGACGCAGGTCTCGGAGCAGACGGTCGGCTGGCCTACCTCGATGCGCGGGTAGCACAGCGTGCACTTCTCGGCCTTGCCGGACTTGTGGTTGAAGTAGACCTTCTTGTACGGGCAGCCGGAGACGCACATGCGCCAGCCGCGGCAGTGGTCCTGGTCGACCAGGACGATGCCGTCCTCCGTGCGCTTGTACATCGCGCCGGAGGGGCAGGAGGAGACGCAGGTCGGGTTGAGGCAGTGCTCGCAGATGCGGGGCAGGTAGAACATGAAGGAGTCCTCGATCTCCTTCTTCACCTCCAGGTTCATCTGGTGGAGGACCGGATCCTCGTCGAGAGTGGCGGAGGAGCCGCCGAGGTTGTCGTCCCAGTTGGAGGACCAGCTGATGGTGTCCATGGGACGTCCGTCGAGCTGGGAGACGGGCCGCGCGGTGGGCTGGGTGTTCTGGTTGCCCGGGGTGGACAGGAGCTTGTCGTACTCGTAGGTCCACGGCTCGTAGTAGTCGTGGATGGTGGGCAGCTTCGGGTTGTGGAAGATGTTGAACAGCTTGGACAGGCGGCCGCCCGAGCGGGGCTTGAGCTTGCCGGAGGAGGTGCGGGTCCAGCCGCCCTCCCACTTGTCCTGGTCCTCCCAGCCGCGGGGGTAGCCCACCCCGGGCCGGGTCTCGACGTTGTTGAACCAGATGTACTCGGTGCCTTCGCGGTTGGTCCACGCCTGCTTGCACGTGACCGAACAGGTGTGGCAGCCGATGCACTTGTCCAGGTTCATGACCATGGCGATCTGAGCCATAACCTTCATTAGAACTGCACCTCCTGGGAGCGGCGACGGATGCGGGTGACCTCGTCGCGGTTGTTGCCGGTGGGGCCGATGTAGTTGAAGCCGTAGGTCAGGTGGCCGTAGCCGCCAGCGACATGCACCGGTTTGATCATGATGCGGGTCAGCGAGTTGTGGGTGCCGCCGCGGCGGCCCGTGTTCTCGTTCAGGGGAGTGCCCACGGTGCGCTCCTGGGCGTGGTTCATGATCGCCGTGCCCTCCGGGATGCGGTGGGAGACGATCGCCCGGGCGGAGACGATGCCGTTGCGGTTGTAGAGCTCGACCCACTCGTTGTCGGCGACCCCGAGCTTGGCGGCGTCCTTGTCGGACATCCACACCACCTGGCCGCCGCGGGAGATCGACAGCAAATGCAGGTTGTCGAAGTACTGCGAGTGGATCGACCACTTGTTGTGCGGGGTGAGGTAGCGCACGGTGATCTCCGGGTTCCCGTCCTCGCCGCGCACGAGCTCACCCGGGTTGTTCTCGCCGTTGAGGTGCAGGCGGTCCAACGGCGGCCGGAACACGGGCAGAGCCTCCCCGTAGTCCAGGTACCAGTCGTGGTCGAGGTAGTAGTGCATTCGGCCCGACAGTGTGTGGAAGGGCTTGTCGTACTCGATGTTGATGGAGAAGGCGGTGTAACGGCGGCCGTTGCGCTTGTCGCCCGTCCACTCCGGCGAGGTCAGGACCTCCACGGGACGTTCCTTCACCCGGTCCCAGTCGATGCGGGTGCCCACGTTGTCCTCGATGAGGTCCGACATGTCGGTGCCCACCCGGTTGCCCTGGTTCCGGAAGCCCTCCTCGGCGACCGCGCCGTTCGACACGCCCGACAGGTGCAGGATCATCTCGATGACCTTGATGTCGGTGTCCAGGTCCGGGAGCGTGCCGGCCATGGAGGTCTCCGAGGTGCCGTTCTTCACGCCGAGCTCCTCGACCTGCCTGGCCACGTTGTACGGCGTGCCGTGCACGCCCGTGCCCTTCTCCCCGGTGAGCGGCCCGAGGTGGGTCCACTTCTCGAAGATCTTGGTGTAGTCACGCTCCACGGGGATGAGCTTGGCCATCGTCTGGCCCGGGATCAGGCCCGTCTCGGCGATATCGGGGACGACGCCGTTGGGCATGCTCAGCTCGTCCGGGGAGTCGTGTCCCAGCGGGGCGGAGATGACGTCCGTCTGGGTGCCCAACCAGCGCACCGCCTGCTGGGACACCGACTTCGTCAGGTCGCGGAAGACCTCGAAGTCGGTGCGCGCCTCCCACGGCGGGTTGATCGCGGCGTTGAAGGAGTGGATGAACGGGTGCATGTCTGTGGTGGACAGGTCGTGCTTCTCGTACCAGGTCGCGGCCGGCAGGACGATGTCCGAGACCAGGGTCGTCGACGTGTTCCGGAAGTCCGTCGTCAGCATCAGGTCGAGCTTGCCGGTGGGGGCCTCGTCGCGCCACCGGATGGACTCGGGGCGCTCGTGCGGCTCGAGCTCCTTCGCTGTGGCGTCCGAGTCCACCCCCAGCATGTGCCGCAGGAAGAACTCGGTGCCCTTGGCGGAGGAGCCCATGAGGTTGGTGCGCCAGTTGAGCAGGATGCGCGGCCAGTTCTCCGGGGCATCCGGGTCCTCCGCGGCGAACTGCATGTTCCCGCTCTCCAGCTCGGAGACGATGTAGTCCTTGACGTCCATGCCCTTGTCCCGGGCCTCGTCGGCCAGCAGCAGCGGGTTGCGGTTGAACTGCGGGTAGGCCGGCATCCAGCCGCGCTTCATCGACTCGATGAGCGTGTCGGACAGCGACTTGGTGCCCACCGCGCCGCGGTTGGCCAACGGGGAGGCCAGGCGGGCGGCCTTGGAGTTGTCGTAGCGCCACTGGTCGGTGGTCAGGTAGTAGAAGCCGGTGGTGATCATCTGGCGCGCCGGGCGCTGCCAATCCAGGGCGAAGGCGTACTGGGACCAGCCGTTCATCGGGCGCAGCTTCTCCTGGCCGACGTAGTGGGCCCAGCCGCCGCCGTTGACTCCCTGTGTGCCGCACATGGAGGTCAGGGCGAGGAAGGTGCGGTAGATGTTGTCGGCGTGGAAGTAGTGGTTGACGCCGGCGCCCATGATGATCTGGCTGCGGCCGTTCGAGTCGTCCGCGTTCTGGGCGAACTCGCGTCCGATGCGGATGGCGGCGTTGGCCGGCACGCCGGTCAGTTCCTCCTGCCAGGCGGGGGTGCCCGGCGAGGTGGCGTCGTGGAAGTCGGCCGGCCACTGGCCCGGCAGGTTCAGCTCGGGGCGGGCGACGCCGTAGTGCGCGAGCATGACGTCGAAGACCGTGGTGACCTTGTGGCCGTCAATCTCGCGGTAGGGGACGCCGCGGCGGACCACGCCCGCGCCGATCGGGCCGGTGCCGTCGATGTCCGCCGGGTCCGCGTCGAGGTCGAAGCGGGGGAAGAGCACCTCCGCGGTGCCGAACTCGCCGGTCTCGGCGACGGACATGACGGATTCGACGCCGTCCTGCCGCAGGTTCCACTTGCCCACCCCGGCGTCGCCGTAGCGGTCGGCCACGGTGCCGCCGGGGTCGGCGACGCTGCCGTCGGGTTGCATGGTCAGCAGGCGGTGGGTGGCGTTGGCGGAGTCGCGCAGTTCGGTGTGGGCCGGCGACGCGTCGTCGAGAAGCGAGGCGGTGAGGAACTTGCCCGGGGTGAGCGTGCCGTCCTCGCGCTCGTCCAGCGCGATGAGGAACGGGGCGTCGGTGTACTTGCGCATGTAGTTGATGAAGTACGGCGTCTGCCGGCCCACGTGGAATTCGGAGAGGATGACGTGGCCCATGGCGAAGGCCAGGGCGGCGTCGGTGCCCGGGTTGATGCGCAGCCACTCGTCGGCGAACTTCGTGCTGTCGGCGAAGTCCGGGGAGACGACGACGACCTTGGTGCCGTTGTAGCGGGTCTCCACCATGAAGTGGGAGTCCGGGGTACGGGTGACCGGGATGTTGGAGCCCCACATCATGAGGTAGGAGGAGTTGTACCAGTCACCGGACTCCGGTACGTCGGTCTGGTCGCCGAAGGTCTGCGGGGAAGCGGGCGGTAGGTCGGCGTACCAGTCGTAGAAGGACAGGGCGACGCCGCCGATCATCTGCAGGAAACGGGTGCCCGCGCCGTAGGAGACCTGCGACATCGCGGGGATGACCGTGAAGCCGGCGATACGGTCCGGCCCGTACTGGCGGATGGTGTAGGTGTGGGCGGCGGCCGCGATCTCGATGGCCTCCTCGTAGGTGATGCGGATGAGGCCGCCCTTGCCGCGCTGGGAGACGTAGGCGTGGCGCTTCTCCGGGGTCTCGACGATCTCGCGCCAGGCCAGGACCGGGTCGCCGAGCCGCGCCTTGGCCTCGCGGTACATGTCCACGAGAACGCCGCGGGCGTAGGGGTAGCGGACACGCGTGGGGGAGTAGGTGTACCAGGAGAACGAGGCTCCGCGGGGGCAGCCGCGCGGCTCGTAGTCGGGCATGTCCGGGCCGGTCGAGGGATAGTCCACGGCCTGGGACTCCCAGGTGATCACGCCGTCCTTGACGTAGACCTTCCAGGAGCAGGAACCCGTGCAGTTCACGCCGTGCGTGGAGCGGACCATCTTGTCGAAGGACCAGCGGTTGCGGTAGAAGATGTCCGCCTGGCGGCCGCCCTTGAGGAAGAGCTGCTGACCGCTCTCGGTCATCTCGCCCTTGCGGAGGAAGCTCCCGAACTTGAACAACGGGTTGGCTGCGGTGGTTGTCATCAAAATATCCTTTGCTCTTCGGGTCGGTGGTTCAGCCCGGGAACGGGGCGTTGGGGCGGGCGTAGTAGATCCAGACGAGGGCGGTGGCGACCGCGAAGAACACCACGCAACCCCAGAAGAAGATCACCGGGGCCATCAGCGACAGCAGGACGCCGACGATGAACGGGCCGAAGGCGCCGATCGCGCCGGTCCAGCCGATCACGCCGCCGGCCTGGCGCTTGGGCAGGATCATCGGCATCTGCTTGAAGGTGCCGGCGTTGCCCAGGCCGGTGAAGAAGAACATGATGAGCATCGACCCGAGGAACCAGATGTACTGGTCCGGGGAGTCCGGGGTGAGGAACAGCGCGGCGATCGCGGTGAACACGGTCATGCCCGCACCGCCGATGAAGGTCCAGACGGCGCCGCCGTATTTGTCGCACAGCGGGCCCCACATGGCGCGGACGAGGGCGCCGATGAACGGGCCGATGAAGGCGTAGGCGGCGCCGCGGGGCAGGTCCTCCACCGCGTAGGTGGCGGCGAACTCGGAGCCGGAGCCGAAGACGTTGTTGATGATCAGCGCCAGCTGGGCGGCGAAGCCGGAGAAGGCGCCGAAGGTCATCAGGTAGACGGCGGTGAGGATCCAGGTGTTCTTGTTGCCGAAGATGTCGATCTGCTGACGGAAGTTGGCCTTGACCGGAACGTCCTTGAGGAGAACCCAGGCGACGACCGCCATGATGATCGCCCACGGCACCATGACGATGGCGGGGTTGTGCACGAAGAGGGCTTCCCCGTCCCCGGAACGCTGCGGGGCGACGAAGCCGATGCCCAGGAGGGTGACACCCATGAGCCACGGGGCGATCAGCATGATGAAGGACATGCCGAAGTTGCCCAGGCCGGCCTGCAGGCCCAGCGCCGTGCCGGACAGCCTCTTCGGGAAGAAATAGCCGGTCGAGGGCATGAATCCGGAGAACACGCCGCCGCCGATGCCCGTGATGAACGCCAGGACGAGCAGCCACCAGTAGGGGGTGTCGGTGTTCTGGACCGCGAAGTACCAGCCGAACATCGGGATGATGAACAGCAGCGAGGACATGGAGACCAGGCGGCGGGTGCCCATCGTCGCGGGGAGGAACATGAACACCAGGCGGAAGAGGCCGCAGGCGAGGCCGGGGATGGAGGTGAGCCAGTAGAGCTGGGTGGTGCTCAGGTCGAAACCGATCGAGTTGAGGACCGGCGCGATAGCGGACACGAGGTACCAGGTGGCGAAGCCGATGAACAGGATGATCGTGGAGACCCACAGGGTCCGCCACGCGATGGAGGAGTCCCAGCTCTCCTCGTGTTCCGGGTCCCAGCCTTGCAGGACGCGGCCTTCTGTGTTGAGTGTCGTACTCATGTAGTCCTCACTAAACAGGGGCGTTCATTCGATGAGAATCGGTGGTTAAATGAAACGATATAACCAATAGGTTGCAATATCCTAAATTTAACCGAGAATTTCCGTTTAATTTGGTTTGAAGGGTGTGTCGCTGGTCCCTTATCTTCCGTCGGCACCGTCGGCGGAGAGGGTTTGCCGTGCGGGCGGCCGCCCCTCACCTGTGAATCATTATGGCCCAGATCACAACTGTCCGCCGGGAAAGGGGACTGGATATGACAAATAATCTCACTGGTGCCGTCATCGTGGTCTCCGACCGCATCGTCGACGGACTGCGGGAGGACAAGGCCGGCCCGGTCGCCCGCCGGCTGCTGGCGGACGCCGGGGTCGAGGCGGAGGTGGTCACCGTGGGGGAGGGGCTCGAGGAGGTGTCCCGCGCGCTCGCCGACGCCCGCTCCCGCGGCCGCCGCGTCATCGTCACTGTCGGCGGGACCGGGCTGGGGCCCCGGAACCAGACCCCCGAGGCCACCGCCCCCCTGCTGGAGGTCCGCCTCGACGGGCTGGTCACGCAGGTGCTGATCCAGGGGCTGGCCTCCACCGGCCAGGCGGGGCTGTCGCGGGCGCTCATCGGCCTGACGGGGCGGGGTCCGGGCGACGCGCTCATCATCAACTCCCCGGGTTCCGCCGGCGGGGTCAACGACACTCTCGGCGTGGTCTGCCCCCTGCTGCCGAACATCTTCGAGCGGATCGGGTGACCCGGACGTGGCCCAGGGACTGCCCCGGGCCACGTCCGGGGTCAGTCCGCCAGCTCGCCGTAGACCACGCTGCCGCCGCCGGCCCATCCCACGGCGTCGGAGATGCCGCTCCGCTCGCCGGCGATGACGTTCCGCAGCCTCCGGAGGGCGACCGTTTCGGCCCATTCCCGCTGCTCGATGCCGATGTGCCGGCGGCCCAGCTTGTGTGCCACAGCCGAGGTCGTGCCGGATCCCAGGTGGTAGTCGAGCACGGTGTCGCCCTCCTCGGTGAACCATTCGATGAGCAGCTGCAGGAGTGACTCCGGCTTCTTGCCGTTGCGGAAGCTCACTCCGCCTTCCGCGGCCACCCGGTTGTAGGCCGCGTGGACGTCGAGGAAATTCGGGCGGGGAAGCCTCGTGTGCGTCGAGGACTGCGGCACCCCCTGGAAGTAGGAGGCGTTCCGGTTGCCCTCCTTCGGGGTGTGGAAGTAACGGTGGCCCAGCCCGTCGTCGCCGATGCCGGGGACGGAGATGAGCGTCATCGGCGGGAGGCCGAGGGGCTCCAGGTGCGTGACCCAGAAGCGGCCCGACGAGTTCTTCTCCCGCAGCGACCCCCGGATGGAGTGGGTGCGGAAGTCCCCGTGGCCCGGCCCGGCGTCGACTTTGCGCCATTCGCCGGGGGCGTGGACGGTGCAGGCGCGCCCGCCCAGCGTGAGCGGCGTTCCCGGGCCGGTGGCCTCCACCCGCCAGCGGTAGTCGGCCGGATCCCTCTCACGCACGCGGCCCGGCATGCGGAAGCGGGGGTCCGGGGAGTAGACGAGGATCTGCTCGACCACGTCGTTGAACTGCTTATCCGCGGTCAGCGCCCGGTCCGGGTGGCGGACCAGGGCGTGGATGACCGCGACCTTGTGCAGCCCCTCGTGCTGGTCCAGCATCACCTCGAGGTAGGCGGACTGGTGAAAGCTGCACTGGATGACGAAGGCGGCGTCGCCGCGCAGGAGGGGGAGGGCGG
Source organism: Corynebacterium marinum DSM 44953 (assembly GCF_000835165.1). Lineage (NCBI taxonomy): Bacteria > Bacillati > Actinomycetota > Actinomycetes > Mycobacteriales > Corynebacteriaceae > Corynebacterium > Corynebacterium marinum. The sequence continues at coordinate 1,027,111 of NZ_CP007790.1, forward strand.
CGTCGACACGCTCGCGCACGAAGCTGAGCCAGTCGGCCCGGCTGCGACGGTCGGGGTAGAGGTAGTCCGAGCTGCCCGTGTTGTAGGGCGGGTCGATGTAGACCAGCCGCACGCAGGCGCCGACGAGGGGGTGCAGCGCGCGCAGCGCCGGGAGGTTGTCGCCGCGCACCACCAGGTTATCCTGCTCCGTCGGGGCGTCGACCGGCTCCACGGTTGACCGGGTGTGGCGGCGCAGTCCGGTCAGCCGCCCCGGCCGGGACGGCGTGCGGGTGTCCATCCCCTGCCAGATGAGTCGGACGTCATCGCGCGGGGGAGGGCTGGGCATGGGCCGAGTCTAGCGGGCCCGCGGGATTCCTCAGGCGGTTCTGGTGAACTTCAGGCGCCAGTCGCGCGGGCCCTCCTGCAGGTAGGCCACGTCGAAAGTCTCCTCGCGGGCCCCGATCTCCTCGAGTAGGGGCAGGGGGTTGTGCGGGGCGATGAGGATGAGTGACTCGCCGACGCCCCGGGAGCCGAGCGCGCCGTGGATGGCGCCGTGGCGCACCGCGTGGGGGATGATGGCGGCGTTGAGGGTCGGAACGTCGTCGACCTCGCGGGCGTCGGTGAGGGGCAGCTGCATGATCATGTGGGGTGGCCTTTCCTGGGTCGGGGAGAATGTATCCTTTCGAGCCTGTGGGATAAATAGTACGATAAAACCCGTGACAAAACACAGGTCCCCCGTCTGGCCCCGCGGGCTGCTGCTCATGTTCGTGGGCGCCGCGCTGCTCACCGGCCTGCTCGCGGGGCTCACCCTGCTCGGCGTGTGGGCGGACACCCCCGCCGCCTCCCTGGGCGCCGACCACGGCGCCCTCATGGTGTTCGGCTTCGTCGGCGGGGCGATCGGGTTGGAGCGCACCGTCGCGGCGAAGACCCGCTGGTCCTGGGTGGGCCCGGTGGCCAGCGCCCTCGGTGTGGTCACGCTCCTGGCCGGCGCACCCCGCATCGTCCCCGCGGCGGCGTTCACCGTCGCCTTCCTGGTGCTCGGCGCCGTCTACCTGACCATCCACCGGCGCCAGGCCACCCACGCGGTCCTGGTCCAGTCGGCGGGAGTGATCGGCGCGGTCTTCGCCACCGTGTGGTGGGGCGGGGGAGCGGACTTCGCCGACATCGTCCCCGCGGCGGTCGTCTTCGCCGTGGCCACCATCATCGGCGAACGTATGGAGCTGGCCCGCGTCTCCTTCGCCGGCACCGCCGCGGAGACGACGATCACCGCCCTCATACTGGCACTGGTAGCGGCCTCCCTGCTCTTCGCCCTGCACCCGCAGATCGGCTTCGCGGCCATGGGCGTGCTCCTTCTCGCGATCGCCGTGGTTACGGTGCGTATCGACGTCGCCCGCCGCCTCGTCCACGCCGGCAAACTGCCGAAATACACCGCCGTTTGCATGCTCGCCGGCTACGGGTGGTTGGCCGTGGCGGGCCTGCTCTGGCTCGGCTTCGGGCACACCCGCGCCGGGCACCTCCACGACGCCGCCGTGCACTCCGTCTTCCTCGGCTTCGTCGTGTCCATGATCTTCGCGCACGCCCCCTTCATCCTCGGCGGCGTCATCCGGAAGACGATCCCCTACCACCCGGCGCTGTACGTCCCCGTCGTCCTGCTCCACGGCGGGCTCGCGCTGCGCGTGGTCGCCGACCTGCGGGCGGCCGGGCCCGCCTGGGTGGCGGGCGGGGTCATCAACGTCGTCGCCGTCCTGTTGTTCGCGGTGACCGGCTTTATCCTGGTGACCACCGACCGGCGGAGGCGCCGTGCCGCCCGCGAGAGGAGGTCAGCCCGTGTCTGATCTCCCGCTTTCCGACGTTTCCCTGCTCCGGCGCGGCCGCCACCACACCCTCGCGGCCGGGACTGTGGGCGTCTGGGTCCTCATCGGCGCAGGCGTTCTCGCCGCACGTGCCCTGGGTGCCCCGATCAGCTGGTGGGTCATGGTCCACTCCTTCACCCTCGGCGTGGTCACCACCGCGATCCTCATCTACTCCACGCACTTCACCGAGGCGCTGACCAGGACCGCGGGCGGCAGTTACCGGGGCGTGGTCACCCGGGTGGCACTGGTCCAGGCCGGCCTGATCCTGCTCATCGCGGGAAAGGCGGGCTACGATTGGGGAGCGCTCGCCGACTTCGCCGCCACCTTGGTGATCTGGGCGGTGCTGTGGCACATGGCCGTCATCTGGTCGCACCTGCGGCACAGCCTGGCCGGACAGTTCGCAGTCACGGTGCCCTACTATCTCGCCGCCGGAGCGTTTCTCGTCGTCGCGGGGCTCCTGGGAAACTTCGCCGGGCGCGGAGTGGGAGACTACGCGGGCATGATCGCGGCGCATTCCCGCGCCGCGATCTGGGGCTTCGCCCTCCTCACGGTCCTGGGCACCGTGATCACCCTGCTGCCGACCCTGTCCGGCACCCGCATCAGCGATCTCGCCCGCCGCCGGAGCACCCGGGCACTGCTCCTCCACAGCATCGGCCTCGGCGCGGCGGTCATGGCGCACATCCTGGGCAGCCCGGTCTGGGCGGGCAGCCTCCAGCTGCTGGTCGTGGTGGCCGCCCTGCTGGTCCTGCAGCCGGTCCTGGCGGAGGTGTTAGGCGCACAGCCCGAGTGGTCCACCTCGGCGGTCAGCGTCACCGCCGGCCTGCTCTGGCTGATCGCCGTGTGCGCCGCCGACGCCGTCAGCACCGTGGCAGGGGCCGACCCCCGCCACGTCACCGCACTGCTCATCCCCGCCTTCCTGGCCGCCGGCCTGCTGCAGCTGGTCCTCGGCGTCCTGCTGCACCTGCTGCCCACCCTCATCGGAGGCGGCCGTGACAGGGTCGTGCAGGCCCGCGCCGCGGCCGACCGGGGAGGAATGGCCCGCGTGCTGCTGATCAACCTCGGTGCGGTGTCCACCCTGCTCGCGGAAACCGGGCCGGCGCGGGCGGCCGGCCTCATCATGCTGGGAATCGGCCTGCTCGCGCATGCGGCGTTCCTCCTCCCGGCAGTCGCGCGTCAACACCGAACGGAGTCCTCATGACCATCCCCGTGGGCCCACCCACTTCCGGCGACCGGCCGGCGCCCGTCGCAGAGAAGTACACCGACCGTGTCTCCTGGCTGGTGATCGGCCTGGCGATCGCCGCAGTGGTCATCCTCGGCGTCACGTTGACCTCCAGTCCGGGCGCCGAGCGGGCGTCCTCGCCCGCCGCGGTCGCCCAATCCGGGGAGACCGTCACCGAGACCATCCGCATCGAGGGCATGTCCTACCAGCCGAACCGGGTGGAGATCCCGACCGGCAGCCGTCTCGTCCTGGAGCTGGTCAACGAAGACAACCAGCCCCACGACCTCACCCTCAACGGCTACACCACGGAACTCGTCGCCCCCGGTGAGGCCGTGACCTTCGACGCCGGTGTCTTCACCGCCGACACGGAGGGCTGGTGCACCGTCGCCGGACACCGGGCGCAGGGGATGGTCTTCGACGTAGTGGTCACCGGAGGGACGGCGGCCCCGCCTGCGGCAGCGGCCACGGGCCATGACATGCATGCCGGGACCGGTCAGGCGGACGGGGCAAACCCCTTCGCCGAGGTACCCGGCCCGGCCGCCCGACTGTCCGCGGAGCTGGACGAGCAGGCCTGGTTCGACCCCGTCCTCGAGCCGGCGCCGACCGGCACCGTGCATGAACTCGAGTTCAACGTCACCGAGGAGATCCGCGAGGTAGCCCCCGGCCACCGCCAGGCGCAGTGGCTGTTCAACGGGCAGGCGCCGGGTCCGACGCTGCGGGGCAAGGTCGGAGACACCTTCCGTATCACCCTGCGCAACGACGGCACAATGGGGCACTCCGTGGACTTCCACGTCGGCGAGGTCAGCCCCGATGCGCCGATGGCCACCATCGCCCCCGGCGAGAGTCTGGTCTACGAGTTCGTCGCGCGGCGCTGGGGAATCTGGATGTACCACTGCGCCACCGCGCCCATGAGCCTGCACATCGCCAACGGCATGGCCGGCGCCGTCATCATCGACCCGCCCGCCGGCCTCGATGCCGTCGACCATGAATACGCGCTGGTGGGACACGAGATCTTCCTCGGTCCGGAGGACACGGGTGCCGATGCCGAGCGCGTCAACGCCGGCCAGTACGACCTCACCGGCTTCAACGGCTTCCCCAACCAGTACGATCTGCGTCCCATCGAGATCGACGCAGGCCAGCGCGTCCGTATCTGGGTGCTCAACGTCGGCCCCGACAACCCGATCAGCTTCCACATCGTCGGCGCGATCTTCGACACCGTGTTCAGCGAAGGCCGGTACACGGTCCGCGACGGCCTCGACGACGCCACCGGGGCGCAGGTGCTGCCCCTGCTGCCGGCGCAGGGCGGCTTCGTCGAGGTGACCTTCGACGAACCCGGCACCTACACCTTCGTCAACCACATCATGACGGACGCGGAGAAGGGCCAGCACGGCAGCATCATCGTCCGGTAGCGCCCGCACCGCCCGGCAAAGCTGGTTGACCCCGGCGCACCTGCACCGGGGCCAACCAGCTTCGCCGGGGTCAGGGCAGCTCCGCGTGGCCCCGCCGGCTGAGTTCCGCCATCGTGTCGTAGTCGCGTTCCGCCCCATCACCGGGGACCTCGATCACCCGCTCGGCCGCGCGCAGGAGCTTCTTCGCGGACTGATCGCGCACGGTGTCCAGCCGCGCCAGGGCCTCCCGCAGCCCCCCGGCCCGCCACACCGCGCACAGCGGCTGCACCTGGCCGTCGGCCGCTCGCACGACGGCGACGTCGGCGGCCGGGTCGGCGCGCAGGGCGTCGACAAGCGACGGGAGCAGGGCGGGGGAGTCGGGCGCGTCGACGGAGAGGACACCCACCAAACCGGGGGAGTCGAGCGCCCCGAAGCCGGCGGCGATGCCCGCGACGGGGCCGCCGAAGGGCGGATCCTCGCTGACGACGGGTACGTCCAGGGCGAGCCGCGGGGAGACCACGACCAGCGGGATGCCCGCGAGCGCACCGACGAGGTGGTCGACCAGGCGGACACCGTCGAGGGTGACCTGCGCCTTGTCCACCCCGCCCATGCGCGCGCCGCGGCCGCCGGCCAGGACGATGACCTGCAGCATCAGCGGGGCAGCTCGCGCGACCAGTCGCCGGAGCGCCCGCCGGATTTCGCCGTGATACCGCAGGTGCGGATGTATGCGGAGCGGTCCACGCCCTTGACCATGTCGATGACCGCGAGCGCGGCGACGGTGACGGCCGTCAGGGCCTCCATCTCCACGCCGGTGCGGTCGGCCGTGCGGACGGTGGCCTCGATGGCGACGTGGTCGTCGAGGATCTCCAGATCCACCGCGCAGCCGTGCACCCCGATCGTGTGCGCCAGGGGCAGCAGATCCGGCACCTTCTTCGCCGCCGAGATACCGGCGATCCGGGCGACGGCGAGGACGTCGCCCTTGGGCACGGTGCCGTCGCGGAGCGCGCCGAGCACATCCGGGGAGCAGGCGACCTCGCCGCGGGCGGTGGCGGCGCGGACCGTCGGCTGCTTTTCGGTCACGTCGACCATGTAGGCGGTGCCGGCCTCATTGAGGTGGGTGAACTTCATGTCTTCCTTATCTTTAGGTGGGGGAGGGTCACGCGCGGCGCAGGAGGACCCCGACGGTGTCGCCCGGACCGGTTCGGCCGGTGCCGGGCTCAACGACGGCGATACCGTCCGTGCCCGCCAGGGAGGCGACCAGATGCGAGCCGGTGCTGCGCCGGTTGAAGGGCGCGGCCACGGGGCGTCCGCCCGACCAGTCCAGGTGGACGGGGGCGAGGAACGCCCGGTCGGGTGAGACCGGGAGGCTCGCCCCCTCCGCGAGGAGGGCGCGGACGTGCGCACGCTCCCACAACCCGCGGCCCGGCGGAGTGCCGGACAAAGCCGCCAGCAGCGGTGGCACATACAGGCACCAGGAGACGAAGGCTGCGACCGGGTTACCCGGCAGGCACATCAGCACCGCACTTCCCCGGACCCCCAACCCCTGCGGCGAGCCCGGGCGTTGGGCGACGGAACCGAACCACATGCCCTCTCCGGAAGTGGCCTCCCGCACCACGTCGAAGGCGCCCTCGGAGACCCCGCCGGTGGTGACCACCAGGTCGTGGGTGGCGCACAGCCGGTCGAGCACCGCACGGAAATCCAGCGGCCGATCCCCGGAATGGACCTCGGTGACCTCGATCCCCTGCTCGGCGAACAGGGCGGCGAGCATCGGCCGGTTCGAGTCGGGGAGCTGACCGGGTCCCGGCCGGATGCCGGGTTCCACCAGTTCACTGCCGGAGGACAGCACCGCCACCCGGGGGCGGGGGAAGGCCGTCACCCGGGCCGCCCCCGCGGAGATCAGGGCTGCCACGGCACCGGGATCGACGCGGGTTCCGGCCGGTACCACGACCTCGCCGGGGGAGATGTTCTCGCCCAGCGCACGGATATGGCGGCGTTCCGGCCGCACGGAACGCACTGTCACCGACTCCGGCAGGGGATGCGGGCCGCCGGGGACGTCGGTGTCCTCCACCGGGATCACCCGGAGGCCGTCATGGTCCTCGCCGACAGGAGCGCCCGTCATGATCCGCACAGCACCTCCGGCCGGGACCCCGGTGGCAACGCCCCCGGCCGGGACATCCGCGACCACGGGTAGCGTCCACGGGCCGGTGCCGGTGAGGTCGGCCGAGCGGACGAGGAATCCGTCCATGGCGGAGTTGGAGAAAGGCGGCACGGACAGCGTCGCGACGGCGTCGTCGGCGAGGACCAACCCCCGGGCGTTGACGGGGGAGACGGCCACGGGCTCGCCGGGGGAGGCGAGGTCGAGGACCGCCGCGAGGTGTTCGGTGATGGACCGCATGCGGTCGAGACTAGCCACCGATCGCCGACATGGGACGTTGGGGCTGGAGGAAACCGGGGTCATCGATGCCGTGACCCGGCAGTTTACCCCACATTGCCCCGGCCCAGACCGCCGCGAGTTCCCCGTCGTCCGCGCCGCTGCGGATCAGCTCGCGCAATGAGGTTTCGGAGCGGGAGAACAGGCACGTGCGGATCGCGCCGTCGGTGGTCAGACGGGTGCGGTCGCAGTCGCCGCAGAACGGGCTGCTCACCGAGGCGATCACGCCGATCCGGCCGTTCAGGCCGCGCTTATCGACGCCCCGCGCGTGCCACAGCGCCGCCGGCGCCGCGCCCCGTGGCTCCTCCGCCGGGGTGAGGTGGAATCCGGTGCGCAGGCGCGCGAGGATCTGCTCTGCCGTGACCATGTCCTCCCGCTTCCACTTCTCCCGCGGGCCCAGCGGCATCTGCTCGATGAAGCGCAGCTCGGCGCCCTTCTCCAGGCAGTACTCCGCCAGGGGGACCACATCTTCCTCGTTGACGCCCGGCATGATCACGGAATTGACCTTGACCGGGTGCATGCCGGCAGCCAGGGCGGCGTCGATCGCCTCGAGCACGTCCGGGAGCCGGTCCCGGCGGGTCAGGCGGGCGTAACGTTCCCGGTCGAGGGTGTCCAGGGAGATGTTGACCCGGTCGAGGCCGGCCCCCCTCAGTCCGGGGAGCCGTCGGGGCAGGCCCAGGCCGTTGGTGGTCAGGGCCGTGGCGACGTTGCCCCCCTCGTCGGTGCGCAGCGACGACGTGGCGGCGACGATTTTCTCCAACGACTTCCGCAGCAGAGGCTCGCCGCCGGTGAAACGGACCTGGCGGATACCCAGGCGGGTGACAGCGATGGTGATGAGCCGGATGACCTCCTCATCGCTGAGGGAGAGCTCGGTGGGCAGCCAGTCCAGCCCCTCGGCTGGCATGCAGTAGGTGCACCGGAGGTTGCAGCGGTCCGTGAGGCTGACCCGCAGATCCCTGGCCACCCGGCCGTGAGTGTCGATGAGCTGACGGGCGCCGTCGATCCGTGCCGGGGGCAGGGTGGGGGTCGGCAGAAGAAGTCGTTTCGTCATGTCTCTCCCATAGTAGGAACGGGCGGCCCGGATAACCAGTATTAAAATAAGAAAACTTTGTACTAAATCATCTGGTCCGTCCGGATCTCCTTCGGCTGGCCGGGACCCTTGAGCGCGATCACCGTGAAATCTCCGTCAGCCAGGTGCTTCCGGAGGTCCTTCTTGTCGAACTTACCCACCGATGTCTTGTCGATGTCCCGCACAAAAGTCCAGTATTCGGGAAGCATCCAACCCGGGAGGCTGGCGCGGAGTCCCTCGCGCAGCTCTTCCGCGGTCTGTGTGGTCTGGGCGATGTCCTCATGGAGCACCGTCACCGCGAGCGGGCGTTCGCCCCACTTGTCGTCCGGATAGCCGATGACGGCGCATTCCACCACCTCGGGAGCGTCCATGATGAGGTTTTCCAGCATCGCGGAGTAGATCCACTCGCCGCCCGAACGGATGACGTCGCGGGAACGGTCCGACACCGTGAGGTAACCGTCCGAGGTCACCGACCCCACGTCGCCCGTGCGCAGCCAGCCGTCGCCGGTGAACAGTTCGTCTCCCTGCCCGGCGTCGCGGCCGCGGAAGCGGCTGGTGGAGCCGTCGCCCTCCTCGGTGGGTGAGTGGTAGTAGGACCCGGTGACGATGTTGCCGCGGACCTGGATCTCGCCCTGGTTGCGGTCGGTGGAGGAGACGACCTCGCCGTCGTTGACCACGCGGTACTCCAGCAGGTTGGAGAACCTGCCCTGGCTCACGCGGTAGGCCCAGCGGGCCTCGCCGGAGGAACCCGACGGGGGCCGGGCCACCGTGCCGACGGATGAGGTTTCCGTCATCCCCCACACATGGACGATGTCCACGCCGTAGCGCTCCTCCCACAGCTTGATGAGGATCGGCGGGGCCGGCGAACCACCCACGTAGATCTCGGTGAGGGACATCCGCTCCGGCGGGTTGTGCAGGTAGTGCACCATGAGCTGGATCCACAGCGTCGGGACGCCGTGCGCCACACGGGGGTGCGTGGCGGCGATCAGCCGGGCCAGCGTCGGGGCGGAGACATCCGAATCCGGGAAGACCAGGGGAGTGCCCGACATGAATGCCGCGTAGGGCACCCCCCAGGACAGGACGTGGTAGATGGGCACGCAGCACAGGAAGGACTCGCCGTGGGAGACTGCGAGGGAATCGGTGGTGCGCAGCGACATCGCCTGAAGATAGATGGAACGGTGCGAGTAGGCCACGCCCTTCGGCGCACCCGATGTGCCGGTGGAGTAGCAGATGGCGGCGGTGGTGTTCTCGTCGAGCTCGGGCCAGGCGTAGACGGTGGAGCGGGCGTCGAGAAGCTCCTCGTAGGAATGGACGGCGACGCCCTCCGGAATCTGCTCCGCCGCCGGGCCCAGCGGCTCCAGCCCGGTGAACACCACCGCCCGGACCGTCGGGCATTCCCTCAGCGCCGTGCCCAGGGGGCCCGCCAGGTGGGGATCGGCGACGATGACCTCCACCTCGGCGTGGTTGATGATGTGCCGCACCTGGTCCGTCATCAGCTGCTTGTTGAGCGGGGTGAAGACTGCGCCCATGCTCGACACCGCGAACTGCACCTCCAGGTGCTCGGCGCAGTTGTGCATGAACGATCCCACCCGTTGGTCGCCGGTGATCCCCAGATCGTCGTGCAGCGCATGCGCGAACGCCGCCGCCCGTGCGTGGACCTCCTCGAACGTGGTCTCCTCTGCCTGGTCGGTGCGCCACGTGGTCACCTTCGTCGACGCATGCGCAGTGGAGCCGTACTCCAGGATGCGCGAGATCGACAGCGGCACATTCTGCATGGTGGAGAGCATGCCCCTCACTCTAGCCCGGAGGGGTAATGCGGATGTGTGTGCGTCATGCGCTACACTGTTCGCAGATCGACGGGGGTCCGCGGTCATCCGCACAGACCTCCGGCCCGTCCGGACCACGCGTCCACCCATCCTTCGTCGCTGAGCCGCCCATGCGGCCCCGGCCCCGCAGGTTGCGGTCCTTCAAGGCCCGGCCCGGTCTGATCTCCACTGAAGTACGGCTCCGTCCCCGTTAATCCTGCCCTAGGCAAACATGCCCAGAGGTGGTGGGGGACGTCGAGTTGCTCAACTCCACAGAAGGCTTCCAACCTGGTGCACCCCGATGCGCGACGCATCGAACCACGACGCACCAGTGGCTGGTCAAGCAACGAAAGGACATCCGTGACCGATACGGACACCGCCCCCGCTTCGGCTGACCTCGCGTCGCTGAAGCTCACCGAGCTGCGCAAGCTCGCCGCAGAAAAGGGACTCAAGGGAACCTCCGGTCTGCGGAAGGGTGATCTGATCACCGCCATCCAGACCGGTACCGTTCCGACACGTTCCCGCGCTCCTGAAGCAGCCGGGCAGGCTGCTCCGGCAGCGGTTGCTGAGGCGGCGGCTCCGGCTGAGCAGCCGTCGCAGGCGCCCACCCGGACTGAGACATCGGCGGCCTCTGCCGCCGATGCCCCGGCTCCCGCAAAGACGCAGCCGGAGGAGAACGATAAGTCCGGTACGGATTCCGCCGCCGACGATGCGCGGTACGAGTCCCGTTCCGCCGCCCGCCGTGCCCGCCGCAACCGGGCCCGCCACGGCCAGCGCGAGCAGGATTCAGGCCAGGAGCAGCCCCACCGGGAGCAGAGCTCCGGTCAGGAGCGTCAGGAGCAGGACCGCGACCAGCGCGACTCCGGCCAGGAGCGCCAGGAGCGCCAGGAGCGCCAGGAGCAGAACCGCGACCAGCGCGACTCCGGCGACGACGATCAGGGTCAGCGCGGACAGCGCGACCAGCGAGATCAGGGTCAGCGTGGCCAGCGTGGCGACCAGCGCAACCAGCGCAACCAGCGCAACGACAACGACAACGGTGAGGGCGAAGGCCGCCGGGGACGCCGCAGCCGCCGGAACCGTCGCGGCCGCGCGAACGACCAGCACGACGGCGGACAGCAGCAGAACCAGCAGCAGGAGCCGCAGCAGCAGCAGGATTCCGGTGATCTGCAGGACGTCGCGGGCATCCTCGACATCGTGGACAGCAACGTCGCGTTCGTCCGCACCACCGGCTACCATGCGTCGCCGGCCGACGTCTTCGTCCCGAACCAGCTGATCCGTCGCGCGGGTCTGCGTTCCGGTGACGCCGTGACGGGCAAGGTCCGCATGGGTGGCAGCCAGACCCACGGTCAGGGCCGCAACCGCCAGAAGTACAACCAGCTGGTCAGTGTCGACACCGCCAACGGTCTGAGCCTGGAAGACGCGCGGAAGCGTCCGGACTTCGCCAAGCTGACGCCGCTGTACCCGAACCAGCGTCTGCGCCTGGAGACCGACCCGAAGATCCTGACCACCCGGGTCATCGACCTGATCATGCCGATCGGCAAGGGGCAGCGCGCCCTGATCGTGTCCCCGCCCAAGGCGGGCAAGACGACGATCATGCAGAACATCGCCAACGCCATCGCCACGAACAACCCCGAGTGCTACCTCATGGTGGTGCTGGTGGACGAGCGTCCCGAGGAAGTCACCGACATGCAGCGTTCGGTCAAGGGTGAGGTCATCGCCTCCACCTTCGACCGTCCGCCGGGGGAGCACACCGCCGTCGCCGAACTCGCCATCGAGCGGGCGAAGCGTCTGGTGGAGCAGGGCAAGGACGTCGTCGTCCTGCTGGACTCCATCACCCGTCTGGGCCGCGCCTACAACAACTCCTCGCCGGCGTCGGGCCGCATCCTCTCGGGCGGCGTGGATTCGAATGCGCTGTACCCGCCGAAGCGTTTCCTGGGCGCCGCCCGCAACATCGAGAACGGCGGCTCGCTGACCATCATCGCCACGGCGATGGTGGAGACCGGTTCCGCCGGCGACACCGTGATCTTCGAGGAGTTCAAGGGCACCGGCAACGCGGAGCTCAAGCTGGACCGGAAGATCTCGGAGCGTCGCGTGTTCCCGGCCGTGGACGTCAACCCCTCGGGCACCCGCAAGGACGAGCTGCTGCTCGGCCCGGACGAGGCCCGCGTCATGCACAAGCTGCGCCGTATTCTGTCCGCGCTGGATCCGCAGCAGGCCATCGATCTGCTGATCAGGCAGCTGAAGAAGACCAAGTCGAACGGCGAGTTCCTCATGCAGGTCGCCTCCAGCGCTCCGATGGCCGCCGACAAGGATGAGGAGGAGTACTCCTAGATGGCAGGATATGTTTCCGCGGTAGACGACATCGTCTCCGAGTACGAGGGCATCGAGGCTCAGATGGCCGACCCGGAGACCGCCGGGGATCAGAAGCTGTTCCGCAAGCTCTCGAAGCGTTACGCGGAGCTGCAGCCGATCATCAAGATCAACCGTGAGCTGGTGAGCACCCGCGAGGATCTCGCGGATGCCCGCGAGATGGCGCACGAGGACAAGGAGTTCGCCGCCGAGGCCGAGCGCCTGTCCGCCCGCGCGGTCGAACTCGAGGAGCAGCTCGCCGATCTCCTCGCCCCGCGCGACCCGCACGACGCGGACGACATCATCATGGAGATCAAGGCCGGTGCCGGCGGCGAGGAGGCCGCGTTGTTCGCGGCCGAGCTGGCCCGCATGTACGAGCGCTACGCCGACAAGCACGGTTTCACCTGGGAGGTGCTCGGCCTCTCCGAATCCGATCTCGGCGGAGTCAAGGACATGACCTTGTCTTTCCGTGCAAAGACCCCTTCCCGGGACGGCGCGTGGAGCAAGTTCAAGTTCGAGGGCGGCGTCCACCGCGTCCAGCGCGTCCCCGTGACCGAGTCACAGGGCCGAATCCAGACCTCGGCCGCCGGCGTCATGGTCTTCCCGGAGACCGACGATCCGGGCGCGGTGGTCATCGACGACAAGGACATCCGCGTCGACGTCTACCGTTCCTCCGGCAAGGGCGGCCAGGGCGTCAACACCACCGACTCCGCCGTCCGCCTGACCCACCTGCCCACCGGCATCGTGGTCACGTGCCAGAAGGAGCGCTCGCAGATCCAGAACAAGGCGCGCGCCATGCAGGTCCTGCAGTCCCGTCTGGAGCAGATGGAGCGCGAGAAGGCTGATGCGGAGGCGGCCGAGGGCCGTGCCGCCCAGGTGCGTTCCATGGACCGCTCCGAGCGGATCCGCACCTACAACTGGCCGGAGAACCGCATCAGCGACCACCGGATCGGTTTCAAGGCGAACAACCTGGATTCCGTCCTCGACGGCAACCTCGACGACCTGTTCACCGCACTGCAGGCGGCGGAGCGGTCCGAGCGCCTCGAGGCCGAGTAGGGTGACCCCCCGCCGTACGCTCCGCGAGTCGCTTGTCGACGCCGCGGAGCGTTTCGCGTCCGCGGGTGTCCCCTCCCCGGAGGTCGACGCCCGCCTCATCGCCGCGCACTTGCTGAAGGTCGGCCCCATGGAGGTTGCCCTTCACTCCCGCGGGGAGGTTCCCGGGGGCTTCGAGGAGATGGTCGCGCGCCGCGAGCGCCGCGAGCCTCTCCAGCACATCCTGGGCGTTGCCCCTTTCGGCCCGCTCGACCTCGAGGTCGGGCCCGGTGTGTTCATCCCGCGCCCGGAGACCGAGGTCCTCGCCGACTGGGGGGTGCGGCAGCTGATGCGTGCCGGCGTCCGCCCCGGCCGCCCCGCCAGGGTCGTCGACCTGTGCACCGGCACCGGAGCCCTGGCACTCTACGTCGCCGAGGTCTTTCCCGGCGGGGTGGAGGTGATCGGCGTCGAGAAGCACGACGAGGCGCTGGCCTACGCCCGGCGCAACGCGGCGGGAACGGCGGTGACGGTCGTCCGGGGCGACGTCACGGACCCGGCGCTGCTCGCCGATTGGCACGGCACGGTCGACCTCGTCCTGTCGAACCCGCCCTACGTGCCGGAGACCCCCGACCTCGACACCGAGGTCTACGCGGATCCGCCGCAGGCCGTCTTCGCCGGCGAGAGCGGCATGGAGGTCATCCACGAGATGCTGCCGACCGTGGCCGCCCTGCTCCGGCCGGGCGGGCTGGTGGGCATCGAGCACGACGACACCACCTCGCAGGCGGTCCTGGACGCACTGACCGCCCACGGCGGTTTCGGTGGCGCCGCGGTGCTCCACGACCTGACCGGTCGGGCGCGCTTCGCCACGGCGAGTAAGCTGTCAGACTGACCTACCCGGACCCATCTACGAGGAAGGCCCCATGAGCCGCATCTACTCCTGTGCCGACGCCGCCGAACGCGCCGAAGGCATCCGCGCCGCCGTCGACGCCGCCCGCGGGGGCCGTCTGGTCGTCCTGCCCACCGACACGCTCTACGGGCTGGGTTGCGACGCCTTCGACAACCAGGCCGTGGCCACCCTCCTGGCCACCAAACGGCGCGGCCCCGACATGCCGGTCCCTGTCCTCGTCGGCTCCTGGGACACCGTGCGCGGCCTTGTCCGCGAGTTCACCCCCCAGGCGGAGGCCCTGGTGGAGGCGTTCTGGCCGGGCGGGCTCTCCCTCGTCGTGCCGCAGGCGCCCTCCCTGCCGTGGAACCTGGGCGACACCCGCGGGACTGTCATGCTGCGCATGCCGCTGCACCCGGTGGCCATCGAGCTGCTGCGCGAGGTCGGCCCCATGGCAGTGTCCAGCGCCAACATCTCCGGCCACGAGCCGCCCACCACAGCCATCGCCGCCAAACAGCAGCTGGGCACCGCCGTCGCGGTCTACCTCGACGGCGGGGAGACCCCGGTGGGCAAACCCTCCACGATCATCGATCTCTCCGGCCCTGCCCCGCGCATCCTGCGGGAGGGCGCGATCTCGGCGGAAGCCATCGGCGAGGTCCTCGGGGTCGACCCGGAGCTGCTGCGGAGCCGGACCTAGAAGGGGAGAAGGCCATCATGGGCGCCGGCGTCCCGCTGCGCGAACTCGGCCTGGTGATCCTCGTCGCGGCGACGGTCACCTACCTCGCCACGGGCATCGTGCGCTCCATGATGGTGCGGGCCGGCAAGGTCGCCGAAATCCGCCAACGCGACGTCCACACCCAGCCCACCCCGCGGCTGGGCGGCGTGGCCATGTTCTCGGGGTTCCTGGCCGCCGTCTTCCTGGCCAGTCAGCTACCCGCCCTGACCAGGGGATTCATGCCGATCACCCCGGAGATGAACGCCGTGGTGTGGGCGGCCTTCGCCATCGTGCTGGTCGGCGTGCTCGACGACCTCTATGAACTGGACGCCATCACCAAACTCATCGGGCAGATCCTCGCGTCCGTGCTGCTCGGCGTCCTCGGGTTGTCGTGGACCTTGCTCTACCTCCCCTTCGGCGACGGCACCACGGTCGTGCTGGACCAGTTGCAGGCGAGCATCGTCACCTCCCTGTTCACGGTCGCGCTGATCAACGCCATCAACTTCGTCGACGGCCTGGACGGGCTGGCCGCCGGGCTGGGCATGATCGGCGGCGGGGCGATCCTGATCTTCTCCCTGACGGTGCTCCACGACCAGGGCGGGGCGGTGTCCGCCTATCCGCCGGCCATCATCGCCGCCGGGCTGGTGGGCATCTGCCTGGGCTTCCTTCCCCACAACTTCGAGCCCTCGCGCATCTTCATGGGGGATTCCGGTTCGATGCTCATCGGGCTGCTGCTCGCCGCGGCGGCGACGTCGGCGTCGGGAAAGATCAACATGTCCCTCTACGGGACGGCGGACATGGTGGCGCTAATGAGCCCCATCCTCGTGGTGGCCGCGGCGATCTTCGTTCCAGTTCTGGACCTTGTCCTGGCGGTGGTGCGGCGTCTGTCGAAGGGCACCTCGCCGTTTGCGGCGGACAAGCTCCACCTCCACCACCGGCTGCTCTCGCTGGGCCACACCCACCGGCGTACCGTGCTCGTCCTCTATCTGTGGGTCAGCGTGGTCGCCTTCGGGGCGGTGAGCTTCTCCGTCGTCCCGGCCCGGGTGGCCCTGTCGCTGTTCCTCGTGGCGCTGGTCGTGGCGTTCCTGGTCACCCTCATTCCGCTGCGGGCGGGCAAGCTGGGACGCCGCGCCCCACGCTCCCGCGTGGTCGTCGAGACTGAGCCCACCGCCTGAGCCCCGGCCCGGGCGGGTAGGATCCGGTGGCGTGAGTACTCCTGACACTGCACCGGACAGCGCCCCGCGCTCGGAATACGACGACCCCCGCCGCCCCCTCCTGCGGGCGGTCCGCTTCGGCACCATCGCGCTCGTCGTCATCACGATCATCTCGCTGGCCGTCTGGGGCGGCATGCGGGATCTCCCCGGCATCTGGGGGGTGCTCATCGGCGCGGCGATCGGCGGCGGATTCGTCCTGCTGACCGCGGCCAGCGTGCTGTTCACCTCCTCGACCAACCCGTCCACCACCGGGGCAGTGGTCCTGGGCAGCTGGCTGCTCAAGATCGTGGTCCTGATCATCGTCCTGGCGGTCATCCGCGACCTGACCTTCTACGACCGCACGGCCCTGCTGGTCACCACCGTGCTGGCGCTCGTCGTCGTGCTGGCCACCGAGGTGTGGGGCGTCATCACCGCCCGCGTCACCTACGTGAACTAGCCGGGGCCTGCTGCAACGCCCGGGCGGCGTCGGTGAGCGGGGCTCCGCACAGGGGTGGGCGGGGGCCCGAAACGATCCTCCGGGGCAGGGAAAACGGGGGTAATCACCCCCGCCGGGGGACACCCTTGCGCACCGTGTGACCGAGCTTACAACCATGTCCAAAGCTGCCGATACAGGCCTTTTTCGGGGCATGGTGCGGGACGTATCGCGCCACGTCAGGAAACATATCCGCACCCTTCGGGAGAAAACGGAAACACCCTGATAAGCTGTCCTGCGGGTTGCCCCGGCAAGGTGAAAGCGCCATCAGTGGAGACACAGGATGGCGCCGAACAGGGCTGCGGTCCAGCCCCTGTCACCGCCTTCGCTGATGTGCGACGGAGTCCGAGGTGGTGGCGGCAACAAAGATTTTCAGACGTCCATCGCACCGTATGTGAAGTGACACTCCACCTACGGCCCGAACACGGGAGAGAACGCTGAGCGTTACAACACTGGCCATGAGGGGCGAGTTTCACGCACCCGAACTGGATCCTGAATTTTTCCCGGGGCAATACTACGGCCACATCCTGTTTGAGGATTTCGCAAACGGATGGTTCGCACTGGACCGACTGATGCTCGTCCGCATTCTCATGACGATCATCGTGGCGGTCCTTTTCCTTGTCGCCTTCCGGAGCCCCAAGCTGGTTCCGTCGGGCCTGCAGAACTTCGCAGAACTCGCACTGGATTTCGTCCGGGTCCACATCGCCGAGGACATTCTGGGCAAGAAGGAGGGGCGCCGGTTCCTGCCGGTCATCGCCACCATCTTCTTCGCCGTCCTGGCTTTCAACATCCCGACGATCATTCCTGGACTGAACATTTCGCCCAACGCACGTATCGGCATGCCGATCGTGCTGGCGCTCCTGGGCTACGTCACCATGATCTATGCCGGTGCCAAGCGTTACGGCTTCGGTAAGTTCGTCAAGTCCTCGGTGGTCATCCCGAATCTTCCCCCGGCACTGCACATCCTTGTCGTGCCGATCGAGTTCTTCTCGACGTTCATCATGCGTCCGGTCACTCTCGCACTTCGTCTTATGGCGAACTTCCTTGCGGGACACCTCATTCTGGTCCTCCTGTACTCCGCCACGAACTTCTTCTTCTGGCAGCTGAACGGCTGGACCGTGCTTTCTGGTGTGACCATTGTCGCGGCTGTCGCGTTCACGCTCTATGAGATCATCATCATCTTCCTGCAGGCGTACATCTTCGCCCTGCTGGTTGCGGTGTACATCGAGCTGTCGCTGCACGCGGACTCTCACTGACAAGTCGCGGACCTCGCGGCCAACTGAATACCCCCACTTCAATCACCACCTGAAGCCCCGGTCGAAATTCAGACCGGGCACCTAGAAAGGGAACGACTTTCATGAACGAGATCATCCTGGCTCAGGCAACCGAGACCACCGTTACCGGCCTCGGCACCATCGGCTACGGCATCGCCACCATCGGCCCGGGCCTGGGCATCGGCATCCTCGTCGGCAAGGCACTTGAGGGCATGGCCCGCCAGCCCGAGATGGCCGGTCAGCTCCGTACCACCATGTTCCTGGGTATCGCCTTCGTTGAGGCCCTCGCCCTCATCGGCCTGGTCGCCGGCTTCCTGTTCTAATTTCGAGCGGAAACACACCCCTTTAAGACTGGAGACTCATGACGAACGTCATTTACTACCTTGCGCAGGAGGCTGAGACCCTTCCCCTCGAGGGCGGCAACTCGATTCTTCTGCCCAAGGCATACGACATCGTCTGGTCCATCATTCCGCTCGTCGTTATTCTGCTGATCTTCTGGAAGTTCGTTCTTCCGAAGTTCCAGGAGGTCCTGACTGAGCGTGAGGACCGGATCAAGGGTGGCATTCAGCGCGCCGAGGCCGCACAGGCCGAGGCCAAGGCCGCTCTTGAGAAGTACAACGCGCAGCTCGCCGAGGCCCGTGCCGAGGCAGCCGAGATCCGTGAGCAGGCCCGCGAAAAGGGCAAGCTGATCGAGGCTGAGATGAAGGCACAGGCCACCGAGGAGAGCAACCGCATCGTCGCGTCCGGTGAGAAGCAGCTGTCGGCCCAGCGTGAGCAGGTCGTGGCGGAGCTTCGCCAGGAGATGGGACAGAACTCGATCAACCTGGCAGAGCGGCTGATCGGTGGCGAGCTTTCCGACGCCACCAAGCGCTCCGGCACGATTGACTCGTTCCTGTCCGAGCTCGACACCGTCGCACCGGCAGGAAAGTGAGCGCAATGCACGCAGCGAGCCGCGAAGCACTAGCAACGGTTGAGTCCCACCTGGACGGTCTCGTCCATGGTTCGGGCAACACCGTCGCCGTCGCCGCCCAGATCGGCACCGAGCTGTTCGACGTCGTCGAGGTTCTCGACGGTGACCGCGCCCTGCGTGTCGCTGTCGCTGAAGCTTCGGCTACGCCGGCGCAGCGCACGGGCCTGGTCCGGACCGTGTTCGGCGGCAAGGTCTCCGACAGCACCCTTTCGGTACTCGACGAGGCAGCCGCACGCACCTGGTCCACCCCGCGTGAATTCCGGGCCGGCCTCGTTTCCCTCGGCCGCCGCGCATTCCTGCGCGGCGCCGAGAAGCAGGGTCAGCTGGGGCAGGTCGAGGACGAACTGTTCCGACTCTCCCGCGTTCTGGACCGTGAGGGCGAGCTGACCCAGCTCCTCTCCGACAAGGCGGCGGATCCTGCGCGCAAGCGCGCCCTGCTGGCTGGAGTTCTCTACGGCAAGGTCAACATGTTCACCGAGGCGCTCGCGCTTCAGGCGATCGGCCGGCCGGAGAAGAACCCCATCGACGACATCGCGAAACTGGTCGACGCAGCTGCCAAGCTGCAGGGCCGTTCCGTGGCGCATGTCGTCACATCCGAGCAGCTGACCATGGGCCAGCAGGCGGCGCTCGCCGACAAGCTGGGACGAATTTACGGTCGTGCGATGTCCATCCACTCTGAGGTTGACCCCAGCCTCCTCGGTGGCGTGACCATCCGCGTCGACGACGAGATCATCGACGGCAGCATGGCAGGCAAGATTGCCAGGCTCCGCGCGAACCTCGCGTAAGACACGACTACACACACAATCCAAAATATGCTGGAAGATACAACTGAGAGCAGGAAGAACATGGCGGAGCTGACGATCTCCTCCGATGAGATCCGTAGCGCGATAGCGAACTACACCTCGAGCTACTCCGCGGAGGCCTCCCGTGAGGAGGTCGGCGTGGTCATTTCGGCAGCTGACGGTATTGCCCAGGTTTCGGGCCTTCCGTCGGTCATGGCGAATGAGCTGCTTGAGTTCCCCGGCGGCGTCATCGGCGTCGCACAGAACCTGGAAACTGACACCGTTGGTGTCGTCGTCCTGGGCAGCTTCGAGACCCTCAAGGAGGGCGACGAAGTGAAGCGGACCGGTGAGGTCCTCTCCATCCCGGTCGGCGAGAAGTTCCTGGGCCGAGTAATCAACCCCCTGGCGGTGCCGATCGACGGCCTGGGCGCCATCGAGGACGAAGAGTTCCGTGTCCTCGAGCTGCAGGCCCCGGGCGTGCTGGACCGTCAGCCCGTCGAGGAGCCGATGGCCACCGGCATCAAGGCCATCGACGCGATGACCCCGATCGGCCGCGGACAGCGACAGCTGATCATCGGCGACCGTAAGACCGGCAAGACCGCGGTCTGCATCGACACCATCCTCAACCAGAAGGCGAACTGGGAGACCGGCGACAAGACCAAGCAGGTCCGCTGCATCTACGTCGCCATCGGTCAGAAGGGCTCGACCATCGCGGCGGTCCGCAAGACCCTCGAAGAGCACGGCGCGCTGGACTACACCACCATCGTGGCAGCTCCGGCGTCCGACTCCGCCGGCTTCAAGTGGCTCGCCCCGTTCACCGGTGCGGCCCTGGCCCAGCACTGGATGTACCAGGGCAACCACGTCCTGGTCATCTACGATGATCTGACCAAGCAGGCCGAGGCCTACCGTGCGATCTCCCTGCTGCTGCGCCGCCCGCCGGGCCGCGAGGCATACCCGGGCGACGTGTTCTACCTGCACTCCCGTCTGCTGGAGCGCGCCGCCAAGCTGTCCGACGAGCTGGGAGCCGGTTCCATCACGGCCCTCCCGATCATCGAGACCAAGGCGAACGACGTGTCGGCCTTCATCCCGACCAACGTCATCTCCATCACCGACGGTCAGGTCTTCCTGGAGTCCGACCTGTTCAACCAGGGCGTCCGCCCCGCGATCAACGTCGGTGTCTCCGTCTCCCGTGTCGGTGGCGCCGCCCAGACCAAGGGCATGAAGAAGGTCGCAGGTTCCCTGCGTCTGGACCTCGCCGCCTACCGCGACCTCGAGGCATTCGCCACCTTCGCGTCTGACCTGGATGCCGCATCCAAGGCTCAGCTGGAGCGTGGACAGCGTCTCGTCGAGCTGCTGAAGCAGGCCGAGAACACCCCGCAGGCCGTCGAGTTCCAGATCATCTCGATCTGGGCCGCAGGCGAGGGCGTCTTCGACGTCGTTCCCGTCGAGGACGTCCGCCGCTACGAGGCTGAGCTGCACGAGTACCTCCGCGCCAACAACCCGGAGATCTACGAGCAGATCGCAGGCGGCAAGGCCCTGTCCGACGAGTCCCAGGCTGCCCTGCTGGCCGCCAACGACGAGTTCGTGAAGACCTTCCAGACCACTGACGGTCACCCGGTCATCAACGAGCCCGAGGTTGAGGCGCTGTCCAGCGACCAGCACAAGAAGACCCAGCTCACCGTCCCTCGCAAGACGGCCAAGAAGTAAGGGCCTCAATGCCCAACTTTGAATCCGTCAATAAAAACGAAGGGAGGAGAGTGAACCATGGCTAGTCTTCGCGAATTGCGCGACCGTATCCGGTCCGTCAACTCGACCAAGAAGATCACCAAGGCTCAGGAGCTGATCGCGACTTCGCGCATCACCAAGGCTCAGGCCAAGGTCGAGGCTTCCCTGCCGTACGCCCAGGAACTGTCCCACGTGATGGAGCGTCTGGCGTCGGCGAGCTCGCTCGACCACCCGATGCTGCACGAGCGTGAGGGCGGCAAGGTCGCCGCTGTTCTCGTGGTCACTTCCGACCGCGGCATGGCCGGTGGCTACAACCACAACGTCTTCAAGAAGGCTGCAGAGCTGGAGAAGATGCTGACGCAGGCCGGCTACGAGATCGTCCGTTACGTCACGGGCGGCAAGGCCGTCGGCTTCTACAAGTTCCGCGGTGAGAACATCGCGGGCCAGTGGACCGGTTTCTCCCAGGCTCCGACCTGGGAGGCCACCCACGACGTCCGCCACCACCTCATCGATGGCTTCAACGCCAGCTCCACCGGCGAGGCCAAGTACCGCAAGGGCCTCAACACCGATGGCGCCGACATCCGCGGCTTCGACCAGGTGCACGTCGTCTACACCGAGTTCGTCTCGATGCTCTCGCAGGTTCCGGTCGCACACCAGTTGCTTCCGATCGAGCCTGTCGTGCGTCTGGACGAGCTGGACACGGGGGAGTCCCTCCAGGACTCCCACGAGGACGGCATCACCCCGGACGTCGAGTTCGAGCCCGACGCCGATGCGCTCATGGATGCGTTGCTTCCGAAGTACGTGTCGCGTCGTCTGTACGCGATGTTCCTCGAGGCATCCGCAGCCGAGTCCGCATCGCGCCGTAACGCGATGAAGTCTGCGACTGACAACGCGACCGAGCTGGTCAAGGACCTCTCCCGCGTGGCCAACCAGGCCCGTCAGGCACAGATCACCCAGGAAATCACAGAGATCGTCGGTGGCGCTGGTGCGCTCGCCGAAAGCGGAGAAAGTGACTAGAAAATGACTACAGCTCTCGCAGAGCAGAACGCACAGCAGGCGTCCAGCGCCGGCCGTGTCGTGCGTGTCATTGGTCCGGTCGTCGACGTGGAATTCCCGCGCGGCGAGCTTCCGGCCCTGTACAACGCAATGACTGTCGAGGTCACCCTCGAAGCAGTCGCCAAGACCATCACCCTCGAGGCTGCACAGCACCTCGGTGACAACCTCGTCCGCACCGTCTCCATGGCGCCGACCGACGGCCTCGTGCGCGGCGCCCAGGTCGTGGACAGCGGCAAGCCGATCTCCGTTCCCGTCGGTGACGTCGTCAAGGGCCACGTGTTCAACGCCCTCGGTGACTGCCTCGACGAGCCGGGCCTCGGCCGCGACGGCGAGCAGTGGGGAATCCACCGCGACCCGCCGCCGTTCGACCAGCTCGAAGGCAAGACCGAGATCCTCGAGACCGGCATCAAGGTCATCGACCTGCTGACCCCGTACGTCAAGGGCGGCAAGATCGGTCTGTTCGGTGGCGCCGGTGTCGGCAAGACCGTCCTGATCCAGGAGATGATCACCCGTATCGCGCGTGAGTTCTCCGGCACCTCCGTGTTCGCCGGCGTCGGCGAGCGCACCCGTGAGGGCACCGACCTCTTCCTCGAGATGGAGGAGATGGGTGTTCTCCCGGATACCGCCCTCGTGTTCGGCCAGATGGATGAGCCGCCGGGAGTCCGTATGCGTGTCGCACTGTCCGGCCTGACCATGGCCGAGTACTTCCGCGACGTGCAGAACCAGGACGTTCTGCTGTTCATCGACAACATCTTCCGCTTCACCCAGGCCGGCTCCGAGGTCTCGACCCTGCTGGGTCGTATGCCCTCCGCCGTGGGCTACCAGCCCACCCTGGCTGACGAGATGGGTGTCCTCCAGGAGCGAATCACCTCCACCAAGGGCAAGTCGATCACGTCCCTGCAGGCCGTTTACGTCCCTGCCGACGACTACACCGACCCCGCCCCGGCTGCGGTCTTCGCCCACCTGGACGCGACCACCGAGCTTGACCGCTCGATCGCCTCCAAGGGTATCTACCCGGCCGTGAACCCGCTGACCTCGACTTCTCGTATCCTCGAGCCGTCGATCGTCGGCGAGCGTCACTACGCCGTCGCGCAGCGCGTGATCGGCATCCTGCAGAAGAACAAGGAACTGCAGGACATCATCGCGATCCTCGGCATGGACGAGCTCGGCGAAGAGGACAAGATCACGGTTCAGCGTGCACGTCGTCTCGAGCGCTTCCTCGGCCAGAACTTCTTCGTCGCGGAGAAGTTCACCGGTCTGCCGGGCTCCTACGTCCCGATGGAGCACACCATCGAGGCATTCGAGCGCATCTGCGACGGCGAGTTTGATCACTACCCGGAGCAGGCCTTCAACGGCCTCGGTGGCCTGGACGACGTCGAGGCCGCCTACAAGAAGCTCACCGGCAAGTAAGAGGAGACGCACATGGCTGACATCACCGTTGAACTGGTCTCCGTGGAGCGCATGCTCTGGTCGGGTTCGGCCAGCATCGTCACCGCGCAGACCACTGAGGGTGAGATCGGCGTGCTGTCCGGTCACGAGCCGATGCTCGGGCAGCTGCGCGAGAACGGCGTCGTGACCATCCGTCCGGTCGACGGCGGCAAGCTCGTCGCCGCCGTCCACGGTGGCTTCCTTTCCATCTCCCCGGAAAAGGTCACCATCCTCGCGGATTACGCGATCTGGGCCGATGAGGTCGACACTGCGCTCGCAGAGTCCCAGCTCCAGGATGCGGACGAGTTCACCCGCACCCGCGCTGAGGCCGAGATGAGCGCCGTGCGCCGTAAGGCCGAGGCCTAAACTGGCTGGGGACCTGTTCAAGGTCCCCCGAGGCACCGCCTCTTCCTCTCTCAGACCGGCACCCGCCGCCCTTAACGGCGGCGGGTGCCGGTTTTCGTCGTATCTGCCGGTGGCACCCTTCCGCACGGCTGTTCCCACCGGCGGCGGCCCGTTGGGTAATCGGCTGACAGGGGGCTACGATAAGCCGACAAGCGTCCGAAAGGGGTATCTCCGTGGAGATCGTTGCCTGGGTACTGATTGTGTTGGCCGTCCTGGCCGTGCTGCTCGCCATCTGGCGTCTCCTCACGCTGCGGTCCAGAGGTTCGACGATTCTCCTGCGCACTCTTCCGGCATCGGGCGTCCACGGTTGGCGCCACGGCATGATCCGCTACAACGGCGACGACCTGGAGTACTTCAAACTGCGCTCCATCTCTCCCATGGCGGATCAGGTGTTCACCCGCCAGCGGCTGGAGTTCCACGAGCCCCGGAAGATGACCCCGGAGGAGGAGGGCTTCATGTCGGAGGGTCTGGCCATCGCCACCCTGTGCGACGGAGGCTCCCACTACGAACTGGCACTCGACCAGCACGGACTCATGGCTTTGACCGCCTGGATCGAATCCGCCCCGCACGCGCGGCAGGAGCGCATCGACCACCACCGTCTGCGCAGCAGGATCACCCGGGGTCAGTCGGGGAAGTGACGTCGGGCTAGGCTGTAGCGCATGCGTTTAGTCATCGCCCGTTGTTCCGTGGATTATGTCGGCCGTCTGGAGGCCCATCTACCCGTGGCCGACCGCCTGCTCATGATCAAGGCGGACGGCTCAGTGTCGGTGCACGCCGACGACCGCGCCTACAAGCCGTTGAACTGGATGACGCCCCCTTGCTCGCTCACGGAGACGGCGATCACCGACATCGACGGGGGAGACACCGGCGAACTGCTGTGGATCGTGGAGAACTCGAAGGGCGAGCAGCTGCGGATCACCATCGAGAACGTCCACCACGAGACCAGCCACGATCTGGGGGTGGATCCCGGACTGGTGAAGGACGGCGTGGAGGCGCACCTCCAGGAACTGCTCGCGGAGCACATCACCACCCTCGGGGACGGCTACAGCCTCGTCCGCCGGGAGTTCCCCACGGCCATCGGCCCCGTGGACCTCCTGGCCCGGGACGGCGCCGGCGGGACCGTCGCCGTGGAGGTCAAACGTCGGGGCGGCATCGACGGGGTCGAGCAGCTCACCCGGTACTTGGAATTGCTCAACCGCGATGAACTGCTCCGCCCCGTCCGCGGAGTCTTCGCCGCCCAGGAGATCAAACCCCAGGCCCGCACCCTGGCGGAGGACCGCGGCATCCGCTGCCTGACCCTGGACTACCGGGAACTGCGCGGGATCGAGACCGACGAACTGCGGCTGTTCTAGCCGTGCCGCGCCGGAACACCCCCCGGCGGCAGACGCCGCGGCGGGGAAGCGGGGGGCGTCGGGAAGCGATGACCCCCCGGGAGCTGCCGCGCGACGGCACGGCCTTCTACGGCACCCAGGCGGTGGAGGGCCCCTCGTGGACCCAGGGGGAGATGTATCTCTTCCGGCACATGGGCTCGCACTCCGCGACGAAGTTCTACGTCTGCCCGGGCTGCAACCAGAATATCCCGCCGGGTGTGGCGCATATCGTCGCCTGGCCGCGCGACACAGGGCGCGGGGCAGAGGACCGGCGCCACTGGCACCGCCACTGCTGGGATCGCAGGTAACCTGGACGCCATGATCATCGCCTTTTCCGTGGCGCCGGCCGTCACCGCCACTCCTGACGCAGAGATGTCCGCCGCCGTCGCCGATGCCGTACGGATCGTGCGCGATTCCGGGCTGCCCAACGAGACCAACGCCATGTTCACCCTCGTCGAGGGGGAGTGGGACGAGGTCATGGACGTGGTCAAACGGGCGACGGAGGCGGTTGCCGCCGTCTCGCCGCGCGTGTCCCTGGTGCTCAAGGCGGACATCCGCGCAGGGTACGGCGACCAGCTCCACCAGAAGGTTGAATCCCTCGAGAAGCATCTGCATTAAGGAGAACACACACCTTGAACACCCCACACCGTTATGTTTCGGGAGCCATCGACCTCGGCGAGGTGAAGGCCCGCGCGGAGGCGCGGGAGCAGGCCTCCCAGCCGGCGGCGCCCGGTGACGGCCCCGCGCCCTTCTTCACTGTCACCCCGCAGAATTTCGAGAGCGACGTTGTCCACCGCTCCCTGGAGGTGCCGGTCGTGGTGCTCGTCGGCACGCCGCGCAGCCCCGAGTCGGAGCAGCTGCGGGAGGACCTGCGCCAGTTCGCGGAGGGGGCGGGCCTGAGCTACCTTGTCGGCTACGTCGACGCGGACGTCACCCCGGAGGTCGCCCAGGCCTTCGGCGTGCAGGTCCTGCCCACCGTCATCGCGCTCGGCGGAGGCCAGCCGGTCACCCAGTTCGAGGGCGGCCAGCCCGCCGAGGCGCTGCGCACCTGGCTCGACGCCCTGGTCACGCAGGTGGGTCCGCAGCTGTCGGGACTGCAGCCGGCCCCCGAGGAAGCGCCCGAGGACCCGCGACTGGAGCAGGCGCTGACCGCGCTGAACACGGGCGACTTCGCCGCCGCCATCGCCGTCTACGACGAGATTCTGGCGGGGGACCCGGGCAACCGGGAGATCAGCCAGGCGCGGGACACCGCCCGGCTGCTCCAGCGCCTCGACCCGGCCGCGCGGACCGAGGACCCCGTCGAGGCCGCCGACGCGGCCCCCGGGGACGTCGAGAAGCAGTTCACCGCCGCCGACGCGGAGGTGGTCGCCGGCGCCCCCGAACACGCCTTCGACCGCCTCATCGCCCTGATGACCACGCTCGCGGGCGACGAGAAGATGCGGGTGCGCGACCGGCTCGTCGAGCTCTTCGCGCTTTTCGACGCCGCCGACCCCCGCGTCGCCGCCGCGCGGACGAAGATGGCCTCGACGTTGTTCTGACCCCGGACGCGCGACGGCGCCCGCCTCCCCGGGAAGGGGCGGCGGGCGCCGTGGTGTTTGTCCGGTGCTAGCTGTTGCGGCGGTGGCGGTACCACTGGACGGAGTTGGCCGGCACGTGCAGGGTCAGTTTGTGCTCGAATCCGTCCCATCCGCTGGCGTCGGTGCTGACGACAGCAGGCAGGTCGTTGCCGGCGCCCTGGTACTCGGCGGCGTCGGTGTTGAGCACGAGCTCCCACTCGCCGGCGCGCGGGGTTCCCAGGGGGTAGGACTCCTGCGAGCTGCCCGACAGGTTGACCACCGCGAGGAGGGCGGAATCGTCGGCGCCCCAACGGAGGTAGGCGAGGATGTTGTTCGCCGCATCGTCGCCCTTGACCCACTGGAAGCCCTCGTAGGTGTGGTCCTGCGAGTAGAGGGCGGGGGAGGAGCGGTACACCTGGTGGATGTCGCGGACGAGCTTCTGGATGCCCTCGTGGTACTCGTGGCCCCAGCCCTCCAGGTTGGACCAGTCGACCGAGTGCGCCTCGTCCCACTCCCCGGTCTGCCCGAATTCCTGGCCCATGAACAGCAGGTTCTTGCCCGGGTGGGAGAACATGTAGCCGTAGAGGGCGCGCAGGCCAGCTGCCTTGTTCCAGTCGTCGCCCGGCATGCGGCCCCAGAGGGAGCCCTTGCCGTGGACGACCTCGTCGTGGGAGAAGGGGAGGACGTACTTCTCGGAGTAGGCGTAGATCATGGAGAAGGTGATCTCGTTGTGGTGGTGCTCGCGGTGGATCGGGTCGAGCTTGAAGTACTCGAGCGTGTCGTTCATCCAGCCCATGTTCCACTTGAGGGAGAAGCCCAGCCCGCCCTGCTCCGTGGGGGCGGTGACGCCCTGCCAGGAGGTGGATTCCTCGGCGATGGTGAGCACACCGGGGTGCGTGCGGTGGACGGTGGCGTTCATCTCCTGGAGGAACTGCACGGCGTCGAGGTTTTCGCGGCCGCCGTACTGGTTGGGCGTCCACTCGCCCTCCTCGCGGGAGTAGTCGAGGTAGAGCATCGAGGCGACGGCGTCGACCCGCAGGCCGTCGATGTGGAACTCCTCGATCCAGTAGAGGGCGTTGGCGACGAGGAAGTTGCGGACCTCGTTGCGGCCGAAGTCGAAGACGTAGGTGCCCCACTCCTTCTGCTCGCCGCGGCGCCAGTCGGCGTGCTCGTAGAGCGCGGGACCGTCGAAACGCGCCAGTGCCCAGTCGTCCTTCGGGAAGTGCGCCGGGACCCAGTCCACGATGACGCCGATGCCGCGGTTGTGGAACTCGTCGATGAGGGCGCGCAGCTCATCCGGGGAACCCCACCGGGCGGTGGGGGCGTAGTAGCCGGAGACCTGGTAGCCCCAGGAACCGCCGAAGGGGTGCTCGGAGACAGGCATGAGTTCCACGTGGGTGAATCCCTGCTCTGCCACGTAGTCGACCAGCTCGGTGGTCAGATCGCGGTAGCCCTTGCCGATCTTCCAGGAACCGAGGTGGACCTCGTAGATGGACATCGGCTCGTTGAGCAGGTCGGCGGAGGAGCGGTTGCGCAGCCACTCGCCGTCGCACCACTCGTACCGGGAGTCGACCACGACGGAGGCGGTCTCCGGGGGGCACTGCGCGGCCTTGGCCATGGGGTCGGCCTTGTCGCGGCGGTGGCCTTCCTTCGTCTGGACGGCGAACTTGTAGGCCGCGCCCGCGCCGACGTCGGGGATGAACAGTTCCCACACCCCGCTGGAGCCGAGCGAACGCATCGGGTACTGGGAGGCGTTCCAGACGCAGAACTCGCCGACGACTGCCACTCCGATGGCGTTGGGGGCCCACACCGCGAAAGCGGTGCCGGTGACGGTGCCCAGCGCCGTCTCGTAGGAGCGGACGTTGGCGCCCAGGACGTCCCAGAGACGCTCGTGGCGGCCCTCGGAGACGAGGTGGATGTCCAAATTGCCCAGGGTGGGCAGGAAAGCGTAGGGGTCGGCGCTGACGATCGTGCCCGCCTCCGGCCAGGTGATCTGCAGGCGGTAGTCCGGGGTGTAGATGTCCGGCAGGGCCAGCACCCAGACGTCGTCGCCGACGGGGGTGGCCGCGCGCAACTCGTTGTGGATGAGGATCTCCACCAGCTCGGCGCCCGGCTGGCGGGTGCGGATCACGGAACCGCCCTCCACGGCGTGCCAGCCGTAGAAGTCGTGCGGTGCGTGGTGGCTGCAGTTGTGCAGGCGCTCCATGTCCGGGGCGGGGATGAGCAGGTGCTGGTCGATACCGGAGTCGGCGTCGTGCATGGCGGGACCTCACAAGGGGGAAGGAGAATGCGGTTGTTGTCAGGGCGGGAGTGCTCCGCCCGGCTGATTCCCGACGCTACAGGAATGCGCCGGCCGGATGGGCCGGGTCAGGCCCGGTAGTCGGTGACCCGGCGCCACGCGAGCGGCTCGCGCTGATCGGCCGGGACGTTCGGGAGAATGAGGATGTGGGCCACGTCGACCTCGGGCACCAGGCGCACGTAGTTGTGCTCGCCCCAGGTCCACGTCGCGCCTGTGATGGCGTCGTGGACCGGGAAGCTGGCGCCCGGGTGCTGTCCGACGGCCTCGAGGTCGAGGGTGACCGTCGCGGACTGGGTGTTGTAGGAGTCCAGGTTGACCACCACGAGGACGGTGTTGCCGGTGACCGGGTCGACCTTGGAGTAGGCGAGGATCTGGTCGTTGTCGGCGTCGTGGAAGTGGAGGTTGCGCAGCTGCTGCAGCGCGGGGTTCTCCCGGCGGACGTGGTTGAGCAGCGCGAGGTAGGGCTCCAGGGACGTGCCGGAATCCAGCGCGGCCTCGAAGTCCCGGGGGCGCAGCTCGTACTTCTCAGAGTCGAGGTACTCCTCGGATCCGCGGGCGACGGGCTCGTGCTCGTAGAGCTCGAACCCGGAGTACACGCCCCACAGCGGGGACATGGTCGCGGCGAGGGTGGCGCGCACGGCGAACATCGCGGGGCCGCCGAGCTGCAGCGACTCGTGGAGGATGTCGGGGGTGTTGACGAAGAGGTGCGGGCGGGAGTAGTCGGCGGCGTCGCGGATCTCGGAGGCGAACTCCGTCAGCTCCTGCTTGCTGGTCTTCCAGGTGAAGTAGGTGTAGGACTGCGAGAAGCCGAGCTTCGCCAGGCCGTAGAGGCGCGGCGCGCGGGTGAATGCCTCCGCGAGGAAGACGACGTCCGGGTCGGTCTCGTGGATCCGGGCGATCAGCCACTGCCAGAAGTTCGCCGGTTTGGTGTGCGGGTTGTCCACGCGGAAGGTGCGCACGCCCAGGTCGGCCCAGTACCTGACCACGCGGAGGATCTCGTCGTAGATGGCCGGCGGGTTGTTGTCGAAGTTGAGGGGGTAGATGTCCTGGTACTTCTTCGGCGGGTTCTCGGCGTAGGCGATGGTGCCGTCGGCCAGCTCGGTGAAGAAGTCGCGGTGCTCGGTCGCCCAGGGGTGGTCGGGCGCGGCCTGCAGGGCGAGGTCGAGGGCGATCTCCAGCCCCAGCTCATCGGCTCGGGCGAGTAGCGCGCGGAAATCCTCGACGGTGCCCAGCTCGGGGTGGATGGCGTCGTGCCCGCCCGCCGCGGAACCGATCGCCCACGGGGAGCCCACGTCGTGGGACTCCGGAGTCAGGGTGTTGTTGCGGCCCTTACGGTTGATCTCGCCGATGGGGTGGATCGGGGGGAAGTAGACGGTGTCGAAGCCCATGGCGGCGACCCGCTCCAGGGCCTTCGCGGTGGTGGCGAAGGTGCCGTGCACGGGGTTGCCCGCCGCGTCCCAGCCGCCGGTGGAGCGGGGGAAGAGCTCGTACCAGGAGTTGACCAGCGCGTCGCGGCGCTCGACCTTGACCTCGCAGATGGGGCCGCGGGTGAGCATGTCGCGCAGCGGGTGGTCGTGCAGGACGGCGGTGACCACCTCGGACATGGCGATGCGGATCCGGCCCGCCAGGTCGCCGTCGGTGCGGCGCAGGGCGGAGGCGGCGTCGACGAGCACACCGGCCACCGAAGCAGGCGCTGCGGCCGCGGCCCGGTCGAACAGGTCCGCGCCGTGGGCCAGGTCGTTGGCCAACTCGGCGGCGGACTGGCCGGCGTCCATCTTCTTGGTGACGGCGTTGCGCCACGTGGCGAAGGGGTCGGACCATGCGTCGACGCGGAAAGTCCAGGTGCCGGGGGCGTCGGGGACGAAGACGCCGTGCACGCGGTCCTGGTTGCCGGGGTCGGTCGTCATGTGGATGGCGGCGGTCTCACCCGCCGGCGGGGTGACATTCAGGGTCGCGGCGATGGCGTCGTGGCCCTCCCGCCAGGCCAGTGCGGTGACGGGGACGACCTCGCCCACCACGGCCTTGGCGGGGAACAGTCGCCCGGAGATCTGGGGGCGGACGTCATCGATACCGAGTCGACCTGTCATGTATTCGACCTTCCACATAGAGGGGTTGGAATTACCCCAACGAGCCTAGTGCAGCTGTGTCAGTTCCACAGGGGACGCGGGAAATCGGCCACAATGGGGGATGTGACTGAATTCAATGACGAGACCAACGGGGACCTTCTGGTCGATTTCCGCGACGTGACCTTCAAGCGTGGGGGACGAAACCTCGTCGGCCCCGTCACCTGGCAGGTCGAACTCGATGAGCGGTGGGTGATCATCGGGCCCAACGGCGCGGGCAAGACCACGCTCATCCGGATGGCCGCCGCCGAGGAGTTCCCCAGCTCCGGCCGCGCGTTCGTGATGGGCGAGCAGCTGGGGCGTACCGACATGCGGGACCTGCGCTCCATGATCGGGGTCTCCTCCGCGGCGCTGGGCAACCGCATCCCGCTCGAAGAGAAGGTCGGCGACCTGGTCGTCTCCGCCGGCTACGCCGTGCTCGGGCGCTGGCGCGAGGAGTACGAGGAGATCGACTTCGAGCAGGCCCACGAGATCCTCGACCTGGTCGGCGCCTACCACCTCATCGACCGTTCCTGGGGCACCCTCTCGGAGGGCGAGCGCAAGCGCGTGCTCGTCGCCCGCGCCCTGATGACCAACCCGGAGCTGCTCATCCTCGACGAGCCGGGCGCCGGCATGGACCTGGGGGGCCGCGAGGATCTCGTCGGCTACCTCGGGGACCTGGCGCTGGATCCGGACGCGCCGGCCATCGTCATGATCACCCACCACGTCGAGGAGATCCCCTTCGGGTTCACCCACGCCATGCTTCTCGACGACGGCGAGGTGGTCGCCCAGGGCCTCATCGACACGGTGCTGACCAGCGAGAACCTCTCGAAGACCTTCCATCAGCCGATCGACGTCTCCCGCATCGGCGAACGCTACTTCGCCCGCCGGACCCGACGCCCGGGCACCCACCGGCGGTGAGCGGGCCTAGACTAGCGGTGACAGAAGCCCGTCCACGTTGATCTGCGGAGGTGAATCGGCCGTGCCCCATCGTCAGGCGCCCACCGGGTACGACCAGGCCCGCCTGTCCACGACGGTCATCCTGGTGCGGGATTCCGCCCAGGGTCTGCAGGTGTGGGCGCAGGAACGCGTCTCCACCATGCGCAACTACCCCGGCATGACCGTCTTCCCCGGCGGGGGAGT
Source organism: Corynebacterium marinum DSM 44953 (assembly GCF_000835165.1). Taxonomy (NCBI): domain Bacteria; kingdom Bacillati; phylum Actinomycetota; class Actinomycetes; order Mycobacteriales; family Corynebacteriaceae; genus Corynebacterium; species Corynebacterium marinum. The sequence continues at coordinate 1,059,630 of NZ_CP007790.1, forward strand.
GGACCGCCGCGACCTGCCGTCCGGTCAGGGGGACACCGCCGCGATGTGGACGGGGCAGCCCGTCGAGGAGTTCGCCGCGCGATTGGGGCTGACATCCGAGCAGACCCATGCAGTGGTCTTCGCCGCGGTTCGGGAACTCTTCGAGGAGACCGGCACCCTGCTCGCCGTCCACGAGGACGGCAGCGAGATCGCCGACGTCACCCCGTACCACCAGGACCGGGTCGACCTCATCTCCCACCGCATCTCGCTGACGGAGATGCTCATGGAGCATGAACTGCGGGTCTGCACCGACGGCCTGCGCCCCTGGGCCCGCTGGGTCGGCGGCTGGAAGGACCTCCACTGGTTCGACACCATCTCCTTCGTCGCCGTGGCACCCGACGGGCAGTCCCCGGACGGGGACACCTCCGAGGCGGACGACGCCGGCTGGTTCTCTCCGCAGCTGCTTCTCGACGGCTGGCGGCACGGCCTCGTCCGCCTCGCCATCCCCACGTGGGCCCAGCTCTCCTTCCTCGCGCGGTTTCCCACCGCGGATGAGGCGATGGCCGCCGCCGACGCCGCCGACCTCTCCCCGGTGGTGGGTGACCCCGTCGACGATCCGCGCTACGCCGAGTACTTCACCACCTCCTGGGTGGACCGGATCCGGCCGACCCGCTGATGGCCTTCCAACTCGATGAGGTCGCCTTCCTGGCGGCCCACGCCGACGAGATCGCCGCGGCCGCCGACGGCCTCGCGCTCACCCGCGCCACCATGCTGGCCGATGCGGAGGCGCTGCGCCAACGCTTCGGGGAGCACGGCCGCGCCGTGACGGAGCTGACGCAGGCGCGCCGCTCGGCCGCGGCGGGCGGCAAGTTCCCCGCCCACTGGCTCACGGACCTCGACGCCGCCCAGCAGGCCACCCCGCAGGTTGTCGCCGCGCACCGCGCCCGGCGCCTGCGCCGGACCCTCGGCGACGGGGCGCTCGTCCACGACGTGACGTGCTCGGTGGGGACGGAGGGGGCGTCAATAAATAAGGAGGGTCTCCGGTATCTGGGCAGCGACCTCGACGCGGTCCGCCTGCGCATGGCGCGGCACAACCTCGGCGACAGCGCGTGGCTCGCGCAGGCCGACGCCACCGTGCCGGTGAGCAGGGGAGCGGACGCCATCGTCGCCGACCCCGCGCGCCGGGCGGGCGGGCGGCGTATCACCCACCCCGACCAGCTGCTCCCGCCGCTGCCGGATCTCCTGGCCGCCTGGCCGGGCCAGGAGCTGGCGGTGAAGTGCGCGCCGGGCCTGGACTTCTCCGGTTGGGACGGGCTGGTGAGCCTGGTCAGCGTCGACGGCGGCGTCAAGGAGGCGTGCCTCTACACGCCGGGGCTCGCCGAGGGGCTGCGGCGCGAGGCAGTGGTGATCACCCGCGGGGAAACCGACCGGATCACCGACGTCGAGCCGGACGGCGTCGGTGCGGGGGCGCCGGGGCGTTTCCTCGTCGACCCCGACGGGGCAATCGTGCGCGCCGGGCTGGTGCGGCACTACGCGCACCGGGAGGGGCTGTGGATGCTCGACGAACGCATCGCCTACCTCACCGGCGACAGGATCCCGGCCGGGCGCGGCGGTTTCGAGATCCTGGAGGTCGTTCCGCTGAAGAAGCTCAAGGCGGCGCTGGCGGGCCGTGACGTCGGCAGCCTGGAGATCCTCGTGCGCGGCGTGGACGTCGACCCGGACGCCCTGCGCAGGAAGCTCAAGCTGAAGGGGAAGGCGTCGCTGGCGGTGGTCTGCACGCGTATCGGCGCGCAGGGCGTGGCGCTGGTCTGCGGCCCCCGGCAACTGGGAAAATAAGGGTTGCCTGACCTGGTCGGCCCAGTCCTAGAGTAGACTCTTCGCCATCCACCCAACCCCCCCCCGTCGAAAGGTGACTGCCGATGCCCGCCATCGTGGTACTCGTCAAGCATGTTCCGGACACGTGGTCCCAGAAGGCCCTCGAGGCAGACAACACCCTGGATCGCGTCAACGTCGATTCCGTCATCGACGAGATCAACGAGTACGCCATGGAGCAGGCGCTGCAACTGCGCGACGACAACCCCGACGCCGCATACCGCGTCATCGCCCTGACCATGGGCCCCGCCGGCGCCGACGAGACGCTGCGCAAGGCCCTGGCCATGGGTGCGGACGACGCCGTCCACGTCCTCGATGAGGCTATCGCGGGCTCCGACCTCCTGGGCACCGCCTGGGTGCTCACCAACGCGATCAACACCGTCGCCGACGTGGCGCTCGTCGTGGCGGGCAACGCCTCCTCCGACGGGGCGATGGGGGCGCTGCCGGGGGTCCTCGCCGAGTACCGGCAGGTCCCGGCGCTGACCAACGTCCGCTCCGTGGCACTGGCAGGGCAGACCGTCACCGGCGTGCGGGAGACCGCTGAGGGGCGCCACGAGCTCTCCGCCCAGCTGCCGGCGATCGTGTCGGTGACCGACAAGGCCCCGAAGCCGCGCTTCCCCAACTTCAAGGGACTCATGGCGGCCAAGAAGCACTCCGTCACGGTACTCGACATCGCCGCCATCGGCGTCGTCCCCGGGCAGGTTGGGCTGGCCCACGCCGCCACCGCGGTCACCTCCGCCGGCACCCGCCCGGCACGCGAGTCCGGCGACGTCATCGGCGGCGCCGACGCCGGGGCCGCCGCCGCCCGCATCGCCGAGTTCCTCGCCGCCGAGAAGTTCCTCTGACCCGCCTCGACCCACCCCTAGGGAGCACACCCATGTCCACCGTCTATGTCCTGGTCGAGCACACCGGTTCCGGGCTCGCCGCCACCACCGCAGAACTGATCACCGCCGCCCGCCCGCTGGGCGAGGTCGCGGCCGTCGTCGTCGGGGCCCCCGGCGTCACGCAGACCCTCGCCCCGGCCTTGGCCGAGGCCGGCGCCGCCACCGTCGTCGCCGCCGAGTCCGCGGACGTCGCCGGACGCCTTATCCTGCCGCAGGTCGACGCCCTGGCGGCACTGGCCGCCGCCAACCCGGGCCCGGTCCTCATCGCCGCCGGAGCCTCCGGCAACGAGATCGCCGGCCGCCTGGCCGCCCGCCTGGCCTCCGGCGTGCTGTGCGACGTCGTCGGCATCAACGCCGACCGCACCGCCGCCCAGTCCGTCTTCGGCGACCAGGTGCAGGTCTCCGCGGCCGTCGGCGGAGCCAGCCCGATCTACACCCTGCGCCCCGGCGCGGTCGAGGCCGCCCCGGCCCCTGCGCCCGCCGCCGGCACCGTCATGGCGCTGGAACTGCCCGCCGCCACAGCCAAGGACGTCGCCGTCACCGGCTTCGCCCCGGCGGAGCGCGGTTCCCGGCCCGACCTCACCCAGGCGAAGGTGGTCGTCGCCGCCGGCCGCGGAGTGGGATCGAAGGAGGGGATGGAACTGGTGGAGCGGCTCGCAGACTCCCTCGGAGCCGCCGTCGGCGTGACCCGCGACGCCGTGGATCTCGAGTACTACGACGGCACCTACCAGATCGGACAGACCGGCGTCACCGTCTCCCCCGACCTCTACATCGGGCTGGGCATCTCCGGCGCCATCCAGCACACCTCCGGCATGCAGACCGCGAAGAAGATCGTCGTGGTCAACAACGACGAGGACGCGCCGATCTTCCAGATCGCCGACCTCGGTGTCGTCGGCGACCTCTTCGATGTCGTCCCCGCCCTGATCGACGAGATCGACCAGCGCGGCTGATGCCGGGCGCGCGCCACTACCTCGACCACGCCGCGACCACGCCCATGCGGCAGGCCGCCGTGGACGCGTGGGTCGAGCACTCCGGCGCGGGTAATCCCGGCGGGCAGTACGCCTCCGGCCGCGCCGCCCGGCGGGCGCTCGACGACGCGCGCGACCTGATCGCGGAGCTCCTCGGCGCCGACCCCGTAGAGGTCATCTTCACCGGCTCCGGCACGGAAGCCGACAATCTGGCGGTGACGGGACTTTTCGAAGCCTCCCCGTTGGAGCGGGTGGTGTCCACCCCGATCGAACACCCTGCGGTGCTCGAGCCGGTCAAGGCTCTGGGCCTGTCCGGGGCGCAGGTGGAGCTCCTGCCCGTGGGTTCCGACGGCCGCGTCTTCGACCTGCGCGCCCTCGACACCCCCGCAGCCGTGGCCTGCTGCATGTGGGCGAACAACGAAACCGGCGCCCTCCAGCCCATTTCGGAGGTCATCGCACGGTCCTCGGCCGCGGGCACCCCCGTGCACGTCGACGCCGTCCAGGTCGTGGGGCACCTGCCCGTGGACTTCCGCATGCTCGGAGCGACCACCCTGGCGGCCAGCGCGCACAAGTTCGGCGGCCCCCGCGGCGCCGGACTGCTGCTGGCGAGGCGCTCCCCGGCGCCGGCGGCGGTCCTCCACGGCGGCGGCCAGGAGCGCGGCATCCGGCCCGGCACCCCCGACGTGGCCTCTGCCGCGGCCACGGCTGCGGCGCTGCGGGAGGCCGTCGGGGAGATCTCCGCGGAGACAGCGCGTCTTTCCGCGCTGCGGGACCGGCTGCGCGGGGGCATCCTCTCCCAGGTCGATGAGGTGATGGTCCACACCGTCGAACCCGCCCTGCCCGGCCATCTGCACCTGTCCTTCCCCGGCGCGGAGGGCGACAGCCTCATCATGCTTCTCGACGCCGCCGGCGTCGAGGCCTCCACCGGTTCCGCCTGCGCCAGCGGCGTCAACCGCGCCAGCCACGTCCTGTTGGCCCAGGGCGTCAGCGAATGCGACACGCGCGGGGCGGTGCGCTTCACGCTGGGGCGTACGACGACGGAGGCGGACGTCGACAAGGTGCTGGCAGTCATCGGGGACGTGGCCGAGCGGGCCCGTACGGCGGGCATGGCGGGCTGAGGAAGACGCGGGAGCCATGTTATTCATGTGAAAGATGTGACGGGTGTGGTTTAGTGCGATAGTTTTGGAACTCATGAAGCTTCTCCGCCGCATGACCGCCGCCCTCTCCGCCGCCACTCTCGCAATGACCCTGTCAGCCGTCCCGGCCACCGCGTTCTCCTCGGTTGCGCCTTCGGGGATCGACGTCTCCGGGCACCAGCGCGGCAACGGCGCCCCCATCCAGTGGCGGGAGGTCGCGGCCGACGGGCAGCGCTTCGCCTTCGTCAAGGCGACGGAGGGGGAGGGCTGGGTCAACCCGCACTACCTCGAGGACGTGCACGCCGCCCACCAGGCCGGCCTGCTGGTGGGTACCTACCACTACGCCCGCCCCGCCGGCGACGCCCGCGCGCAGGCCGCCCACTACGCGGCCACCCTCGCGGCGGCCCCGGGCCACTCCCTGCCCCCGGTGCTGGACATCGAGGTCGACGAGGGCCTCGACCCTGTTCAGCTGCAGGGCTGGGTGGCCGACTTCCTCGCGGAGACCGAGCACCTCACCGGCCGCACGCCGATGGTCTACACCTACCGCTACTTCTGGCGCGAGCACCTGGCCGACACCGACGCGTTCACCCGCCACCCGCTGTGGCTGGCGGCCTACCAGAACGACATGCCCGAGACCGTCGGCGGCTGGGACCAGCTCACCTTCTGGCAGCGTTCCGACGCCGGCCGGGTCCCCGGCATCAACGGCCCCGTGGACCTCAACCTCTTCAACGGCACCGACGGGCAGCTCACCGACTTCGTCGCCGGCAACCACGTCGACCTGGGCGGGGTGCTGGAATCCGGCGCCGGCCCCGCCGTCCTGGACGGCCTCGGCGAGGGGAACACCGCCCTGGCGGCCCTCATCCTCGCCGTCGAGTCCGGGCTCCTGCCCGCTGACACGCTGACCGGCGCGGCCCGGCAGGCGGGCATCGACCCGGCGGTGGCCGGGGAGATCGCCGACCGTGTCCGGGGCCTCCTGGAGTCCGGGGAACTGCCCGTCGACGACCTGCTGGTCATGGCGGAGAACCCCGACTACTCCATCGGCGACCTGCTCATCCTGCTGGCCAACGCGGGCTGATCCTCCCCCTCGGCCCGGGTGCCAGGTCGCCCAGCGTCGGCGACGCTGGGCGAGGATCCGGCGGAGATCACAGCTCTGCCGGGGATCGCGGGGGCATCATGACCTGGCCGCGTTCGCCATTTCGGTGGCTCGGGCTGGTTTTCATTTCTGCGGAGAATCCCGACGTTGCCGTGGTGGACACTCTGGTTCGGCATGGAGGGGCAAGTTGGGAAGTTCGTCAACCGGATAACTGCGCCTGTTTACCGAATATGAAGAGGGTGACCATCCTCTCGCCCCCGATGGAGGGTGTGGTGGCCGTAGATTGGTGGCTTTTCGATAACAAATTATGCAATTGTCCTTATTGTTTGACGTAGCAGAGGTTATTCTTTCTTCCGTGTTTAACAATGAACAAAGCCCGCCTCCCGCAGTGCGCGACATGCAGTCGGACAGGGCTGTGTATATCGATCAGGTGGAAGATATTGCGGTGGCCCGCCAGTTGCTCGATCAGGTCCTCGCCGTGGCAGCTCTGATCGATCTGCCGGAGATTCCTGTCTGGGCCGGGGCCGATACGCTTCCCCTGCTGGCCGTCGCGGCCGCCGGAATCAGGGATCTTCCCGATGGTTTTCAGCTGCGCCAGGTTGCTGGCCGGCCAGCCGTATCCGTCGGCGGGGGCCTCACCTGGCTTTCCCGTGACCTTCTGCCACACCCTGCCCCCATTGCCTAGGACCTGTCGAGGGGGTCGCAGAAAGTTCCAGGGCGGGGCTGGCACCCCGAAAAGCTCGGGTTGGTCGTTGCGGTCATAGTGGCTCTGCCCTTGGCCGGATGCGTTCTGTTCGGTCGGGCTGCTGCGTCGGTACGGGATCAGGTCCGGGACGTGGGGGAGTTGTGGGAAAAGAGATTCCCACACGTCGCCGATTACCTGCAAGAACCCCTGGATCAGCTGCTGGCGTTCACCCATTCCCCGAAGAGCGTGGGGATCGCAAGGTGTGGTCGAACAACCCCACCGAAAGGCTGAACAGAAAGATCCGCCGGCGCCCCGCCGTCGTCGGAATCTTCCCCCATCGCGATGCCCTCGTCCGCCTGGTCGGCGCGGTCCGGGCGAAGCCATACGACGCCTGGAACGGACGAAAACAATGATGGCCCCCGCGTGGTGATCGGTGCCGACACCGCTCACCAGGAGGGCGCATGAACCAGCACCACCACCGGGCCCGTGCCGGTCATCGTGGGTCCGGACCTTCTCCGGGGGGATCGGCGGGCTGGGCGGCATCATTGCCCTGGTTCTCCTCGGTGCGCGGAGCAGTCCCGCGGAACAGGGTCCTGGTCCAGGTCTCGTCCTTGTAGTGGGCCGGCACGGCGCCGCCGAGCAGCACCCGGGCCAGGGAAGCCGCCTCCGAGGACCCTTCCGCCGGGAGCTCGCGGTCGCTGCCGATGAGGATGATGTTGCCGTAGCGGCGGCCCTTGAGCATCGGCGGGTCGGCGATCACCGCGACGTGGTCGAATACCTCCGCCATACCGGCCAGCTCCGCCCGGGTGGCGATGAGGCTGGAGTAGTCGCCGCAGTTGGCCACGTACAGACCACCCGGGACCAGGGCGTCGTGGACGGCGCGGAAGAAGGACGGTGTCGTCAAGCTGGCGGGGGTCTTCGCTCCGGCGAAGACGTCCCGGATGATGACCTCGCGGCTGGCGGGGTAGAACCCGCGGGTGACCTCGCCGGCTTCGCCGACCCGGATCTTCACCGTGGGGGCGCGGGGGATGTCGAACCATTCGCGCACGTAGGCGGCAAGTTTAGCGTCGAGTTCGACGACGGTGTGGCGGGACTTCGGCCAGCGATGGGCGAAGTAACGGGCCATGGAGCACGCCGCCCCGCCCAGGTGAGTGACCCGCAGCGACGCCGGGTCGAGGTGCGAGGCGACCTGCTGCTCCACGATCGCGGCGATCCAGCGCATGTACTCGAACTCCAGGACGTCCGGGCGGCCGATCTGCACGTGGGAGGAGGGCACGCCGTTGATCATCAGGGTCCAGGCGTCCGGGTAGAAGTCGTCGGGGAGGAGCTCGGCGGTGCCGGTGGAGATCTCGTAGGTGCCGGCGGCGGCACCTGACGGGGATGCGGCGGCGGGGGAGGTGCGTCGATTCTTGCGGCTCATTGTCTTCTAGGGTCTCAGGTGCGGGTGGGCGAGCAGGTGGTGCGCGGCGTAGGGCAGGGCGAACTGCAGGTGGCCGTAACTCGGGACGACAACCAGGGAGCGACGCAGCAGCGCCTCCCGCGCCATGGAGATCGCGTTGGGCGCCAACCCGAGGCGGGCGGCGATATCGCCGGTACGGACGGGCCCGTTGTCCGGAGACAGTTCGGCCAGGGCGTAGAGCAGGCGCATCTGCTGGCCGGTGACCCCCTGAAACGAGGGGGCGTGGATCTGGAGGCCCATGCGCTCGATGGCCGGCCCACTCACCTTACGGACGTGCCCGGCGGTGAGGGCGTCCGCACCCTGCAGATTGGCCTGCGCCCACGTCATCGAGCCCACCACCTGCATGAGGTAGGGGTAGCCGTGGCTCAACCGGACCGCCTCCGCGACGGCCTCCGCCGACATCGTCCGGCCGCCGGATTCGGCGGTGTCGGCGAACAGGCGGGAGGCCTCCGCCGGGGCGACCCCGGCCAGGTCCACCCGGTGCGCGCGGCGCAGGAACGTCGTGCCCTGCTGCTGGAGCAGGTCCGCCACGCCGGCGGGCAGACCGGCGGCCACGAACGCGATGTCGTGGTTGTCGCGCATGAGGTCCTGGACGGCGGTGGCGAGGTCGTGCAGGTGGCCGGGGTCGGCGCTCTGGAGCTCGTCGAGGGTGATGAGCACGCCAGCGCCCCGCGGCGCGAGGATGCGAGCCACCTCCCGCAACCGGGTGATCAACGTCGGCTCCGGCGCGCGGTGGGCCGGGTCGGCGGCCGCGGTCACGGAACCCACCCCGGCGATCGAGCCGCCGGTGAGCATGCGCCGGGAGGTGGGGGAACCGAGGGTGTCGAGAAGCTCGGGGATCGAGGTGCGCACGAGGGTGGCGGTCATCTCGGGCCCGGGGTAGGCGCGCAGGTGCACCCAACCCTGCCGCAGCGCCGTGTCCTCGAGCTCGTTGAGCACGACGGTTTTGCCCACGCCGCGGGCGCCGGAGATGATGAGCGCCCGGTAGGGGCTGCCCGGCCCCTCCGCGAGGCCGAGCTCGAAGGCCGTGAGCAGGCTGGAGCGCCCGGCCAGGACCGTCGGGGATACGCCGAAGGTGGGGCGGAAGGGGTTGCGCGGGGGAGGTCCGGGAGCCGGGGCCATCTTTAGATCCTTTAGAACATCGGGGACGCTTTAGAAGTTTTAGAAGTTCTCCTGGAGTATAGAACCTGTAGATCCGCGCGGAGTTTCGGATCGACGGCCGGGGGGATTACTCTGCAGGGTTGACTGTTGGAAGAAGAGAAGAAGGAGGAGGCACATGCGCGTACTGGCGGCAATGAGCGGCGGCGTCGACTCGGCGGTGGCTGCGGCACGGATGGTGGAGGCGGGCCACGACGTTGTCGGCGTCCACCTGGCGCTCTCGCGCGACCCGCAGGCCGTACGGGAATCCTCCCGCGGCTGCTGCTCCCTGGAGGACTCCGCCGACGCGCGCCGGGTCTGCGACAAGCTGGGCATCCCGTTCTACGTGTGGGACTTCTCCGACCGCTTCCAGGCCGATGTCATCGACGACTTCGTCGACTCCTACGCCCGGGGCGAAACCCCTAACCCCTGCCTGCGCTGCAACGAGAAGATCAAGTTCGCCGCGCTCCTCGACCGCGCCGTCGCCCTCGGTTTCGACGCCGTGGCCACCGGGCACTACGCCGTCATCGACGCCGCCGGCAACCTCCGGCGTTCCTCCGACGCGGACAAGGACCAGTCCTACGTACTCGGCGTGCTCACCCGCGACGAGCTCGACCGCTGCCTCTTCCCCGTCGGCGACACCGAGAAACCGCAGATCCGCGAGGAGGCCGCCGCCCACGGCTTCTCCGTCGCACGCAAGCCGGACTCCTACGACATCTGCTTCATCCCCGACGGCAACACCCAGGCCTTCCTCGGCGCACGCATCGGCCTGCGCCCCGGCATGGTCGTGGACCGCGAGGGCCACGAGCTCCGCGAGCACGACGGCGCCTGGAACTTCACCATCGGCCAGCGCAAGGGCCTGGACCTGCGCGACCCCGCCGCCGACGGCCGCCCGCGCTACGTCACCGACATCGACGCCGCCACCGGCACCGTCACCGTCGGCCCGCGCTCCGCGCTCTCGGTGGGGGTCATCCACGCCGACCGGCTCAAGGTGCTCCACCCGGCGATGGCCGGCGACTTCGACGCCCTGGTGCAGGTCCGCGCCCACGGCGGAGTGGTTGCCTGCCGGGCGTCCGTGGGGGAGGACACCATGACGCTGGAGCTGGCCGAGCCGCTGCAGGGCGTGGCCCGCGGCCAGGCCGCCGTCCTCTACCTCCCGGACCCGGACGGTGAGGGGGACGTGGTCCTCGGCTCCGGCACCATCCACGGGACGGAGTCGCTGTGACCGCCTACGGGCTCGGCCCGCTGCCTGGCACCTCGATCCCGGAGGCCGCGGACGTCATCCTCTCCGAAACCGGCGACCTGCCGCACCTGCCCGAGCTGCCCGCCCGGGGCCTGGGCTCCGACCCCGTGGGCCGCACCGCCGGCCTGCTCGAGGCCGTCGCCGTCGACCGCGGACCCCGCTCCTGGATCATGACCGACCGCCCCCAGCTGCTCACCCGCCGCACCTGGGATCTTCTCGACCGGGACCTCGACGAGCTCGAGGAGGCCTGGGGCACCAGCCTCCCGAACCTCAAGGTCCAGATCACCGGCCCCTGGACGCTCGCCGCCGGAATCGAGATGGGCAACGGCCACCGGGTGCTCACCGACCGCGGCGCACTGCGCGACCTCACCGACGCCCTCATCGAGGGCGTCAACCAGCATGTCCGCAACGTCGCCGCACGGTTCCACGCGGACGTCACCGTGCAGATCGACGAACCCGACCTGCCCGCCATCGCCGCCGGTCTGCAGGGCGCCACGCACTTCAACCCTGTCCGCCCCGTCAACCCGAAGGACCTGTCCGAACGCCTGGCGCACGTCGTCGAAGGGCTCGACGCCGGACACGTCATGCTCAACCAGACCGGCTACCCGCCCCTCTGGGACGTGGCGCGGGACTGCGGAGCCGGTACCGTCCTGATCACCCTCGACCAGGTGGCCGGCACAGAGCAGCTCGACGGCCTCGGCCACGTGGTGAGTTCCGGCACCCGCCTCGGACTGGGTGTCACCGGCCCGGAGGACCACGTGGACGAACTCCTGGCGAAGCCCCGCGAGCGGGCGGTGGCAGTCGCCCGCTTCTGGGAGCAGCTGGGCCTGGATCCCCAGTGGCTCGGCGAACGGGTCGACGTCCACCCCCGCGCCGGGATCACCGACGGCACCGTCGCGCAGGCGGCGGGTGCCTACCGGATGGCCGTGGCGGTGGAGCAGATGCTGCGCAAGGACGCCGGGGACCTCTGATCCGGCAGAGGGCTCCGCTGCCCCCGGCCCGGTGCAACTAAATGGGCGTCCGATTGATCGGTCCGGGAAAAAACCCTTAAGGTCGGAAACTATGCCCAGACACCCGCTCCCGCCCCTCGGCCCCGCCTGGGCGGGCAGCGTCATGGGCACCTCTCTGGCGGCCACCATGACGGACATCCACGGGGCCACCCTGCTCAGCCCCGTGTTCCTCGGCATCGCCACCCTCATCTTCCTGTCCGTGACCGTCGGCTGGCTGCGGCACACCAACCCCAGTTTCACCCAGCCCTACATGGGCCCCTGGGGCATGTATTTCATGGGGATCCTGGCGTTGGGCGGCGCCTGGACCAGGATCACCGGCAACTGGGACTGGCAGATGGGCACGTGGCTCGTGGCCACCCCGCTCGCGCTGTTCGTCTGCCTCTGGCAGCTGAAGAAGTTCCATGGCGCCCCGACCTTCTTCTGGGGCCTGTCGCTGGTTCCGCCGATGGTCTCCGCCAATTCGGGCGCGCAGCTGGTCGCGTCCGGCGTGCTCGACGGCCGGTGGGCCGCCGCCGTCTGGGTGGTGGCCGTCGCGGGTTTCCTGCTCAGTATGGTCACCGCCCTGCCGGTCTTCGCGCGCGTGTACCTGGAGCTCATCCGCGGCAGGCTGTACCTCCCGCCGGGGTTGACCGGCACGGCGTGGATCCCGCTGGGTATCGTCGGACAGTCGACGGCCGTGGCAATCCTGCTCAGCCACCACCCCCTGGGCGCCGGCGTGAGCACCGCCTGGGGGGCCGGCGGCATTGCGGTGGGCTATCTCATGTTCGCTCTCGGGGTGCCCGCGGCGTTGTACGCCGCCTGGCGGTTCTGGCGGGACATCCTCGCCTGGCCCGGCTACTACCCGGGCTGGTGGGGGTCAGTGTTCCCCGCGGGCACCTGCACGCTCGGCAGTTACCAGCTGGCGCAGTTCACCGGGCACGGGTGGTGGAACTGGGTGAGCCTGGTGTGGCTGACCATCCTGCTCTTCCACTGGTCGGTCTGCGCGCTGCGGGCCCTGGCCCACGTCTGGGAGGTCAACCGGGCCGGTTAGTCGACGTCAGCCCTGCATCGGCCAGCTGGTGTTCACGGTCGACGCGTCTTTGCCCCGCCCCGCGAGGTAGCGGGCGAAGTCGCTCTGCCGGTCGTGGTAGCCAACGGCCTGGAACTCCATGAGCTCCCCCGTGCTCATGCGCTTGAGCTCCGGCCACTGGCGCACCTGCTTCCAGGCGAGGCGGGCGGCCGCGAGGGCATCGGCGGTCGCCTCATGCGCGTTGCCCAGCTCCACGCCGTAGTGCTCGCACATCGACGTCAACGTGCGGCTGCCTTTGCGGTACGGGTCTTTGATCCGGTCCACCGCGTAGGGGTCGAACACCGGACCGGTGACGGTGAAGTCCCCGGTGAGCTGGCGCAGCACCGTCAGGTCGTAGCTGGCGTTGTAGACGATGAGGGTCAGACCGTCCTCCCACGCCCGTTTGATCCGCTGCACGGTCTCCGCGAGCACCTCATCGTGCGGGCGCCCCTCCGCGCGGGCCTTCTCCGTGCTGATGCCGTGGATTTTCGTGGCCCCCTCCGGGATCTCCACCCCGGGGTCGGCGAGGTGCTCGACGGCGTCGACCGAGCGGCCGTCGATACGCACCAGCGCCGAGGTGACGATCCGGGCCTCCAGGGGGTTGGCGGAGGTGGTCTCAAGGTCGAAGGAGAGCATGCGGGTCGCGTCGAAGCCGGTCGGAGATTTCGTCATGGACACAACCCTAGACCCTGACCCCGACACAACTCCCCGGCACTAGACTCAGGTCCTGTGACTGAGTCTGTGAGCAACCTCGACCCCGAGCTGCGCCGCCAGTGGGATGAGCTGGCCGCGGAGGTCCGCCGCCACCGGGACCTGTACTACAACGCGAAGCCGGAGATCCCGGACGCCGACTTCGACGAGATCTTCCGGCGGCTGCAGCGGCTGGAGGAGGAGCACCCCGAGCTGGCCGTCCCCGAGAGCCCGACGATGGAGGTCGGTGCGCCGGCGGCCGTGAGCTCCACCTTCGACAACGTCGAGCATCTCGAGCGGATGATGAGCCTGGACAACGTCTTCGACGAGGACGAGTTGACCGAATGGCTCGCGCGCACCCCGAGCGGGACGTACCTCACCGAGCTGAAGATCGACGGGCTGTCCCTTTCGCTGGTCTACCGGGACGGCGTGCTGGAGCGTGCGGCCACCCGCGGCGACGGGCGCGTGGGCGAAGACGTCACCGCCAATGCCCGCGTCATCGACGACATCCCGCACGAGCTCACCGGCACGGAGGATTACCCGGTACCGGCGCTGCTGGAGGTCCGCGGCGAGGTGTTCATCGCACTCGAAGACTTCGGCGAGGTCAACGAGCTGCGCCAGGCCGAGGGCGGCAAGCCCTTCGCCAACCCCCGCAACGCGGCCGCCGGTTCCCTGCGGCAGAAGAACCCGGAGGACGTGCGCAAGCGCCGCCTGCGGATGATCTCCCACGGGATCGGCGCCCGCGAAGGGTTCAGCCCCGCATCCCAGCACGACGCCTACACCGCCCTCGCCGCCTGGGGCCTGCCCGTCAGCCCCTACACGGAGCAGGTCCACTCCGTGGAGGAGGTCGTGGCGAAGGTCCGCTACTGGGCCGAGCACCGCCACGACGCCGACCACGAGATGGACGGCCTGGTGGTCAAAGTCGACTCCTATTCCGAACAGCGGGCCCTCGGCGCAACCTCGCGCGCGCCCCGATGGGCCATCGCCTACAAGTACCCGCCGGAGGAGGTGACCACGAAGCTGGTCGACATCCAGGTCGGCGTCGGCCGGACCGGACGCGTCACCCCCTTCGCGGTGATGACCCCCGTGTTCGTCGCCGGTTCCACCGTCTCGATGGCCACGCTGCACAACCAGACAGAAGTGCAGCGCAAAGGCGTGCTCATCGGCGACACTGTGGTCGTCCGCAAAGCGGGCGAGATCATCCCCGAGGTCCTCGGCCCCGTGGCGGAGAAGCGCGACGGCTCCGAACGGGCCTTCATCTTCCCTACGCTGTGCCCGGCCTGCGGCACCCGACTGGCCCCGCAGAAGGAGGGCGACGCCGACTGGCGCTGCCCCAACACCCGTTCCTGCCCGGCCCAGCTCTCTTCTCGCCTGACCTACCTCGCCGGACGCGGCGGCTTCGACATCGAGGCGCTGGGGGAGAAGGGGGCCCAGGACCTCATCCGCACGGGAATCCTCGGCGACGAGTCCGAGCTCTTCGATCTCACCGCCGAGAAGCTGCTGGCCTCGAAGGTGTACACCACCAAGGCGGGGAAGGTGAACGCCTCCGGCGAGAAGCTGCTGGCCAACCTCGCCGAAGCCCGGAACACGGAGCTGTGGCGGGTGCTCGTGTCGCTGTCGATCCGCCACGTCGGCCCCACCGCGGCCCGGGCGCTGGCCGCCCGCTACCGTTCCCTGCCCGCGCTTGTCGACGCCCCCGCCGAAGACATCGCCGACACCGACGGCGTCGGCATGATCATCGCCGAGTCCTTCAAATCCTGGTTCGAGGTGGACTGGCACCGCCAGATCGTCGACCGCTGGGCGGCGGCGGGCGTGACCATGGAGGAGGCCGGCGGCGATGTCGCGGCCCAGACGCTGGAGGGATTGACCATCGTGGTCACCGGCTCGCTGGAGGGCTTCACCCGCGACGGGGCCAAGGAGGCCATCCTCTCCCGGGGCGGCAGGGCCTCGGGGTCGGTGTCGAAGAAGACCGACTATGTCGTCGTGGGCGAGAGCGCCGGCTCCAAGGAGACGAAGGCCCGCGACCTCGGCCTGGCCATCCTCGACGAGGAGGGCTTCGTCAGGCTTCTGGAGACCGGTTCGGCGGATTGATCCGCCGGGGAGGCATAAGTCGGAAGTGATAAGGTGACGGGTGTCACAATTTGTCATCCTGGCCCCGAAAATGCAGGAGCGTCACCACATGGTCAATCTTGACTCCGCCGACATGCCGCCACGTGGCTGATCACCGTGTGGGGCCTGTTCATGCTCGCGGACGTCCGCCGGCACATCTGCGTGCAGTGGGGGAGGTGGGCGGCGGCGTCCGGACGGCGCTCCTGCGGCCCAACGCCGCTCCAGCGACGGCCCGGGCCTGACTGCTGATCCCCGGGAAGGCTGAATCGCGAAACCGGGGGCATCAGGTCGCCTGGGATACTGTGGCGCGCCGCGTCTGCGGCAGAAGTGCCGCCACGAGGTAGACGATGACGGCGACCGGCGGCAGCAGCACGCCTATGACGTTGATGGAACCGTCCGTGCGGCTCGGGTCCAGAGCCCACAGGACGAGCCATGAGCCCCAGCCACTGAGCGCAGTCAGCCCGGCGGCGGTGGCCACCCACACAGTGCCGACGGGACCGTTGCGGACCAGCACGAACACACCGGTGGCGAGGGTGAGCACCATGGCGACGCCCGCCGCGAGCATGATGTCGAGCGTCGAGGTGAGGAAGGGGACGGCGAACAGTGCGGCGTGGAGGGCCGCGGTGGCGAGCAGCAGTGTGCGCACGGTGCACCTCCGGTGGTCACAGCGCGTTAGGAGGAAATAGCCGGGTGCCTATGAGGCTACCCGGCTGGTGCGGAAGGGACGGAGCTGCGGGCCGGCGTCAGCTCAGGATCGCACCGACGATGCCGCCGATGTGGCCGAGATGCTGGACCTCGGTGGCCAGGAAGTCGGGCCCGCCGGTGCGTCCGACGACCAGCACCATGCCGGTCTTGCCCAGGGGAGTGGCGGCCAATGCCGAGTCCAGCAGCCCCCAGGACTCCGGCACCCATTCCTCGGCGTCGGGGTTGAGGATGCGGGGGCTGGCGATGTCGACGTCGACGGGGGAGGAGCCGTCATCCTCCGGCGCCGCCTGGGAGGCGGCGATGCGGGTGATCGGGGTGCCGGGCGCGGTGTTGTCGAGCACGACGGCCCACGAGGCGGTCATGGACCGCGGGATGACCGTGACCAGCTCCTCCATTGCGCGCGGGAGGTTGCGGGAGTGGGAGGCGACCTCGGCGAGCATCTGGATCTGGCCGCGGCGGTCCACCCGTCCGGAGAAGGGGCGGATGGAGTCCACCTCGACGCCTTCGACCGTGCCGGCTGCGGTGATCAGGGTGTCGGCCATGACGCCCTTGGGGAGTGTCACCACGATGTCGTCCATCACCGTGCCGTCGGGGAAAGTCTCGACGACGTCGACGGACTGGATGTTGCCGTCCACCAGCCCGATCGCTTCCGCGAGCTGTCCGAGGCTCCCCGGGATATCGGGGAGCAGGACACGGATCAGAAATGACATGGCGGAGGGAACTCCCTTTCGGAGGGCAATAATTCAGGTTGACTTCATCATAGGTAACAACTGTCCTATGCCGTGCGGGCACCTCACCTGAGGTCGTGTCACGGGCCTGCAGTAGCATGGGGAAAGTTCATTTAACGATGCGTAAAGGATGTAGTCCCCGTGTCCGAAATTTCACGTGATGAGGTGGCACACCTCGCCATGTTGTCCCGACTCGCCCTGAGCGAGGACGAGCTCCAGCTCTTCGCCGAGCAGATCGACGAGATCGTCGGCGCCGTCTCCGCGGTGCAGAAGGTCGACACCGAGGGGGTTGAGCCGATGAGCCACCCGCACTCGATCGCGACCGCCATGCGCGACGACGTCGTGGTGCCCACCCTCACCGCCGAGCAGGCCCTCGATCAGGCCCCGGCAGTCGAGGACGGCCGTTTCATGGTTCCGCAGATCCTGGGCGAGGAGTAACCCCACATGACCACGTACACACTGCCCGATTCCGGGCTGACCTCCCTCACTGCCGCCGAGCTGGCGGACAAGATACACTCCCGCGAGGTGTCCTCCCGCGAAGTGACCCAGGCGCACCTGGACCGCATCGCCGAGACCGACGGTCAGATCAACGCCTTCCTGCATGTCGGCGCGGAAGCTGCGCTGCAGGCGGCGGACGACGTCGACAAGCGCCTCGATGCGGGAGAGGCCCCGGCCTCCCCGCTCGCGGGTGTTCCGCTGGCGCTCAAGGATCTCATCGTCACCACCGACGCGCCGACGACCGCCGCGTCGAAGATCCTCGAGGGCTGGATGAGCCCCTACGATGCCACGGTGACCCGCAAGATCCGCGAGGCCGGCATCCCGATCCTGGGCAAGACCAACCTCGACGAGCTCGCGATGGGTTCCTCCACCGAGAACTCCGCATTCGGCCCCAGCCGCAACCCCTACGACCTGGAGCGCACCCCCGGCGGCTCCGGCGGAGGTTCCGCCGCGGCGCTCGCCGCCGGCCAGGCCCCGCTGGCTATCGGCACCGACACAGGCGGCTCGATCCGCCAGCCGGCCGCGCTGACCAACACTGTCGGCGTGAAGCCGACCTACGGCTCGGTCTCCCGCTACGGCCTCATCGCCGCGGCCTCCTCCCTCGAGCAGGCCGGTCCCACCGCCCGCACGGTTCTCGACGCGGCGCTCCTGCACGAGATCATCGCCGGCCACGACCCGTTCGACGCCACCACCGTCGACCGTCCGGTCACCGGCCTCGTCGACGCGGCCCGCGCGGGCGCCTCCGGCGACCTCACCGGCCTGAAGGTCGGCGTGGTCAAGCAGTTCGACCGCGACGGCTGGCAGCCCGGAGTGATGAGCAGCTACCACGCGTCCCTGGAGCAGCTCGCCTCCCAGGGCGCCGAGGTCATCGAGGTCGACTGCCCCCACTTCGACGACGCGTTGGCCGCCTACTACCTGATCATGCCGTGCGAGGTCTCCTCCAACCTGGCGCGCCTGGACGGCATGCGTTACGGCCTGCGGGTCGGCGACGACGGCACCCACTCCGCCGAGGAGGTCATGGCGCTCACCCGCGCCGCCGGCTTCGGGCCCGAGGTCAAACGCCGCATCATCCTGGGCACCTACGCCCTGTCCGTCGGCTACTTCGACGCCTACTACCTGCAGGCGCAGCGCGTGCGCACCCTCATCGCGCAGGATTTCGCCAAGGCCTTCGAGCAGGTGGACGTCCTGGTCACCCCGACGACCCCGTCCACGGCGTTCAAGCTGGGCGAGAAGATCTCGGATCCGGTCGAGATGTACAACTTCGACCTGTGCACCCTGCCGCTCAACCTGGCTGGCCTGTGCGGCATGTCCGTGCCCGCCGGTTTCGCGGAGGACTCCGGGCTTCCGGTGGGCCTGCAGATCATGGCGCCGGCCTTCGCCGATGACCGTCTCTACCGCGTGGGCGCGGCCTTCGAGGCGGGCCGCAGCTAACTTCCGCAGTCGAATGGGCGATCACCGCCGTCCCGTGAGGGGCGCCGGTGGTCGCCCTTTCTTAAGTCTCCACCACCTGGTAGGTTAGGGTCACCTAATAAACACCAGGAGATGATCCATGACCACCCCCACCCGCCCGAAACGCCCCCGCAGAACCGCCACGGTGACCCACGTCCGGCGACTGACCGACGATCTGGTCCGCATTACCTTCACCTGCCCGGAGCTGATCGGCGCGGAGCTGCCGCACACCGACCACTACATCAAGATCGTCTTCGGCGGCGAGGACCAGCCGCGGCCGGTCACCCGCACCTACACTTTCCGCCGGATCAACACGGAGACCGGGCTTTTCGACGTCGATTTCGTCACCCACGGTGCCGAGGGGCTGGCGGGCCCCTGGGCGCAGCAGGCCGAGGAGGGGCAGACGATCACGTTCCAGGGCCCGGGCGGCGCATGGCACCCGGCCGGGGAGTACGGGCATTTCGTGTTCGCCGGGGATGAGTCCGCGGCTCCGGCGATGGCGGCGGGCGTCGAGAAGCTTCCCGCGGGCGCGACGGCCGACGTCTTCGTGGAGGTCGCCGACGAAGGGTCGACCTTCGAGATGCCGGAACCCGAGGGCGTGCGCCTGCACTGGGTGCCACGCAACGGGGCGACCCACGGAACCAGGTTATCGGCCGCCGTGCGCTCCGCCGGAATTCCGCACCACCGCACCAGCTGGTTCGTGCACGGGGTGGCCGAAATGATCAAGGAACTGCGCCGTTTCCTCTTCGTCGACTCCGGCGTGCCGCGCGAGGACGTCTCGATCTCCGGCTACTGGCGCATCGGCATGACCGAAGACCAGTGGCAGGAATCGAAGAAGGACTTCAACGCGGAACTCGAGGCCGCGGAGGCCCGCTAGCTTACTTCGCGTCGGAGAGCGCGTACGCGGCGCCGGCGGCGACCGCTGTGACCGCGCCGACGGCGGGCCACGAGCCGATCTTCTTGGCCAGGGGGTGCGAGGCTCCGAAGGAACCGACGTAGAGCGCGGTAAGCGCCGCGGTTGTCGCCGGGTTGGTCTTGGCGAGCCAGGAGCGGCCGGCCCAGCCGCCGGCGGCGGCGAGCACCGCACCGCCCAGGGGCCGGATGCCGGTCTCGCGGGCGGTGAGCCAGCCGCCGAGTAGGCCGAGCGACACGACGGCCGCGGTGGAGACGTTTTCAGGGGACTTGATGTCGATCATTGCCATGGGGGACAGCCTACGGGAGCGTGCCGGAGGCAGGCGGTACTAGAGTTCTCGCCATGAGCACCACCCCCGCCGCGTCGACGGTTCTGCCCGCACCCCAGGCCTGGCGGGCCCTCGCCGCCCTCTGCCTGGGCTTCTTCATGATCCTCCTGGACCAGACCATCGTCGCCGTCGCCACACCGGGCATCATGGCCGATTTCGGTGCCCGCCTGGACCAGGTGGTGTGGGTGACGTCCATCTACCTGCTGTGTCTGGTGGTCCCGCTGCTGTTCACCGGCCGCCTGGGCGACCGGTTCGGGCAGCGCACCCTCTTCCGGCTCGGCGTGGTCGTGTTCACGGCCGCCGCACTGTGCTCGATGCTCGCCCCCACCCTGGAGCTGCTCATCCTGGCCCGCGCGGCGCAGGGCGTGGGCGCGGCGATCCTCACCCCGCAGACGATGAGCGTGATCAACCGCGTCTTCCCCCGGGAACGCCGCGGCGCGGCCCTCGGGGCCTGGGGTGCGGTGGGGTCGGTGGCCAGCCTCGTCGGCCCCGTGCTCGGCGGCTTCGTGGTGGGGGAGTTCGGGTGGCGTGGCATCTTCATGGTGCACCTGCCGGTCGGCGTGCTGGCGTTCATTCTGGCGGGGCTGTGGGTTCCCCGGCTGCCCACCTTCGCCCGGCACATCGACCGGTCGTCGGTCGTCGTCTCCCTGCTGGGGATGGTCGCCGTCGTCGTGGCCGTCCAACAGGGGCCCGGGCTCGGCTGGCCCGCATGGTCGGTCGGGCTGGGGGCCGCGGGTGTGGCCCTGGTCGGCCTGTTCATCAGGCTCCAGTCGACCGCGGCGGGGCGGGGGAGCGAACCCCTGGTGCCGCTGGAGATCTTCCGGAACCTGAACTACTCGCTGGGCGTGTTCTCTATCGCGACGATGGGTTTCGCGGTCTCGTCGATCATGCTGCCCATCATGCTGTGGCTCCAGGACGGTCGGAGCCTCAGTTCACAGGAGGCCGGCCTCATGCTCATCCCCATGGCGCTGGTGGCGGGCTTCGCCTCCCCGCTGATCGGCCGGGCGGCCGACCGCGTGCATCCCCGTGTCCTGTCCGTCACCGGCTTTGCGTCGATGGTCGTGGCACTCGGGTTCACGTCGTGGGTGATGCTCGCGGGCGCTCCGATCAACCTCTTCCTGGTCTCCGCCGTCCTCCTGGGGGTCGGCAACGCGCTGGTGTGGGCGCCGAACTCCGCGACCGCCATGCGCTCGGTCGATATCGCGCACATGGGCGCCGCCTCCGGCGTCTACAACACCGCCCGGCAGACGGGCGCCGTCCTCGGCGCGGCGGCGGTCGGCGCCGCCATGCAGGTCGGGGCCGAGATGAACGGTTTCGTCCCGGGCCTGGCTGGTGCCCTGCTGCTCCCGGCCGCGGTCCTCGGACTCGGTCTGGTGGCGGTCGCGTTCTTCCGTGCTGATCCCCCCGCGGCGGGTTAGAGTGGTGCGCATGCGACTTGCCACCCTCACCTCCGGCGGCGACTGCCCCGGCCTCAACGCCGTCATCCGCGGCATCGTCCGCACCGCCAGCGCGGAGTTCGGTTCCACCGTCGTCGGCTACGAGGACGGCTGGGTCGGCCTGCTCGAGGACCGCCGCGTCGACCTCTACGACGACGAGCACATCGACCGCATCCTCCTGCGCGGCGGCACGATCCTGGGCACCGGCCGTCTCCACCCCGACAAGTTCAAGGCCGGGATCGACCAGATCAAGGCGAACCTGGCGGACGCCGGCATCGACGCCCTTATCCCGATCGGCGGCGAGGGCACGCTCAAGGGCGCGAAGTGGCTGGCGGACAACGGCATCCCGGTCGTGGGCGTGCCCAAGACCATCGACAACGACGTCAACGGCACCGACTACACCTTCGGGTTCGACACCGCCGTGGCGGTGGCCACCGACGCCGTCGACCGTCTGCACACCACCGCGGAATCCCACAACCGGATTCTCATCGTCGAGGTCATGGGCCGCCACGTCGGCTGGATCGCGCTGCACGCGGGTATGGCCGGCGGCGCCCACTACACCGTGATTCCGGAGGTCCCCTTCGATATCGCGGAAATCTGCAAGAAGATGGAACGGCGCTTCCAGATGGGTGAGAAGTACGGCATCATCGTCGTCGCCGAGGGGGCCGCCCCCAAGGAGGGGACCATGGAGATGAAGTCGGGCGAGGTCGACCAGTTCGGGCACGAGACGTTCACCGGCATCGGGCAGCAGATCGCCGACGAGATCCACGCCCGCCTGGGCCACGACGTCCGCACCACCGTCCTCGGCCACATCCAGCGCGGCGGCACCCCCACGGCCTTCGACCGCGTGCTGGCCACCCGTTACGGCGTCCGCGCCACCCGCTCCGCCCACCGCGGCGAATTCGGCACGAGCGTCGCGTTGCACGGCGAACGGATCGTCAACATCCCGCTGCAGGAGGCGGTGGGCACCCTCAAGACCGTGCCCATGGACCGGTGGATCACGGCCCAGGCCATGTTCGGCTAGGTGCGCGACCTCCACCTCGGCACCTGCCGCCTGCTGGTCGTGGGCATCAACCCCGGCCTGTGGACCGAGCGTGTCGACGCCCCCTTCGCCCGCCCAGGCAACCGCTTCTGGCCGGCGCTCCACGCCGCCGGGATCACCGAGTGGCCCGTCGACGCCCGCGAAGGTCTCAGCGACGAGGACGCCGCCATGCTCGCCCGGCGCGGACTGGGCTTCACCAACGTCGTCGCCCGCGCCACCGCGGTGGCCTCCGAGCTGACCCGGGAGGAATTCCGCACCGGCGGCGCCGCGCTGGAGTCGGCGGTCGCGGAGCAGCGCGCCGCCCGCGGCGGCCCGCAGATCGTCATGGTGGCGGGTATCGGCGCCTACCGCACGGCCTTTTCCCGGCCGAAGGCGCGGGTCGGCCGGCAGGAGCACTCCATCGGCGGCGCGGAGACCTGGGTGGTGCCCAACCCCAGCGGCCTCAATGCCCACGAGACCGTTGATTCGCTGGCACGCGCGTACGCGCAGGTCTACGCGCGGCTCACAGGGATGCCTCGCCCCGCAGGATGATCCGCGCGCTGCGCGCCAATGCCACCCACTCCAGGCGGCCGTCCAGCACCTGCGCGGACACCGTCGCCTGACCCTTCGGGTGCCGGATCACGGTCTCGGGCGCGGGCGGCAGGTCGATGACCGAGCCGCCGAGCGCCACCGCTGCCCCCAGCGCCAGCAGGCCCGTGCCCGGCAGCGCGTGGTGGACCCGGCCGACCGAGGTCATCCGGGCCAGCAGGCAACCGTCCCCGCCCGGTGCCACCAGGGCCACCCGGGGAACGACCCGGGAGGGGGCCAGCCCCATCGCGCGGGCACCCTCCGCGCGCAGCTCCTCCAGCCGGGCCAGCAGGCCGGCGTCCGCGTTGAGCTCGGCGGGGCCGGTACCCGCGTCCACCCCGAGGTCGGCGGCGCGCAGGATGACCACCGGGTTGGCCACGTCGATGAGGGTGGCCTCGAAGCCCGACAACCGCGCACCGGTGACCGAGCCGCCGGGCCGGAGGAACCGGACGTCGATACGCGCGGCCGTGCCGGGCACCCCGTCCAGGCGGAAGTCGCCGGCGGGGGAGAGGCGGCCGTCGAGAAGCGGATGGGAGAGCTCGAACACGGAGCCGGTGTTGAGGTTGCGGACCCGCACGTCCGCCTGCCGGCCGCGCAACCGGAGCATGCCCTCATCGAGGGCGTAGGCGGACACCGCCGCGGAGATGTTGCCGCAGTTGCCCGCCCAGTCGACGTCGCGTTCAGCGGGGGAGACCTGCGCGAAGAGGCTCTCCAGGTCGGCTCCGGGGCTGGTGGCGGGGCCGACGAACATGACCTTGCTGTTGGAGCTGACCCCGCCGCCGAGCCCGTCGACGGCCACCGGGTCCGGCGAACCGATCAGCCGCAGGCACAGCTCGTCGCGCGCCGCGGGGTCGGCCGGCAGCTCCGACATCGGCAGGAACACGGCGCGGCTGGTGCCACCACGGACGATGGAGACGGGGACGGTGCTCATGGCCGCACAGCCTAGCGCTAGACTGTCTGCCATGACTGCCGCGATTCATGAGTTGATGGACTTTGATGAGGTCCTGGAGACCTTCGACCCCGTGATGGGCCTGGAGGTCCACGTCGAACTGGCCACGGAGACCAAGATGTTCTCCGCCAGCTCCGCCCACTTCGGCGCGGAGCCCAACTCCAACGTCGACCCCGTCTCCCTCGGCCTGCCCGGCGCCCTGCCGGTGGTCAACGCCAAGGGCGTCGAGTGGGCCATCAAGATCGGCCTGGCGCTGAACTGCTCGATCGCCGAGTCCTCCCGCTTCGCCCGGAAGAACTACTTCTACCCGGACCAGCCCAAGGGCTACCAGATCTCCCAGTACGACGAGCCGATCGCCTACGACGGCTACCTCGACATCGTGCTCGACGACGGCACCGACTGGCGCATCGAGATCGAGCGCGCCCACATGGAGGAGGACACCGGCAAGCTCACCCACGTCGGTGGCCAGTCCGGACGCATCCACGGCGCGACCACCTCCCTCGTCGACTGCAACCGGGCCGGCGTCCCGCTCATCGAGATCGTCACCAAGCCCATCGAGGGGGCCGGCGCCCGCGCCCCCGAGGTCGCCCGCGCCTACGTCACCGCGCTGCGCGAGCTCGTGGCCGCCCTCGGTGTCTCCGACGCCCGCATGGACCAGGGTTCCATGCGGGTGGACTCCAACCTCTCGCTGCGCCCCATCGGCCAGGTGGAGTTCGGCACCCGCACCGAGACCAAGAACATCAACTCCCTCAAGTCCGTCGAGCAGGCCGTCCGCTACGAGATGATGCGCCAGGCCGCGGCCCTGGTCAACGGCGAGGAGATCATCCAGGAGACCCGCCACTACCAGGAGCTCGACGGCTCCACCCGCAAGGGCCGCCGCAAGGAGTCCGCCGAGGACTACCGCTACTTCAACGACCCCGACCTCCCGCCGGTCCTCGCGCCGAAGGAGTGGGTCGAGGAGATCCGCGCCACCCTGCCCGAGCTGCCCTGGATCCGCCGCGCCCGCATCCAGGCCGAATGGGGCCTCGCCGACGCCGAGATGCGCGACCTCGTCAACGTCGGCGCCCTCAACGCCATCATCGCCACCGTCGAGGAGGGTTCCACCCCGGACGAGGCCCGCGCCTGGTGGGGCAACTACATCGCCGCCAAGGCCCGCGAGACCGACACCGAGCTCGTGGACCTGGCGATCACCCCCGCCCACGTCGCCCGCGTTATCGCCCTGGTCAAGGAAGGCAAGTTGACCACCAAGCTCGGCCGCCAGGCAGTCGACGGCGTCCTGGCGGGGGAGGGCAACGTCGACGAGGTCATCGCCGCCCGCGGCCTGGAGGTCGTGCGCGACGACGGCGCCATCGAGGCCGCCGTCGACGAGGCGCTGGCCGCCAACCCCGACATCGTGGAGAAGTACCGCGCCGGCAACACTAAGGTCACCGGCGCCATCGTCGGCGCCGTAATGAAGGCGACCCGCGGCAAGGCCGATCCGGCCCAGGTGAACAAGCTCATCGCGGAGAAGCTGGCGTAGCTGTTTTTCTGGTGAAGGCGTGCAGGCCGACGGCCTGCACGCCTTTCCCGTGCGCCGTGCCCGCGTGTTCGCCCCTGAACTGGTGGCCCGTCATGTCAGATAAGACAACGGGGCGTTTTTTCCGACACACAACACGTCATATCAATCCCGTGAGCTGCGCATATGAAAATACGGTTCTTCGTCAAATGTGACATTTGACGAAGGCCCGTATTTTCCGTTCCGGCGCGGTGCGGTCCGGCAGGGCGGAAGACCGGAAGATATCCAGCCGCAGGCTGGGCACCGCCGTTGAGGGGTGGCCGCCGGTGAAGCGGGGGACACGGGGACCTCCGCACCCTAGGCTCAAGGGGGCACGGGCTTTCATCGCCCTCGGCGGGGAGGCCGTCCCGACCGAAGGAACGTTTCGAGGCTGTCAGATGTCTTCTCCCCATGGTCCCTCCGTCCGAGCCACCACCACGCCGTGGCTGATCCTGGTCGTCGCCGTCACCATCATCCTCACGGCGGGCATCCACCTGCTGCTGAGAGCGGGCGTGTTCACGCCCCTTGTCCGCGCCACCGACGGGCTCATTCACCGGTCGTTGCTGGGGAACGCGATACTGCTTCTCGTCGTCGTCGGCGGGTTGATCCTCCATGTCGGCGGGTTAAGCCCCCGGCAGGTCGGGTTGATCCCCCGCCGGCTGCCCCTCGCGGTGGCGGTCACTCTGGGGGTGTGGCTGCTGATGCAGGCGATCCAGCTGGTCTTCCACCTCCTGGCAGACGGCACCGCCCAGGTGTCCCCGGTCTGGGCGGGGGGCGGTGCCACCGTTCTCGTCGGCGGCCTGATCGCCCAGTTCTTCGGCACCGCCCTCGTGGAGGAGATCATTTTCCGGGGTTACCTGCTGACTCAGGTGCGGGAGAAGCTGCACCGCAGATGGTCCGGGTCAGCCCGCCGGGCGCTCATCCCCGCGCTGTTGATCTCGCAGTTCTCGTTCGCCGCCTTCCACCTGCCCGGCCACATCGCCAGCGGCCTTGGTCCGATCGACATTGTGATTGATCTGGTGCGTTTGACCCTGCTCGGAACTCTGTTCGCGTTGCTCTACCTGCGGACCGGGAACCTCTTCATCGGCATCGGAATCCATTCGCTCTCCAACAACCCCACCGCGTTGTTCGTCCCGGACCCGAACCAGGATTCGCTCCTCGCACTCGCCTTCGGAGCCCTCATCATCATCTTCTGGCCGCGGCGTCGGGAACGGGAGTCAGAGACTACGGCGCGGAGCTCAGCGGCCGGGCCACGGATCCAATAGCACCGCCGGCGGCGGGGACGGGGCACAATGGTCCCCATGAGTTCCTATGTTCCCGCATCTGACCGTTACACCTCCATGCCCTACCGTCGGGTGGGCCGGTCCGGCCTGAAACTGCCCGCCATTTCCCTGGGCCTGTGGCACAACTTCGGCGACGACAAGCCGCTGGAGACCCAGCGCGCGATCCTGCGCCGGGCTTTCGACCGCGGTGTCACCCACTTCGACCTGGCCAACAACTACGGCCCGCCCGCGGGCTCCGCGGAGATCAACTTCGGGCGCCTGCTCAAGGAGGATTTCCTGCCCTACCGCGACGAGCTGATCATCTCGTCCAAGGCGGGCTGGGACATGTGGGAGGGCCCCTACGGTTTCGGCGGTTCACGCAAGTACCTCATGGCCAGCCTCGACCAGTCGCTGGAGCGCATGGGCCTGGACTACGTCGACATCTTCTACCACCACCGCCCGGACCCGGACACCCCGCTGGAGGAGACGATGTACGCGCTCCGCGACATCGTCGCTTCCGGAAAGGCCCTGTACGTGGGGATCTCCTCCTACGGCCCCGAGCTGACTGCTGAGGCCGCCCAGTTCATGGCAGAGGAGGGGTGTCCGCTGATCATCAACCAGCCGAGCTACTCCATCGTCAACCGGTGGGTCGAGGAGCCGGGCGAGGACGGCGATTCCCTGTTGACCGCCGCCGCCGACTCCGGCCTGGGCACCATCGCCTTCTCCCCGCTGGCGCAGGGTCTGCTCACCGACCGCTATCTCGGCGGCGTCCCGGCCGATTCCCGTGCCGCGGCCGCCAAATCGCTGTCCGGCGACATGCTCAGCGAGGAGAACCTGACCATGATCTCCCGCCTCAACGACATCGCCCAGGAGCGCGAGCAGTCCCTGGCCCAGATGGCCCTGGCGTGGGTGCTGCGCGAGCAGGGCGAGTACGGCGTGGAGACCGTCACCTCGGCACTCATCGGCGCGTCCAGCGTCGCGCAGCTCGACGAGAACCTCGACACCCTGGACAACCTCGAGTTCTCCACGGCCGAGCTCAAGGCCATCGACGACGTGGCCCGCGACGCCGGCATCAACATCTGGGCCGACGCCACCGCTTCGCGCCGGCACGCAGACTAGCGCCGGTCAGATCAGCGCCAGCTTCACCGCCAGCCCGGCCAGCACTGCCGCGATGGCCACGTTGAGCACGCGCCACACCTTCGGGCTCGACAACGGCCCGGCGAGCAGTCCGGCCCCGTAGCCGACGACGGGGAACCAGATGAAGCTGGCGAGCAGCGCACCGCCGGTGAACAGCCAGCGCCCGGGGTCGCCGTACTGGTTGGCCAGCCCGCCGATCATGACCAGGGAATCCAGGTAGGCGGAGGGGTTGAGCCAGGTCAGCGCCACCGCGGCCAGGGCGGGCCTGACCCAGGTGCGCTGCGGCCGCACGCGGGTGGCCAGGGCGGTTCCGCCTCCGCCGTGCTCTTCGCCTCGTGGTTCCCCGGTGGAGACGACGAGGGCGCCGACGCGGCGGTGGGCGCGGAGGGCGTCGCGCAGCGCCGCGAAGGCGAACCACGCGAGGTAGGCCACGCCGGCCCATTTCAAGGCCGTGAGGACGAAGGGGGCGCGTTCGACGAGGACGCCGACGCCCAGGGTGCCGAGGGTGAGCAGGGCGACGTCGGAAAGCAGGCAGACGAGGATGACGGCGGTGACGCCTTCGCGGCGGGCCCCCTGGCGGATGAGCAGCAGGTTCTGCGGGCCGACGGCGATGATGAGGGAGAATCCGAGCAGCAGCCCGGCGAGCACGATCGACATGCCTGACAGTCTCGCGCGCTCAGCCGATTAAGGCCAGTGATATTTCCTCACCCTGGTTTAGAATTGCTTCATGAACCCGGTCCACCTGCAGACTCTGCTCGCCATCGTCGAGGAGGGCAGCTTCGAGGTCGCTGCGGCGGTGCTCGGCGTCTCGCCCTCGGCGGTGAGCCAGCGCATCAAGGCGCTGGAGAAGGAGACCGGGCGGGTCCTCGTGCGGCGCACCAACCCGGCGACGGCGACCGAGGCGGGGGAGGTGCTCGTGCAGGCGGCGCGGCGGATGGCGCTGCTGCAGGCCGAGACTAACTCCCGGCTGCGCGGCCGGCTGGAGAGGGTGCCGCTCTCCGTGGCCGTCAACGCGGATTCGCTGGCCACCTGGTTCCGTCCGGTGCTCGCCGACGTCGCCGGTTTCCGCTCCGCCACCCTGCGCCTGCGCATCGAGGACGAGGCGCACACGCTGGCGCTGCTGCGCCGCGGCGACGTCCTGGGCGCGATCACCCGGGAGGCCGCGCCCGTCTCCGGTTGCGACTCGATGCCGCTGGGCATGATGCGTTACCGCGCGGTGGCGACTCCGGAACTCCGCGACGCCCACACCCGCGACGACGGGGTCGACTGGGCGAACATGCCCGCCCTGCGCTTCGGCCCCAACGACGCGCTGCAGGACTCCGACCTGGAGGGAAGGCTCGACGACGCGGTCCGCCGCCACCGCGCGATCTCCCAGATCCCCTCCTCCGAGGGGTTCCTGGAGGCGACGCGCGTGGGGCTCGGTTGGTCCCTGGCGCCGGAGCTGCAGGTAGACCGACTGATCGCGTCCGGCGAACTCGTGCTTCTCGACGCCACCGTCGTCCAGGTCCCCCTCTACTGGCAGCGTTGGCGCCTGGAATCCGACCTGCTCGAACGCCTCACCGCCAGCGTCGCCGCCGCGGCGGCCGCGTTGCCGGCGCTTTAGCCCTGGAACGGTTCCGGGTTCTTCAACCCCTCGCCGACGGGCACGGGCCCGGGCAGGGTGGTCCCGTCGGCGAAGGGGCGGCCGCCCAACGCCTCACGGCCGTGCGGGGTGGCGAAACCGCTCAGGTCCGGGCCCTTGGGCACGATCTGGGTGGGGTTGACCTCGGTGTGGACGATGTAATAGTGCTGCTTGATCTCGGTGAAGTCCGTGGTGTCGCCGAACCCGGGGAGCTGGAAGAGTTCGCGCAGGTACCCCCACAGGTTGGGCATCTCGGTGATCTTGTTGCGGGAGGCCTTGAAGTGGCCGTGGTAGACGGCGTCGAAACGCACCAGCGTGGTGAACAGGCGGATGTCCGTCTCGGTGACGTGGTCGCCGACGAGGTAGCGGCGGGTGGACAGACGCTCCTCGAGGGTGTCCAGGGCGGCCCAGAGGCGGTCGTAGGCGGAGTCGTAGGCCTCCTGGGAGCCGGCGAAGCCGCAACGGTAGACGCCGTTGTTGACCTCGGTGAACAGCCACTTGTTCAGCTCCTCCATCTCCGCGACGTGTTCGGCGGGCCACAGGTCCGGTGCGCCGGCGCGGTGGAACTGCCCCCACTGGGTGATCATGTCGCGCACGAGGGTGGGGTAGTCGTTGGTGACCACCTTCCGGCTCGACTCCTCGACGATCGCCGGCACCGTGATGCCGCGCGGGTAGTCGGGGAAGCGGTTGAAGTAGGCGTCCTGCAGGCGGGGCAGCTCCAGCACCGGGTCGACGCCGCCCGGGTCGAGGTCGAAAGTCCAGGAGCGTTTGTCGTGGGTGGGGCCGGTCAAGCCCAGTGAGATGACGTCCTCCAGACCCATGAGACGGCGGACGATGACGGCGCGGTGCGCCCACGGGCATGCACGGGCCGCCACGAGCCGGTAGCGGCCGGCCTCAACGGGCCAGCGGAAGGTGCCGTCGGACTGCTCGGTCGCTTCACCGGCGGGGGCGTCGGAGGTGATGCGGTCGTTGATGTACTGGGTGTCGCGCACGAATTCGCCGTCGGGGGATGCGTTCTGCGCGTCGCCGGCCCAGGAGTCGTTGCCATTGCTATCTGTTGTCATATCAACAACCTTAGCCGGGGATGTCCCTGCCGTCAACGGCGGCCACCCCGCTCCGCCCCTCGTCGCCCCGGCAGGGCCATCCGTGACGCATTCGTAGGCTTTCCGCAACGCGGCTCGCCCGCTCAAGTCGGACCTGCAGCGCGGGATTGTCCTAACCTGGCGGTATGAGCGACAAAAACCAGAACCCCGACCGAGCAGGGTCCTACGACGCCGACGGCCTCGATGTGCCCACCTACCGGCAGGACGCCCCAGCCGCCGACCAGCCCGCCGGTTCGACGGCGGCCAGCGCCCGCCCCTCGGGTGGCAACGACGCCACCACGCAGTTCCCGGAGACCTCCGGCACCGCCGCCACTACCGGCGCCTTCGGCCGGACCGGCCGCGCGGAGCCCCAGGAGATCCCCCCGGCGCAGCCTTCCGCCCCCTCCGCCCAACCTACCTACGCCGACCAGGACTTCGCGGCGCCGGGCGGCAGCACCGCGTACGAGACCTTCGCCTACGACCGTGCGCAGGAGCAGCCGACCACCGTAGCACCAGCCCCAGGCCCAGCCTCGGCTCCGGTGGCCCCGGCCCCGGCCCCGGTCGCTACGGCGCCGGTGGATGAGGCGGACGTCCGCGACCACCGCCGCGGCACCATCGACTTCGGCCTTTTCATCATCCGTCTCATGCTGGGGCTGTGGCTCATCCTCGAGGCCGTGGGCACCTTCTTCCGTCTCGGCGGCAACCCCGGCCTGTCCGGCCTGGAGGCCGACTACTCCGGTTACCTCGCGCCCGAGGGCCTGGCCATCGTCATCCCGTCGCTGCAGCTCGCCGCCGGCGTGTTCCTCGTCCTGGGCCTGATCACGCCGGTCTTCGCCATGCTGGCGACCATCGCCACCTCTTTCACCGCCCTGCACGAGCTGACCACCTCCGGCGCGGGAATCGATGTCTTCGCCTGGCCGGAATCGGTGTGGCTGTCGTTGGTGCTCCTGGGCAGTTCCCTGGCACTGCAGTTCACCGGCCCGGGCTTCGTCTCCCTCGACTACGGCCGCAGCTGGGCGCGTCGCCCGCTGCTCAGCTCCTGGCTCTTCGTCCTGCTGGCCATCGCCGGCGGCGTGGCACTGTGGTGGTTCGGCGCGGGCATCAACCCGCTGGCTTAACCCGCCGCAGGGCGAATGCCCAGGCCACCAGTACGGCGATGCCCAGCCACACGAAATCGGAGACGAGGAATTTCTCGACTCCGGTGAGATAGTGGACGTCGATGGCGTCGCCGTACCACCATTTCGGGGGCTGGGTGAGCACGAGCGCCGCCCAGGTGAACACCAGGGCGGAGAGCGCGACGGGGGCGCGCAGGACCGTCAGGCAGCGCCATGCCAGCACCGGGAGGATCAGCGTCAGCCAGATCCAGTGGTGCGACCAGGACACCGGGGAGATCAGCAGCATGATGAGGGCGTTGACCAGGGCGGCGTCGACAAGCATGTCGCGCCGGAAGAGCGCGACCATCAGCCACCCGCCGAGCACGATCGTCAGCAGCGCCGCCACCAGCCAGATGACGTTGGTCAGGGTGCTGTTCGCGTCGAGTGCCGCGTCACTGGTCCACCAGCGCATGAGCATGCCCTTGAGCGAGCTGTTGGACTGGTAGACGGTGCTCACGCCGAACTCGCTGTCGGTGCCCATACCCAGCAGCACAGTGGAGAAGTAGTCGACGGTGGCGTCCCAGCGGATCAGGGCCGCGACGCCCGTGGCGAGGAGCGCGGAGGCCCCAGCGACGAGGATCGCGCGGAAATCACGGCGCAGCAGGAAGAACAGCAGCATCGCCAGGGGAGTGATCTTGATGGCCGCGGCGATGCCGATGAGGCTGCCCTGCGGCAGGAAACGCTTGCGCGGCACCAGGTCGAGGATCACCAGCGCCATGATCACCACGTTGATCTGCGCGAACCCGGAGTTCAGCCACACCGGCTCGATGAGCAGCGCCACCGGCCAGGTCGCCGCTGTGAGGGCGGCGAGACTCAGCTTGTCGACGCTCCCGCGGGCCACCGCCCCCAGCACGAACCACAGGCAGGCGATGATCAGCGCCGAAGAGACCATGATCATGATGTCGCCGGCGAGATCGCTGTGGATGACGTCGAAAATGCTCAACGGCACGAGGATGAGGGCGCCGAACGGGGGGTAGATGAACGGCAGCGCCAGGTCACCTGCGTACATGGGCACGGAGTACATCTCTCCGCCCTCGAGGAAGGCGCGGACACCCGACCGGTAGATGATCATGTCGACGGGGAAGTCGGTGATCATCAGCTGCCGCCCGGTCACGCCGAAGCCCGCGACCAGTCCCAGGGCCGTCACCATCTTGAGAATGGTGTCCGTGGGAAGAATCGCGGGCTTGGGGGACGTGTCGGGGGAACTCACCCGGCCGATGTTAGTCGACCTGGCGGACCGCACCCTTATCGGCCGAGGTGGCCATGGCGGCGTAAGCACGCAGTGCCTTGGAGACCACGCGCTCGCGCTTCGGGGTCCACGGCTTCTCGCTGGCCTCCATCTCGGCGCGGCGGGCCTCGATCTCCTCGTCCGGCAGATCCAGCGAGAGCCGGCGCGTCTGCACGTCGATGGTGATCGGGTCGCCGTTGCGGACCAGCCCGATGATGCCGCCGTGGGCTGCCTCGGGGGAGATGTGGCCGATGGACAGCCCCGAGGTGCCGCCGGAGAAGCGGCCGTCGGTGATCAGCGCGCAGGCCTCGCCCAGGCCAGCTCCCTTGAGGAAGGACGTCGGGTGCAGCATCTCCTGCATGCCCGGGCCGCCGGCCGGACCCTCGTAGCGGATGACCACGACCTCGCCGGGCTGGACCTCCCGCTTGAGGATGGTGGAGACGGCCGCTTCCTGGGAGTCGACGACGCGGGCCGGACCCGTGAAAGTCCAGAGCTCCTCCTTGACTCCGGCGGTCTTGAGCACGGAGCCGTCCGGGGCGAGGTTGCCGCGCAGGACCACCAGGCCGCCGTCGGCGGAGTGCGCGTGCTCCACGTCGTGGATGCAGCCGTCCGCCGCGTCGGTGTCCAGCGAGCTCCACCTGTTGTCCGTGGAGAAGGGCTGGGTGGTGCGGACGCCGCCCGGGGCGGCGTGGAAGAGCTCCACGGCCTGCTCGGTCGCCTTGTCGCCGCGGACGTCCCAGTCATCCAGCCACTCGCCGAGCGAGTCGTAGGAGATGGTGTGGACGTCCTCGTTGAGCAGGTTCGCCCGGCGCAGCTCGCCCAGGATCGCGGGGATGCCTCCTGCGCGGTGGACGTCCTCGACGTGGTAGATGCCGTTCGGGGCGACCTTGGACAGGCACGGGACCCGGTGGGAGATCTCCTCGATGTCCGAGAGGGTGAAGTCGATCTCGCCTTCCTGCGCGGCGGCGAGGGTGTGCAGGATGGTGTTGGTGGAACCGCCCATGGCCATGTCCAGCGCCATGGCGTTGCGGAAGGCGTTCTTGGTGGCCACGTTGCGCGGCAGGACGGACTCGTCCTCCCCGCCGTAGTAACGGCGGCACAGCTCGACGATGGTCTCGCCGGCCTGCTCGAACAGCTGGCGGCGCGCGGAGTGCGTGGCCAGGGTGGTGCCGTTGCCCGGCAGCGACAGCCCGAGGGCCTCGGTGAGGCAGTTCATCGAGTTCGCGGTGAACATGCCGGAGCAGGAGCCGCAGGTCGGGCAGGCGGACTCCTCGATGGTGGCCAGGTCAGCGTCGGAGACGGCGTCGTTCGCGGAGGCGGCGATGGCGGTGATCAGGTCGGTGGGAGCCTGGGCCACGCCGTCCACGACGACGGCCTTGCCGGCCTCCATCGGGCCGCCGGAGACGAAGACCGCGGGGATGTTCAGCCGCAGCGCGGCGTTGAGCATACCCGGGGTGATCTTGTCGCAGTTGGAGATGCAGACCATGGCGTCGGCGGTGTGCGCGTTGACCATGTACTCGACGGAATCGGCGATGATCTCGCGGCTGGGCAGCGAGTAGAGCATGCCGCCGTGGCCCATGGCGATGCCGTCGTCGACGGCGATGGTGTGGAACTCCTTCGGCACGCCGCCGGCGGCGCGGACGGCGTCGGCGACGATGTCGCCGACGTTCTTCAGGTGCACGTGACCCGGGACGAACTGGGTGTAGGAGTTGACGATCGCGACGATCGGCTTGCCGAACTCCTCTTCCTTGGTGCCGGTGGCGCGCCACAGGGCACGGGCGCCTGCGGCGTTACGGCCGACGGTGGTGACGCGGGAACGAAGCGGGATCACTGAATGCTCCTTGAATTATCTGTGTTATCGGGGAGGTCCTTCGCAGGGAGGTCCTCGGCGGCCTCCCTCGCGGCCTGACGAGCAGCGTACTCCTCCTTGGTCACGAGGATTTCCTCGCCGTCGCGCCGGATGATGGTCACCTTGTCGTCGGCGGCCTCCCGGGCGGAGGTGAGCACGTCCGGAATCCGGCCGCGCGACGCCTTCGACAGCTCCGGCAGGGAGTTGAAGGAGATGCCGGGCATCGGGTGCGTGCGGCCGTCCTTGGTGGTCAGCAGCGCGCGTGCGCCCTTGAACCCGATTCCGGCCAGCTTGTCCCAGCCGATGGAGCGGGATCCGCGGAAGGCGTACCGGATATCGACGCCGTCTTCCCCCACCGTCGTCCGGGCCCGCAGGACCCAGTAGAGGAAGGCCAGGGGGATGAGGAGGATCCAGAACAGGTAGAGCGGGGCGGACCCGATGATCAGCAGTGAGATGCCGATCATCAGGACGGCAGCGAGGACGTTGGTTCGTTCCGGCTGGAACTGCACGGAATCTGCGGGCGCAGCGTCTGAACTCATGCGGCCCATGCTAGTTGAGGGTGGTGGGCGCGCCGGTCTCCGGGGTGACCTGCGGCTGCGTCCCCGTTTCCGTTCCTGCTCCCGTCCCCGTTTCCGGGGCGGGCGCCTGGTTCGGCTGCGGTTGCTGGGCCGGGGCGGTGCCCTGGCCGGGTGCCGGCGTCGTGGTGCCCTCCTGGGTGGGGATCGGCTGCGTGGGCGTCGGGGTCGCCGGCTGCGTGGGCACGGTGGGCTCGGGGGCGACGTCCGGCGTGGGAGCGGCGGGCGGGGTGGTGGGGGCGGTGTTCGCCGCCGGCGGGGCGAGAATCCCGGAGGGCCCTTCCCCGTCCTCGCCAGCCTCGACTGTCAGGCTCTTGAGCACCAGGAGCACGTAGAGCGCGGCGAAGAGGTACGTCGTGGAGGGGCGGACCCGGCCGCCGACGGAGGCGAGGCGGTTCCACCGGGAGTTCGGGGAGGTGTTGCGGAATACGCCGCCTGCCGGGGTTTCCTCCTCGACGGTGTCCTCGGGCTCGTCGCCCTGGACACCGCGGTCGACGACGGCCGGGTCGCGGCCCTCCTCGTCCGCGAATTCCGGCGGGACGGTCGACTCCTCGTCTCCGGCGGAGTCGTGGACGCCGGGCATGGGGGCGTCGATGAGCGGGGCGCCGGACATGGCTCGGGTGGTGACCGACTCGACGCGGTCCTTCACGTCGCCGGTGATGGTCGGGGCGGAACCGTACTCGCTCCAGAACTCGTCGAGGATCTCGGCGCGGATGGCGCGTTCGACCAGCCACTGGGAGCCTGCCTGGACCTGGATCATGAAGCGCATGTCCATGGTCCACGGCATGCCGACGGTCGCCGGTGGTGTGACGTTGACCGCCGGGTGGACGTCGAGTTCGCCGATGAGCTCCTTCGCCACATCCGGGCGGCGCAGGGCGCGGCGGGTGGCGGCTTCGGAGCGGTCGATGGCCTCCTTCGTGTCGGTGGATCCCAACAGGGGGACGGGCATGACCACGACGGCGCGGGACCAGTAGTTGGAGGAGTTGATGGCCACCCGGGCGGTGGAGTTGGAGACGATGACCGTCTCCTGCGCGAGTGTGCGGATGCGGGTGGCGCGCATCGTGACCTGGATGACGGTGCCTTCGACGACGATGCCGTTGCCCTCGAAGCGGACCCAGTCGCCGACGCCGAACTGTTTCTCCGTGAGGATGAACAGGCCGGCGAGGAAGTCGGCGATGATCGACTGCGCGCCGAAGCCGACGGCCGCGGAGACCACGGTGGCGGGGATGGCGGCGCCGGCCAGGGAGAAGCCGAGGGTCTGCAGGAGAAAAACCAGCAGCACGAAGAAGGCGATGATCTGGGCGATGTAGACGGCCACGCCGGTCAGGGCCAGCCGTGCCTTCGACTCGTCCGCGTCGGTGTTCTCCTCGATGCCGTGGGCCAGCCATCGCTGGGCGAAGCGGGCGACACGAGGGATAAGGAGGGCGATGACGAGCAGGATCGCGAGGGTGAGGCCCACATCGGCGACCCACCGCCAGGCACTGGTGAGTAGATAGGTGACGGGCATGCCGACCACGATACGACTTCCGCAAAATCGGTGTGTATGATCGTGACCATGATCAACATTCGACTCGTGGTAGTAGCTGCGCGGCGCCTGCCGTAACGACTCGCTACCCGGTCGTATCGACAAGCGCCCTCGACAGCACCCACCATCAGTGCCTGTTCGGGGGCTTTGTCATTAGTGGTCATCAGTGGTCAACAATGGTCACAGACAACTTTTGTCGCCGCCCGCCGTCCGGCGTCGCCGCCCCGCACCAGGGGGGTCGGCTCCCGGACAGCGTCCCCAACTGCATTGTCCTTGTGAATTAGGAGCTAAATAACGTGGCAGCTTCGCAATCGCCCACCCCGGCCACGGTCGCCAAGAAGGCCCCGGGTGCGGCAGCCGCCCCGGAGCGGATGACCGGTGCCCAGGCGATCGTCAGGTCCCTCGAGGAGCTGGGCACCGATATCGTCTTCGGCCTGCCCGGAGGAGCCATCCTCCCCCTGTACGATCCCCTGTTCTCGTCCACCAGGCTGCGTCACGTGCTGGTGCGCCATGAGCAGGGCTCGGGCCACGCCGCCACCGGTTACGCCCAGGTCACCGGCAAGGTCGGCGTGTGCATCGCCACCTCCGGCCCGGGCGCGACCAACCTGGTCACCCCGCTGGCC
The DNA here is from genome assembly GCF_000835165.1 of Corynebacterium marinum DSM 44953. Classification (NCBI taxonomy): domain Bacteria; kingdom Bacillati; phylum Actinomycetota; class Actinomycetes; order Mycobacteriales; family Corynebacteriaceae; genus Corynebacterium; species Corynebacterium marinum. The sequence continues at coordinate 1,097,148 of NZ_CP007790.1, forward strand.
GACGCCAATCTGGACTCCGTCCCGATGGTCGCCATCACGGGCCAGGTCGGCCGGAGCCTGCTGGGCACGGACGCCTTCCAGGAGGCGGACATCCGGGGAATCACCATGCCGATCACGAAGCACAACTTCATGGTCACCGACCCCAACGACATCGCCCGCACCCTGGCCGAGGCATTCCACCTCGCGCTGACGGGGCGCCCGGGCCCGGTCCTGGTGGACGTCCCGAAGGACATCCAGAACGCGGAGTTCGACTTCGTCTGGCCGCCGAAGATGGACCTGCCGGGCTACAAGCCGGTCACCACGCCGCACTCCCGCCAGATCACCCAGGCGGTCCAGCTCATCTCCGAGGCTGAGCGTCCCTGCCTCTACATCGGCGGCGGTGTCATCAAGGCCGACGCCAACCGGGAGCTGCTGGAGTTCGCCGAGTACACGGGCATCCCGGTCGTGACCACCCTGATGGCACTGGGCGCTTTCCCGGAGTCCCACCCGCTGCACATGGGTATGCCCGGCATGCACGGCACCGTCCCGGCCATCGGTGCGATGCAGCGTTCCGACCTGCTCATCGCCATCGGCGCGCGTTTCGACGACCGCGTCACCGGCAACCTCGAGTACTTCGCCCCGGACGCCAAGGTCATCCACGCGGACATCGATCCGGCCGAGATCGGCAAGATCCGCGAGGTCGCCGTCCCGATCGTCGGCGACGCCCGGGAGGTCCTCTCCGCTTTGCTGCGCACCTACCGCTCCCAGAAGAACCTCAACACACCGGCCGTCGGCCCGTGGGTCGAGTACCTCACCGAGCTCAAGGGGCGCTTCCCGCGGGGTTACGAGGAGCAGTCCGACGGCATGCTCTCCCCGCAGTTCGTCATCGAGACGCTGTCGAAGGAGGTCGGGCCGGACGCCATCTACGTCGCCGGCGTCGGCCAGCACCAGATGTGGGCAGCGCAGTTCATCGACTTCGAGCAGCCGCGCACCTGGCTCAACTCCGGCGGCCTGGGCACCATGGGCTACGCCGTGCCCGCCGCCATGGGCGCGAAGGCCGGCCTGCCGGACAAGGAGGTCTGGGCCATCGACGGCGACGGTTGCTTCCAGATGACCAACCAGGAGCTGACCACCGCCGCCGTCGAGGACTTCCCGATCAAGGTCGCCCTCATCAACAACGGCAACCTGGGCATGGTCCGCCAGTGGCAGACCCTGTTCTACGAGGGCCGCTACTCCAACACCAAGCTGGGCTCCGGCGACACCTACGTCCCGGACTTCGTCCAGCTCTCCGAGGCGCTCGGCTGCGCCGCGATCCGGGTGACCAAGGCAGAGGAGGTCATCCCGGCGATCCAGAAGGCGCGCGAGATCAACGACCGCCCCGTCGTCGTCGAGTTCATCGTCGGCGAGGACGCGCAGGTCTGGCCCATGGTCGCCGCAGGCGCCTCCAACTCGGACATCGAGTACGCGCGCGGCCTGCGCCCGTTCTTCGACGAGGAAGAGTCCGCCGGTGAGTCCCCGGCCGCCATCGATGAGGTCATCGACGAGTCGTTCGAGCAGAAGGAGAACTAGGAACATGGCTCCCACCGATATCGTCCGCAACACGCTCAGCGTCCTCGTCCAGGACGTCGACGGCATCATCTCGCGCGTGGCCGGCATGTTCACCCGCCGCGGCTACAACCTCGTCTCGCTGGTCTCGGCGAACACCGAAACCGCGGGAATCAACCGCATCACGATCGTGGTCGACGCCAACGAGCTGGTCATCGAGCAGGTGACCAAGCAGCTGAACAAGATCATCCCGGTGCTCAAGGTCGTCCGCCTCGAGGAGGACTCCACCATCGCCCGCGGCATTATGCTGGTGAAGGTCAACGCGGACAACACCAACCGCCCGCAGGTGGTCGACGCCGCGAACATCTTCCGCGCCCGCGTCGTCGACGTCGCGCAGGATTCCGTCGTCATCGAGGCCACCGGCACCCCGGGCAAGCTCCGTGCGCTGCTGGAGGTTCTCGAGCCCTTCGGCGTGCGCGAACTCGTCCAGTCCGGACAGATCGCGCTCAACCGCGGCCCGAAGACGATGGCACCCTCCAAATAAAACCCAAGAAAATCCCACCTGGTGAGACGGTCTGGATATTAAGTCCACCTGGTGGGGTAGTCCTGTCTCATGATGTGGTACAAACAACATCAGCATCTGTATAAAACGAAAGGCGAGAATTTCTCCCATGGCTATTGAACTGCTTTACGACGCTGACGCAGACCTCTCCCTGATCCAGGGCCGCAAGGTCGCCATCATCGGCTACGGCTCCCAGGGCCACGCCCACGCCCAGAACCTCCGTGACTCCGGTGTCGAGGTCGTCATCGGCCTGCGCGACGGCTCCAAGTCCGCCGAGAAGGCCAAGGAGGCCGGCTTCGAGGTCAAGAACAACGCCGACGCTTCCCGCTGGGCCGACGTCATCATGCTGCTGGCCCCGGACACCTCCCAGGCCTCCATCTTCACCAACGACATCGAGCCGAACCTCAACGACGGCGACGCACTGCTCTTCGGCCACGGCCTGAACATCCACTTCGACCTGATCAAGCCGGCCGACAACGTCGTCGTCGGCATGGTCGCCCCGAAGGGCCCGGGCCACCTCGTCCGCCGCCAGTTCGTCGACGGCAAGGGCGTCCCCTGCCTCATCGCCATCGACCAGGACCCGAAGGGCGACGGCCAGGCGCTGGCACTGTCCTACGCCGCGGCCATCGGTGGCGCCCGCGCGGGCGTCATCCCCACCACCTTCGAGGCCGAGACCGTCACCGACCTCTTCGGCGAGCAGGCTGTCCTCTGCGGTGGCACCGAGGAGCTCGTCAAGACCGGCTTCGAGGTCCTCACCGAGGCCGGCTACGAGCCGGAGATGGCCTACTTCGAGGTCCTCCACGAGCTCAAGCTCATCGTCGACCTGATGTTCGAGGGCGGCATCGCCAACATGAACTACTCGGTCTCCGACACCGCAGAGTTCGGCGGCTACCTCTCCGGCCCGCGCGTCATCGACGCCGACACCAAGCTCCGCATGAAGGACATCCTGACCGACATCCAGGACGGCACCTTCACCAAGCGCCTCATCGCCAACGTCGAGAACGGCAACACGGAGCTCGAGGGCCTGCGTAAGCAGTACGCCGAGCACCCGATCGAGGAGACCGGCGCCAAGCTGCGCGACCTCATGAGCTGGGTCAAGAACCCGCTCACCGCGACCGCCTAAACAGTCGCGATCGTCAGAACAGGCTCCCGGGCTCCTGCCCGGGGGCCTTTCTGTCTGTCCGCCCCACGCCCTGAACCCGGGGTTTCTGGTTGTCCCCGCCGCATCTGCGCAGGGGACAACCAGAAACCCCGGGTTCAGGGCCGGTCGAGGCCCGCAGCCTAAGCGGACCTCGGATGCAACAGCCCCAGCAGTTCGCGTCGCAGCTCGGCGGGGGGCTCGACATCATGGCGGGGGCGGGGAAGATCCACCGCGATGTCGGCGATGACGGTGGCGTCGGGGGAGGGCGACATCACCAGGATGCGGTCGGAGAGCAGGATCGCCTCGTCGACGTCGTGGGTGACCATGACGACGGTGCGGCGGTCCGCCTCCCAGAGGCCCAGCAGCTCCAGCTGGAGTTCGCGGCGGGTGAGGGCGTCGAGGGCGCCGAAAGGTTCGTCGAGAAGCAGGATCTCGGGTTCGACGGCGAAGGCGCGGGCGATGCCGACGCGCTGCTGCATTCCGCCGGAGAGGCGGGCGGGGCGGCGGTCGGCGGCGTGGGCGAGGCCCACCAGGTCCAGGTGCCGGTCGGCGATCTCACGGCGTTCGGCGGCGGAGAGTTCCGGTCGGACGGAGCGCAGGCCGAATTCGATGTTGCCGCGGGCGGTGAGCCAGGGGAGCAGGGCGTGGTCCTGGAAGACGACGGCGCTGCGCCCCCCGACGGTGACTTCGCCGGTGGAGGGCTGGTCGAGGCCGGCGATCATGGACAGGATCGTCGATTTCCCGCAGCCGGAGGGGCCGAGGAGGGAGACGAACTGGCCCGGGGCGACGTCGACGGAGGTCGGCGCGATGATGCGGGTGGGGCCGTAGGAGCGGGTGATCTGCTCGAGGGTAATGGTGTTAGTCATAGCGGACCGTCTTCTGCAGTGCTCCGATGAGGTGGTCGAGGATGAGGCCGGTCAGGCCGATGAGGACGATGGCGACGACGATGGCGTCGATATCCAGGCGGTTCCACATGTTCCACACGAAGAAGCCGATGCCCTGGCCGCCGACGAGCATCTCCGCGGCGATGATGACCAGCCACGAGGTGGACAGGGACAGTCGCAGGCCCGTGATGATGCCGGGCAGGGTGGCCGGCAGCCAGACCCGGGTGACCGCCAACCACAGGGGCGTGCCCAGGGTGGTGGTCAGTTTGAGGTAGGTCGGGTGGATGTGGAGGACCGCGTCGATGGTGTTGATGAGGATCGGCCACAACGCGGACAGGACGATGACGAAGACGGCGGTGCGCTCGGCGTCGAGGAGCAGGGCGAGGCCGATGGGCAGCCACGCGAGCGGGGAGACCGGCCGGAGGATCTGGATGAGGGGGTCGACGGCCCAGCGCAGGATCTGCACCCGGCCGAGGAGGAAGCCCAGCGGGATGGCGATCACCGCGGCGATGAGGAAGCCGACGACCACCCGCTGCAGGCTGGTGAGCAGGTGCCAGAAGATTCCGACGCTGCCCGGGCCCTCCCGGTAGAAGGGGTCGGAGAGGATCTCGACGCCGCGCGTCCACACACCGCCTGGGGTGGGGGCGAGGTCGGCGATCAGGCCGGTGGAGACCGCGCCCTGCCAGCCGAGGATGAACAGGACAAACAGAACCAGACCGAGGAGTCCGGCCTTCAGGCGGTCGGTCATGCGAGCTCCCAACGGGTGAGCTGTTCGCGCATCCAGGCGGTGGCGGCGGGGTCGGTGGAGTCGCCGAAGTGGATGCGCTCGGGGTCGACGACGTCCTCGCCGGCCCAGTTCCGGTACGCGCCCTGCAGGACGGGGGAGATGAGGGCGGCGGGCTGGTTGAGGTAGATCTCGCGCGAGAGCATGCTGGCGGCCTCGGCGTGGTTGCCCGGGGCGTTGAGGAAGGAGGATGCCTCGGCCAAAGCGTCGGTGACGGCGAGGGCCTGGTCCGGATGTGCCTGCCTCCAGTCCTCGCCCATGGCGACGGCGCAGCAGGGGTGGCGGTCCCAGAATTCCTTGGTCATGTGCAGGACACGGCCGGAACCGGTGGCCAGGGCGCGCTGGTTGAAGGGCTCCGGGCCGATGAACCCGTCGATGCCGCCGACCTCGAGCTGGGCGACCATGTCGGCCGGGCGCAGGAGGCGTAGCTCCAGGTCGGCGACGGGGTCGACGCCGTGGGCGGCGAGCTGGTCGCGCAGCAGCAGCGAATGGATGGAGTGCTCGAAGGGGATGCCGATGACCCGCCCGCGCAGGTCGGCCAGGCCGGAGACCTCGGAGTGGAGGCGGGAGGCGATGGTGACGGCCTGGCCGTTGGTGTTGAGGGTGTAGGCGAGCGAGGTGGGCCGGGAGGTCGGCGTCACGGCCATGGGGGAGAGCATGTGGGTGACGTGCAGCTGGCCGGTGAGGTAGGCGGACCACAGGTCGGCCCAGCCGGCGAAGCGGCGGAGCCGGACGTCGAGGCCACGCCGCTGAAAAGCGCCGAGAGCGTCGGCGGCGAGCAGCGGGGAGGAGCACGCGATGGGGACGTAACCGATGGTGACGGTGTCCCCGGGGCCGGGATCCGGGCCGGACGGCACGGCACCTACGGCGCGGCCGCCGAGGACCCCGAGTGTGCCGAGGGCGGTGGCGCCGAGGAAGGTGCGCCGGGTGAGTGCGGCCACGTGGAACCTCCGGTTCAGAATGTATAGACAGAACGGTCTTGTCTTTGACTCTGTCACCATACAGGTCGGTTCGGCGATCTGTCCAGATATCATTCGCCGACCGGCGCAGCGGCGCCGGTCGGCCGGGGATAGACTCATCGCCATGGGTTTCACCACGCCGAGCTACGACCTGCCGGATCTTTTCGCGCGCATCGACCGCGGGGATCTGCAGCTCCCGGATTTTCAACGTTCCTACGCCTGGGACGTCGACCGCATCCGCGCGCTCCTGGTCACCGTGCTGCGGGGCTACCCCGTCGGCTCGCTGCTCTCCCTCGACACCCGGAATACCCCCACGCGATTCCGGCCGCGGCCGATCGCCGGAGCGCCCGCGCCGACCTCCTCCCCGGGGCTGCTGCTGCTCGACGGCCAGCAGCGCCTCACCACCCTCTACCACTGCCTGCGCGGGGACGGCGCGGTGGACACCGTCGATTTCCGTTCCAAGCGGATCCGCCGCACCTTCTTCGTGGACGTCTCCCGGGCGGTGGAATCCGAGGTGATGCCCGACGAGGCGGTGTTCTCCGTCGACGAGGACGGGACGGTCCGCTCCCACTTCGGGCCGGAGGTCCCCGGGGGCATCACCGACCGCGGGGCCGCGGTGGAGCACGGTTGCATCCCCGTGTCCGCGCTGCTCTGGGAGTCGGGCACGGACCTGCTCTTCGATGTCGCCGCCCACGACCCGGGCGCCCGGGAGGACGTGAAACGCTTCTACGACCGCGTGATCAAGCCCCTCGCGGCCTACGACATCCCGATGATCCGCCTGGCCAGGGAGACCGCCCAGACGGGTATCGGGTCCATCTTTGCCCAGGCCAATTCCGCCGGCCTCCAGATGGACGTGTTCGAGCTGCTCACGGCGGTGTTCGCCACGGAGGACCCAGACTTCTCCATGGCGGGGGACTGGGAGGAGACGGTCCGCGATCTGCGCCGGTACCCGGTGCTCGACCGGATCGACCGGACCGATTTCCTCACCGCCGTCTCCCTTCTGGTCACCTCGCGCCAGGGCCATGCGAAGGGGCAGCGGGAGGACATCCTCAACCTCACCCTGGCGGACTACCTTGCGGCGCGGGCCGAGCTGCGGATCACCTTCCGCGAGACCGCGGAGTTCCTCTCCCAGCGGTGCATGTTCACCATCGGGCAGCTGCCGTACAATGCCCAGCTCATTCCGCTGGCGGTCATCTTCGCCCGCCTCGCCGAGACCCCGAAGGCGCTGGCGTCGGCCCGGGCGTGGGACAGGCTCAACCAGTGGTTCTGGTGCGGCATCTTCGGCGAGCTCTACGGCTCGGCGGCGGTGACCAACCGGGCGGCCCGGGACGTCGACCAGGTGACCGAGTGGGTCTGCGACGTCTCCGCCGAGGTCCCCAAGACCATCCGGGACGCCACATTCTCCGAGTCGCGGCTGTTCTCGGTGCGGGAGAACTCCGGCGTCTACCAGGGGATCTACGCCCTGCTCATGGGTCGCGGTGCTCGGGACTGGCGCACCTCCCAACCCTTCGACCGGTGGACCTTCACTGAGCTGCAACCCGGTTTCCACCGGGTGTTCCCCTCCGAATGGTGCCGGGACAACGGCATCGAACCGGTCGTGGCGGACAGCGTGCTCAACCGCACTCCCATGGGCAAGCGCACCGAGGTGGTCATCGAGAGTTACCCGCCCACGCAGTATCTCTCCCGGGTGCAGACGAAGTCGCTGCTCGACGACGCAGACTTCGACACCGTCCTGGCCACCCACGAGCTCGACCCGGTCCTGCTGCACCGCTCCGATTTCCACGGTTTCCTCCGGGACCGCCGGTCCAGGTTCCTCGGGATGGTGGAGCACGCGATGGGCAAGCCCGTGGTCAGGGACGTCGACGACCGCGATTACGGTGCCGGCGACGAGGGGCCCGACGCCTTCCGGGAGTGAACGGGGGTGGCGTGGACGTGGCGTGGCTCATAAATAGGCAGGTCATGGCACGGCGTCAAAGTCCACCGACTAAAGTGTCATTCGTTCCACGCCCTCATTAATGAAGCAGGAGTACACACCCGTGAGCAAGCCCGTCGTCCTTATTGCCGACAAACTGGCACCGTCCACCGTAGACGCGCTCGGAGACGCTGTGGAGGTGCGCTGGGTCGATGGTCCGAACACCCCGGAGCTGCTGGCCGCCGTCCCGGAGGCTGACGCACTGCTGGTCCGTTCCGCGACCACCGTCACCCGCGAGGTCCTCGAGGCGGCCCCGAAGCTGAAGATCGTCGGCCGTGCCGGCGTCGGCCTGGACAACGTCGACATCGACGCCGCCACCGAGCGCGGTGTCATGGTCGTCAACGCTCCGACCTCCAACATCCACTCCGCCTGCGAGCACGCCGTCGCACTGCTCATGGCCACCGTGCGCCAGATCCCCGCCGCCGACGCGACCCTGCGCCAGGGCGAGTGGAAGCGCTCCTCCTTCAAGGGCGTCGAGATCTTCGGCAAGACCATCGGCGTCGTCGGCTTCGGCCACATCGGCCAGCTGTTCGCCCAGCGCCTGGCAGCCTTCGAGACCGAAATCATCGCCTACGACCCCTACGCGAACCCGACCCGCGCCGCGCAGCTGGGCGTCGAGCTCGTCGAGCTGGACGAGCTCGTCTCCCGCGCGGACATCATCACCATCCACCTGCCCAAGACCAAGGAGACGGCCGGCATGTTCAACGCCGAGCTGCTCGCGAAGTCGAAGAAGGGCCAGATCATCATCAACGCCGCCCGCGGCGGCCTGGTCGATGAGCAGGCGCTGGCGGACGCCATCCGGTCGGGCCACATCTGGGGCGCGGGCTTCGACGTGTTCTCCACCGAGCCGTGCACCGATTCCCCGCTGTTCGAGCTGCCGCAGGTTGTCGTCACCCCGCACCTGGGTGCTTCCACCGAGGAGGCCCAGGACCGCGCGGGCACCGACGTCGCCGCTTCCGTGCTCAAGGCCCTGGCCGGCGAGTTCGTGCCGGACGCCGTCAACGTCTCCGGCGGCCGTGTCGGCGAAGAGGTCGCCCTGTGGCTGGATCTCACCCGCAAGCTGGGCCTCCTGGCCGGTCAGCTGCTCGGCTCGGCGCCCGTCGACCTCGAGGTCGAGGCCCGCGGCGAGCTGTCCACCGAGGACGACCTGTCCGTGCTCGGTCTCTCCGCCGTCCGCGGCCTGTTCTCGGCCACCACCGACGAGCCGGTCACCTTCGTCAACGCCCCGACCATCGCCGAGACCCGCGGCCTGGGCTACAAGGTCGGTACCGCCACCGAATCCACCACCCACCGCTCCTCCGTCGAGGTCAAGGTCATCGGCGCGGACGGCACCTCCCGCACCGTGGCCGGCGCCCTCACCGGCCTGGACCGCGTGGAGAAGATCGTGCGTATCGACGAGCGCGGCCTCGACATGCGCGCCGAGGGCCGTAACCTCTTCCTCGAGTACACCGATGCCCCGGGAGCCCTGGGCAAGGTCGGTTCCCAGCTCGGCGAGGCCGGAATCAACATCGAGGCGGCCGCCCTGACCCAGGCCGCCAAGGGCGACGGCGCGATCCTCATCCTGCGCGTCGACGCCGAGGTCCCGGCGTCCCTGGAGAAGCAGATCGCCGAGTCCCTGGGCGCATCCGCGTCCGTCCAGCTCGACCTGGACTAGACTGACCGGTCTTCGGACCCCGAAAGGCCCCCGCCGCACATGCGCGGCGAGGGCCTTTTATTCATGTCTAGTGCCACGAAAAGTCCTGGTTGATGCGCATAGTGGACAGACCGGACCGACTAAACAGACTGATCGGTATGGCAATTATATACAAGATGGGTTAGTCTCTCTGAAAGTAAAGCCCGTTCGCGCACATAGGAGACAACCATGTCCGACCTCACCCCGAACCGCCAGCCCGGTCAGCCCCTCGAGCCCATTGACGCCGAGAAGCTCTCCCAGCTCGCGGAGAAGAACATCAACAACCCCGAGGGTGGGCGCAAGGTCATCCGCACCCACACTGAGGCCGACGGCAAGTTCCGCAACTACACCCGGGTGCGCAACCTGGAGCCGGTCCTGGTCTCCGAGCCGCCGGCCCTGCTGGGCGACGACACCGCCCCCAACCCCACCGAGATCGCCCAGGCCGGACTGGCTGCGTGCATCTCGGTCGGCATCCAGGCCATCGCCACGCACCGCGGCGTCACCCTGACCAAGATCGACATCGACATCGAGTCCGACATCGACGTCTCCCCGACCTGGGGCGTCGGCGACCTCGCCGAGGACAAGCGTCCCGGCGTGTCCGACGTGCGCGTGAAGATCGACCTCGAGGGGGACGCCGACCGTGAGACCCTCGACCAGATCCAGAAGGACGCCATCAAGTGGTCCCCGGTGGTCAACACCTACACCCGCCCGGCGAACCTGACCTCTGAGCTGGTCTGAGCATGAGCACCGCCATCCTGGAGAAGATCTCCGAGAACGCCAAGGCCGTCGACAAGAATCAGATCCCGGCCCGCTACGGGCTGGAGCTGCTCGGCGCGCAGAAGCTGTTCGTCCGCGACAGCCTGCGCGACACTGCCCGTCAGCTGCGTCAGATCGCCGGCGAGGATCTGTCCGTGGCCTTCGGCATCTGGGCCCACACCATGGTCATCACCTACCTGCGGACCGCGGGCACCGAGTACGCCCACCGCATCCTCCCGGCCCTGGAGACAGGCGAGCGTCCCGGTGTAACCGGTATGGCCCCCGCCTTCAAGGAGGCCGCCGGCGCCGGCACCATCGACCTGACCGCCACTCCGGTCGACGGCGGCATCCGGCTCAACGGCCGCCTCGCCTGGGCCTCCAACCTGGCCGACGACGCCGTGATCGTCACCGCCGGCCGCACCCCCGCCGGCGAGCGCCTGCTCCTGGCCTTCGACGGTGACGCCGAGGGCGTGACCCTGGGCGCCCCGTTCGCGCTGCTGGGCCTCAACGCCACCTCTTCCGCGTGGGTCACTCTGGAGGACGTCTTCGTCCCGGAGGGGCAGATCCTCTCCCGCGACTTCGAGGCGTTCATCTCCGCGGTGCGCCCGACCTTCATGATCCTGCAGACCTCCGAGTGCCTCGGCGTGGCCGATGCCGCCATCAGCGCCGCCGCCACCCGTCTGACCGGCATCAATGCGGTTCTCACGGAGGATGTGGAGCGGGTCCGTGACCAGGTCACCCATCTCATCCACACCCAGGAGCTCATTGCGGCGGTGCTCGACGACGCCGCAGTGGTCGACCGCGTCAAGCTCCTCGAGCTGCGCCTGGCCGCCGCCGAGGTCGCGTCCGCCGCGGCTGCCCTGGAGGTCCGCGTGGCCGGCGGTGCCGGGTACGCGCAGAGCTCCCCGGCGTCGCGCCGTTTCCGTGAGGCCGCCTTCATCCCGGTACAGTCGCCGTCCGAGACACAGCTCAAGTGGGAGCTGGCCCGTGCGAAGGCACAGAAGGAGAACTGACAGATGACGTGCGCCGATCTCACCGTGACCGGTGACCAACTGAAGGCGGCCGTGGGCACCTTCCCGTCCGGGGTCACCATCGTGACCACGCGTTCCGAGGGAGAGGACGTCGGACTCACAGTCAGCGCCTTCTCGTCGCTGTCGCTGGATCCGGCGATGGTCGTGCTCAGCGTGGCCAACTCCTCGACATCCCTTCCCCACCTCACCGTCGGCGCGCCTGTCGGGGTCTCCGTGCTGGCCGAGGGGCAGGGCGGGTTGGCCAGGCAGTTCTCCGTCCGCGGTATCGACCGTTTCGCCGGGGTGGACCTCGTCCGCCGGGGCCGCGGAGTGGCGCTCATCGACGGCGCCGCGGCCTGGTTCGCCGGAGAGATCGTCAACGCCTTCCCGGGCGGGGACCACACCATCCTCACCATTTCGGTGGCGGAGTGCGGCACCGGGGACGACGCCCGGCCGCTGCTGTACCAGCGCGGCCGCACCCATGACTGGGCCGCCGACGCCTCCTAGCGGCGCTTTCGCCGGGCGCGGCCGCGCTCATCCGCCGTCGTTGAGAAGTGCGCCACAAATTTTGCGACAATAAGATAATACGATTTACGTCTAAACGTATTACTATTACAGAGGTCGTTGCGCCTGTTTCCCTCCCGCCTGTCGCCGGCTCCGTTTCGGGCCCGTCTTCCAGCTCCCTGACCGGGACCGTCTACCGAACACTCGCCCTCATCGTCGGTGTCATCATCCTCGCCGTGGGGATCGCCGCGCTGGCCGGCGGTCGCTTCGCCGACGGCTTCATCGCCGAGGAGATGGACCGCCAGAACATCACCATGCCCACCGCGGAAGCTATTGACGGTCAGCTTGCGGGCGGCCGCATCGACCAGCATGCCGCCGAAGAACTGCGCCCCTTCGCCGGTGAACTGATGTCCAACGGCAACCATGCCAAGGCCTATGCCGGCTACATCCAGGACCACATGGCCGCTTCCGGCGCCGCCTCGGGTCTCCCGCCGGAAAAGGCCACCTATTCCGGCATCGGCTCCGCCTACTCTGAGGTTCAGGCGGAACTGACCGGCGAGGTCGCCGCCCGGAACCCGCAGGCGTCCGAAGAGGACATTTCCGCCCTCGTCGCCCAGGAGATCGCGGATTCCACATCCCGGTACGGGACTGCCCGTGAAGCTGCTTCCCTGGATTTGCTGCGCTTCGACACCATGTTCAACGGCAACATGCTCGTCGGCACGCTCCTCAACGTCTACGGCTGGGGCCTGATCGGCACAATCGCCACCTGGGCCGGCGTCGCCCTCGTGTTCTTCGGTGCGCTCCTGATCCTGGGGGGCTTCCTCCTTCGTCCGCGCCCCAACCGCCGGTAGCGCTCCGCCGGCCCCTGCGCGGCTGGTAGGATTCGGATGAAGTCCATCAGGTGAGAAAGGGATCCCACATAATGAAACTTGCAGTCATCGGCGGAGACGGAATCGGCCCGGAGGTCACCGACGAGGCCCTCAAGGTCCTCCGCGCGGTCCGCGACGACATCGAGACCACCGACTACGACCTCGGCGCGCGCCGCTACCTGCGCAACGGCGAGCTCCTCACCGACGCTGACCTGGCCTCCCTCCGCGAGCACGACGCCATCCTGCTGGGCGCGATCGGCGCCCCGGGCGAGGTCCCGCCCGGAATCCTCGAGCGCGGCCTGCTGCTCAAGATGCGTTTCGCACTCGACCACCACGTCAACCTGCGCCCCTCCAAGCTCTACGAGGGGGTCGAATCCCCGCTGAAGAACCCCGGCGAGATCGACTTCGTCGTCGTGCGCGAGGGCACCGAGGGTGCCTACACCGGCAACGGCGGCGCCATCCGCGTGGGCACCCCGCACGAGGTGGCCAACGAGACCTCCGTGAACACCCGCTACGGCGCCGAGCGTGTCGTCCGGTACGCCTTCGAGCTGGCGATGACCCGGAACAAGCACCTCACCCTGGTGCACAAGACCAACGTGCTGGTCCACGGCGGAGGCCTCTGGCAGCGCACCGTCGACGAGGTCGCCACCGAGTATCCGGAGGTCACCGTCGACTACTCCCACATCGACGCCGCCACCATCTACCTGGTGACCGACCCCTCGCGTTTCGACGTCATCGTCACCGACAACCTCTTCGGCGACATCATCACCGACGAGGCGGGCGCCATCTCCGGCGGCATCGGCCTGGCCGCCTCCGGCAACATCGACGCCACCGGCGCCAACCCGTCGATGTTCGAGCCGGTCCACGGCTCCGCCCCCGACATCGCCGGCCAGGGTATCGCCGATCCGACGGCGGCGATCCTCTCCGCCGCCATGCTGCTGCGCCACCTCGGGGACGAGGACAACGCGGCGCGGATCGAGGCCGCGGTGGCCGCGGACGTCGCGAAGCGGGAAGGCCGGATCCGCACCACGGATGTCGGAGACCGCATCGCCGCGGCCCTCAAGTAGGGTGAACGCGACCGCATAAGTTCACCACCCGAAGGGGCCCCCATGAGGCGACTGGCTGCCGCAATTGCCATGACCACCACTCTCACACTGGTGGCGGGGTGCACAACCTCGGCAGGCGAGAACGGCGAGGAGGGACAGTCGCCCCTCCCTATGGACTCCTCCGAGGTCCTCGCGGACGCGGACACCGTCGGCCGCCTCTTCGAATCCGCCGACGTCGTCGTCGTCTCGGGCCCCGCGCCCGCCGAGCAGCGCCGCGCGGCGGAGATCGCCGTCGCCGCGGGCGCGCCGCTGCTTGCCGACGCCGCGCTCTACAGCGCCGAGGTCGACCGCCTCGGCGCCACGCGCATCATCGCGGTGGGGGAGACCGGCCCCCTGCCCGAGGGCCCCGAGATCATCACCGCGCCCGCCGGCGAGAATCCCGAACCCGTCACGGTGGCGGACATCGCCGCACTGGCGCCCGGGGAGACCGCGGGCCTCGAGGGGCTCGGGGGTGTCGAGCCGGCTGAGGCGGACTATGCGATGCCGCCGGTGCTGGTGACGCCGGAGACCTCGGTGGCCGCCGCCGCCACAGCGCGCGCCGCCGGTGCCGAACTGACCGTCCTCGACTACCCGGACCCGCGCCTGACCAGCGAATCCATGTCGCTGGTCACCGAGCAGGACGTCCTGGCCCTCGGCGAGCAGTTCGGCGACCAGGCACGCTTCGACCGCGCCGTCGAACTCGCCGCCAACGGGGAGCTGCCCGGCGGCGGAGGCCTCGTCTTCCCCGGCCGCCGCATGATCGCGTTCTACGGCCACCCCTGGGGCGGGGACCTCGGAGTGATGGGCGAGCAGCCGCCGGCGGAGGCTGTCGCGCGCGTCGAGGAGCACATCAAGAACTACCAGGCGCTGGAGGAGCTGCCGGTCGTCCCGGCCTTCGAGATCATCGTCACCGTCGCCTCCGAGTTCCCCGGCGAAGACGGCAAGTACACCAACGTCGGCGACCCGGCCGAGTTCACCGGCTACATCGACGCGATCACCGAGGCCGGCGGCTACGCCTTCCTGGACCTCCAGCCCGGCCAGGCCAGCTTCCTGGAGCAGGCCAAGGTCTACGAGGAACTGCTCGCCCGGCCCAACGTGGGCCTGGCGCTGGACCCCGAGTGGAACCTGCAGGCCGGCGAGCAGCCGCTCCAGCGCGTCGGCCACGCCGAGGCCGCGGAGATCAACGAGGTCGCCGACTGGCTGGCCCAGCTCGTGCGCGACAACGACCTGCCGCAGAAGGGCCTGATCGTCCACCAGTTCCAGATGCAGATGCTGCGCGACCGCGAGCAGATCAACACCGACCACCCCGAGCTGGCCTTCATCCTCCACGCCGACGGCCACGGGGTCGCCGAGGAGAAGTTCGCCACCTGGGACGCGGTGCGCCAGGGGCTGGACGAGGACTGGTTCATGGCGTGGAAGAACTTCATCGACGAGGACAAGCCCACCTTCACCCCGGAGCAGACCTACGGCATCGAACCCCGTCCCTGGTTCGTCTCCTACCAGTAGGCCAGCCCCTTTCCGGCAAACCCCCGCCCGGCGGGCGGCGGGGACCTACGCTGGAGGCCATGACGGTCGAACTCGACGAGGTCCGCGACTTCATCGCTGACATAGAGCCCTTCACCCGCCTCCCCGACGCGGAGCTGGATCAACTGCCCGCGCACATGACCATGGAGTACGTGCGCCGCGGTGAGACGATCATCCGGCACGGGGAGGGCAACGACAATCTCCGCATCATCCGTTCCGGCGCGGTCGACGTCCTCGGCGAGGACGGGGTGCTCCTCGACCGGCGCGACGCGGGCCGCAGCTTCGGCTACTCCACGCTCGTGGGGGAGAACTCCTCCCGGTACACCATGGTGGCGGTGGAGGACAGCCTCCTGCTGATGCTTCCGCGGGAGGAGTTCCTGGCGCTGACCGAGCGCAACCCCGACATCCTGCGCTTCTTCTCCTCCCAGTCTCTCCGCATCAGGGCGGCTGCGGCGGAACTGCGCGAGGACCAGTCCACGGATGTCCTGCGGACCCGGCTGGGCGACTTCAAGATCGACAACCCCGTCTCCATTGCCCCGGAGGCGAGCATCCGGGAAGCCGCCGAGCTGATGGAGCAGCACCGGGTGTCCTCCCTGCTCATCACCGGCAACGGTGGGCTGTCGGGCATCGTCACGGACCGCGACCTGCGGGGGCGCGTCGTGGCCAAAGGCCTGGACAGCTCGCTGCCGGTCTCCGGGATCATGACCCCGAACCCGCGGACCGTCACCTCCGAGACCCTGGCCTTCGAGGCGATGATCATCATGGCGGAGATGCGCATCCACCACATCCCGATCGTCGACGAGGGGGAGCTGACGGGCATCGTCACCACCGCGGACGTCATGCGCCTGCTGCGGCACGACCCGATCTACCTCACCGCGGACCTGTCCCGGCGGAACTCCCCGGAGGAGCTGCGCAACGCCTATTCGCAGGCGTCCGAGGTGGCTGTGCGTTTCATCGAACGCGGCGCCTCCTCCGAGGAGACCTCCGGCATCATGACGATCGCAGCCGACGCCCTGGCCCGGCGCCTGCTCAAACTGGGCGAGGACCGGCTCGGCCCGCCCCCGGTGCCCTACACCTTCGTGGTCCTGGGTTCCCAGGGCCGGCGCGAGATGGGGCTGGCCTCCGACCAGGACAACGCGATGGTGCTGTCCGACGACTACGTCGAGGCGGAGCACGGCGAATACTTCGCCGAGTTGAGCTCCTACGTGTGCAACGGCCTGGACACCGCGGGCCAGGTCCTGTGCCCGGGGGACATGATGGCCTCCAACCCGCAGTGGCGGATGACGGTGTCCCAGTGGATCGACACCTTCCACGTATGGGTGACCGCGCCGGAGCCGGACGCGCTCCTGCACGCCCAGACCTTCTTCGACTTCCGCGGTATCTGGGGCGACATCGGGCTGGGGGACACCGTGCACAACAACGCCGTGGGCATGGCCCGTGGAGCCCGCCGCATGCACGCGCACATGGCGGCGCTGGCCGCCCGGCGCGAGCCGCCCCTCGGGTTTTTCCGCGGGCTAGTCGTCGACCGCTCCGGTGAGTACGCCAACACCCTCAACGTGAAGAAGGGGGGCACGGCCGGCATCGTCCAGATGGCCCGGCTGTTCGCCCTGTCCAGCGGCGTGACGGCACTGGGCACCAGGCGCCGGCTTCTCGACGCCGCCGCCGCCGGCGGCGTGTCCGCCAAGGGCGCGCAGGATCTTGTCGACGCCTTCGACTATCTCAGCTCAATCACCCTGCGGCACCAGTCCCTCCAGCTGCGGGAGAACGTGACGCCGGACTACCAGATCGACCCGAACAGGCTGGGCAAGATGGACCGGGAGCACCTGCGCGACAGCTTCCAGATCATCAAGGACATGCAGAACGCTTTGGCGTCGAAGTATCCGGTGAGGAACATCTGATGTGGCCGTTCCGCAGCGATCCCGCGGTCAAGGCGACCGGCCCGCTCAAGGAGTTCTACGCCACCCGGCCGCCCGCGGACAACACCCCGCTCGACGAGCTCCCGCTGCTCGCCGTCGACGTGGAGACCACCGGCCTGAAACCCGGTAAGCACCAGCTGGTCTCGATCGGCTGGGTCCCGGTCGACGGCACCAGGATCGACCTGTCGGGCGCGGGCTACGTCGTGCTGCGCGGGGCGGAAGGTTTCACGGTGGGCTCATCCGCGACGATCCACCAGCTCACCGACGACCAGATCGCGGCGGGCATCGACCACGCCGACGCGGTGGGGCAGCTGCTGCGGGCCCTGACCGGGCGGGTGCTGCTCGGCCACTTCGTCGCCATGGAGGAGGGCTTCCTCTCCCTCGCCTGCGAGCGGCTTTTCGACGCCCCCCTGAAGGTCCCCATGGTGGACACCTTCG
This sequence comes from Corynebacterium marinum DSM 44953, assembly GCF_000835165.1. Lineage (NCBI taxonomy): Bacteria > Bacillati > Actinomycetota > Actinomycetes > Mycobacteriales > Corynebacteriaceae > Corynebacterium > Corynebacterium marinum. The sequence continues at coordinate 1,114,748 of NZ_CP007790.1, forward strand.
CCATCGAACGCCGCCACATGGAGCGGATGGGCACCTACCCCCGGGGGGAGGACCTGCGGCTCGCCCGCGTCCGCCAGCGTTACGGGTTGCCGGACTACCACAACCACAACGCGCTCACCGACGCGCTGGCGTGCGCGGAGCAGTACCTGGCGCACCGTGCCACCCTGCCGATGTCCACGTTGAAGGACGTCATGGGGTGAGCGGAAGGCGCGCATTGTAGAGTTGTCGCCATGCGCTTTGGAAGAATTGCCCACCCTGAGGGTTTCAGTTTCGTAGTCATCGACGGCCAGGACGACAAGGACCTCGTCGCCAAGGAGATCAAGGACACGCCGTACACCGAGCCGGAATTCACCGGCCGGGAGTGGCCGCTGGCCGACGTGAAGCTGCTGGCACCCACCCTGCCGAGCAAGGTCGTGGCCATCGGCCGCAACTACGCCGACCACGTCGCCGAGGTGTTCAAGGAGTCCGCGGAGCACCTGCCGCCGACCCTGTTCCTCAAGCCGCCGACCGCGGTCGTCGGCCCGGACGCCGCCATCCGGATCCCCGAGTTCGCCACCAAGGTCGAGTTCGAGGGCGAGCTCGCGGTGGTTGTGGGCCAGGTCGCCAAGAACGTCAAGGCCGCCGACTGGAAGTCCGTCGTCCGCGGCTTCACCATCGTCAACGACGTCTCCTCCCGCGACCTGCAGTTCGCCGACGGCCAGTGGGCCCGCGCCAAGGGCATCGACACCTTCTGCCCGGTCGGCCCGTGGATCGAGACCGACATCGACGCCTTCGACCTGGACAACCTGTCGATCAAGGCCCACCTGACCCAGAACGGCGTCACGGAGACCAAGCAGGACTCCAACTCCAACCAGATGATCATGAAGATGGGCGAGATCATCGAATTCATCACCGCCTCCATGACCCTGCTCCCGGGAGACGTCATCTGCACCGGCTCCCCGGCCGGCACCGAGGCCATGAACCCGGGCGACGTCATCGAGATCGAGGTCGCCGGCCTGGGCACCCTCCGCAACCCGGTGGAGCGCGCCTGACCATGCACCATGACCACGGCGGCCACCACGAAGATTTCGACGAGTTCTACGCGGGCGGCCCCCAGTGGTCGGGCAACCCGAACGAGGCCCTGGTCCACGAGGCGTCCGACCTGACGCCGGGCAGGGTCCTCGACATCGGCGCCGGCGAGGGGGCCGACGCCGTCTGGCTGGCCGAACACGGCTGGCAGGTCACCGCCCTCGAGCCGGTGGCCGCGGCCGTGGAACGGGGGCGTGAGCTGGCGGCACGGCGCGGCGTCGATAAGCAGATCACCTTCGAGGCCGCCACCCTGTCGGAGTTCCTGGCGGGCGCGGGCGGGCAGAGTTTCGACCTGATCTGCGCCTTCTATTTCCCCGCGCCCGTCCCGGACGGGGAGGTGCGCGCGCTGGCGGAGCTGCTCGCCCCGGGCGGCACGCTGCTGTGGGTCGACCACGACTGGGAGGGTCAGCGCCCCGGGCGGATGAACCCCGCCGCCATGGAGTCCCTCCTCGAGGGACTCACCGCCAGGTCCGAGCTGCGGCGCAGCATCCGCGACGTCTCGCACGGCGCCGGGGCGCACCACCACGAGGACCTCATCCTGCGCGCGGAGCGTTAGAGCCCGAGCGAACGCAGGATCGTGCGCAGCTTCGCGGTGGTCTCGGTGAGTTCCTCCGCAGGGTCCGAGTCGGCGACGATGCCGCCCCCGGCCCACGCCCGGGCGAAGCGGCCGTCGCCGGTCACCTCCGCGCAGCGGATCGCCACCATGTACTCCCCGTCGCCGGAATCATCGCACCAGCCGACGACACCGGCGTAGAAACCACGGTCGGCCTCGGCCGTCTCGATGAGTGCTTCCGCCGCGTCCGTGGGAGTGCCGCAGATCGCCGGGGTGGGGTGCGTGTGCACCGCCAGCTCCAGGGCGGTGACCGCCGGATCCTTCAGCGTGCCCACGATCGGCGTGGCGAGGTGCCACATTTCGTTGGTGCGGGTCACTTCGGGACGTTCGGGGATGGACAGATGGGCGCAGAAGGGGCCGAGCTTCTCCCGCAGGTGCTCGACGACGTAACGGTGCTCGTCGAGGTCCTTGGCGGAGTCGGCGAGCCGCCTCCCGACGTCCAGGTCGGCGTCCGGGTCCGCCTGCCGTGGCGCTGAACCCGCCAACGGATACGCCGTGACGGTCGAGCCCTGACGCTTGACCAGTACCTCGGGGGAGGAGCCGACGATCATGTCGCCCGGCCGGCCGGCGGGGCTGAGGTCCGCGATGAAACCGTCGCAGTTGTAGGAGTTGTCGATGAGCCGGGCGGCCACCAGCAGCGGATCCACCGCCGGGCTGAAAGCAATGTCCACCGCCCGGGCGAGGACGACTTTCTCCAGCTTCGAGGCACGGATCGTGCTCACGGCCGCTTCCACCCGGCGCAGGTGCTCCTCCGGTTCAGGATCCACTCCGACGATCCTCGCATGCAGCACCGAGCCCGGGCCCTGCCGGTAATAGGAGTGGGGTTCGAGGGGCCCGTCCTCCCGGATGACGTGCTCCGGGACGGTCAGGGCGGCCGGAGCCGACCGGTCGAAGGGCAGGGCGCCGACAACGATGGGCACACGCCCGGAGCGGAGCGCCTCAATTGCCGCCCAGGGGTCGGTGAAAGTTTCCAGAGACCCCTGGGTGCGCACCGAGCCGTGCGCCCTGGACAGAAGAAAGTCCGGCGCGGTGACAGGTCGGTGGGCACACATGTCGAGACAGTCTAGTTCGTCGCGCAGGTGCCGTCATGCACCGCCCTGGGTTGAGTTTCAAACGGTGAAAAGCCGTGCTGGAGGGGGTCCGCGTTGTTATTGTTTCCTATCGTGAACCAAACGAAGAGCCTCCGCCGCGTCCTGCCGGCCCTCGTGGTGATGTTCACCCTGATTCTGTCTCAGGGGACCCTGCAGCCGCCCCCGGCCGCCGCCCAGCCGTTCTCGTCCAGCTCCCTCCTGCCGGGCAGCAGCCGGGGCGTGGGCGGGCAGACCTTTCCGCTGGCGGTGGGGCAGCGGGACGTCCTGGTCTCCCTGCCGGAGAACTACGACCCGGCGCTGGCACGCCCGGTGCTGCTCGCCTTCGGCGGTTGGGGCGTCGCCCCCGAGGAGATGGCGGCAAGCACCGGCCTGCGCCCCGGCTCCGACGCGATCATCGCGTATGCGCGCGGCGTCGACAACGCCTGGGCCGGCGCGCCCTACGCGCGCACGAGCCTGGAACAGGACACCGCCTACGCCCGCGCCATCGTCGACGCGATCGCCGAGCACCACCCGGTCGACCGCGCGCGGGTCTACGCCATCGGCCACTCCAACGGCGGAGCCTTCGCCACAGCCCTGGCCTGCCGGGCTCCGGACCTGGTGGCAGGGGTGGTGAGCGTCGCCGGGATGTTCTACAACCAGGTCGACGAGGGCTGCCCAGGCGGCGGAGTGCCCGTGATGCTCATCCACGCCACCAACGACGACGTCGCGCTCATCGACGGCGGAGTGCGCCACGGCGCACCCTTCCTCTCCACCCGGGAGGTCTTCCAGCGTTGGGGAGCCCGCAACGGTTGCCAGCCGGTGACCACCGGACAGATGCTGCCCGCCATCGGCGCCACCCACCAGGCCTGGTCGGGCTGCCGCGCAGACACGGAGCTGGTGGTCTCGGAGTCCGCCGGCCACCAGTGGCCGGCCCACGCCCCGGCCCTGGCGCGGGACTTCCTCTCGCGGCAGTTCGGCTGACCAGTACCATGACGGACATGACTGACGTTCGTGTTCGATTCTGCCCTTCGCCCACCGGCACCCCGCACGTGGGCCTGGTGCGCACCGCACTGTTCAACTGGGCCTACGCCCGCCACAACCAGGGCGCCATGGTGTTCCGTATCGAGGACACCGATGCCGCCCGCGATTCCGAGGAGTCCTACGAAGCGCTTCTCGACGCCATGAACTGGCTCGGCCTGGACTGGGACGAGGGCGTGGAGAAGGGCGGCCCGCACGAGCCCTACCGGCAGTCCCAGCGCATGGACATCTACGCGGACGTCCTGGAGAAGCTCAAGGCCGCCGGCGAGGTCTACCCGGCCTACTCCACCGCCGAAGAGGTCGAGGCGCGTCACAAGGCCGCCGGCCGGGATCCGAAGCTGGGCTACGACAACTTCGACCGCACCCTGAGCGAGGAGCAGATCGCCGCCCACGAGGCCGAGGGACGTCAGCCGGTGTGGCGCCTGCGTATGCCCGACCAGGACTGGAAGTGGAACGATCTGGTCCGCGGCGAGGTCGAGTTCAAGTCCTCCACCCAGCCCGACTTCGTGGTCGCCCGCTCCAACGGTGCCCCGCTGTACACCCTGGTCAACCCGGTCGACGACGCGCTGATGCGCATCACCCACGTCCTGCGCGGCGAGGACCTGCTGGCCTCCACCCCCCGGCAGCTGGCACTCTACGAGGCCCTCAAGCGCATCGGCGTCACCGATTTCACCCCGGAGTTCGGCCATCTTCCCTTCGTCATGGGGGAGGGCAACAAGAAGCTGTCCAAGCGCGACCCCCAGTCCAACCTCTTCCAGCACCGCGAGAACGGCATCATCCCCGAGGGCATGCTCAACTACCTCGCGCTGCTGGGATGGTCCCTGTCCGGCGACCGCGACATCTTCAGCGTGGAGGAGCTCGTGGCCAACTTCGACGTCGCCGACGTGCTGGGCAACCCCGCCCGCTTCGACCAGAAGAAGCTCGAGGCGATCAACGCCGACCACATCCGTCTGCTTCCGGCCGACGAGTTCGAGGAGCGGTTGCGCGCGTACCTCACGGAGTTCACCGACTTCCCCGCGGACTACCCGGCGGACAAGTTCAAGCTCGCCGCCGAGCTGACGCAGACGCGCATCAAGACGCTCTCCGAGGCCTACGGGCTGCTGAAGTTCCTCGTCACCGCCGACGAGGACCTCAAGCTCAACGAGAAGGCCGCCAAGAAGAACCTCAAGGAGGCGGCGATCCAGCCGCTCGACGCCGGCATCGCCGCGCTGGAGGGGCTGGAGACCTGGACGACCCCGGGCATCGAGGCCGCCCTGAACACGGCGCTCATCGAGGACCTCGGCCTCAAGCCGCGCGTCGCCTTCGGCGCGCTGCGCGTGGGTGTGTCCGGCGAGGCCGTCTCCCCGCCGCTGTTCGAGTCCATGGAGCTGCTCGGCCGCGAATCGACGCTCGCCCGTCTCCGCGCCGCCCGCGCCGCCACGCCCTTCGAGGCCGCGCCGGCGTCCTAGTCCTGGACGGGAAGGTCGGGGGAGTAGCGCAGCAGCTCCCCGGGCTGGCAGTCCAGCGCCTCGCACAAGGCGGCCAGGGTGGTGAACCTAACTGCCTTGGCCCGCCCGTTCTTGAGCACCGAGAGGTTGGCCGGGGTGATGCCGACCTTCTCGGCCAGCTCGCCCACACCCATCTTCCGGCGCGCGAGCATGACGTCGATATCCACCACGATGGCCATCAGATGACCGCCTCGAGCTCGGCGGAAAAACCCGCGGCCTGCGCGAGGAGCATCCGCTGCACGTAGACGATCAGTGCGACGCCGGCGATGAGCAGCGAGAAGACCGTTGACAGCAGGATGAGGCCGGGAGCATCGTCGACCTCGGCGACGACGTAGCCCGCCAGCAGCACGAAGAACGCCACGCCGCCGATCGCGGCGATGATCGCGTCGACCCAGCGGAAAGCGACAGGGGAGAAGACCGTCTTCTGCCGCACCAGCGACACGAGGCGCCACACCGAGACGATTGCCACCTGGACGCAGGCGAATCCGAGCACCGCGGCGGCCGACAGCACCACCTTGGCGGGCAGGGGGGCTGTCCCGTCGCCGAAGAGCAGGCCTCCGCCGACCACAATCTGGGCGGCGAGACTGACGAGGAACCCGACGACGAGGATGCCCCGCAGCAGGGTAGTGACTGGTAACGGCATGGGAGAGCCTTTCTTGACGGGTATCGATAAGAATATATCGTAATTCGATAGATAGCTCCAGGGTGCCGTCAGGTGGCCCTTTCCTGGCCGGGGCGGGTCTCGTGCTGACGGAAATGATCTATGAGCTGGCGATTTGTCAGTGTTGCAGCCTTGTGGTTATAGTTATCCACGTTGCACAGAGCGACAGCGGGAAAAAACATGAACGCAGTCAGGAAGTGTGACAGGAGACAACTCCACAATGGCCTATGGTGTAATTGGCAACACAGCGGTTTCTGGTACCGTCGTTCTAGGTTCGAGTCCTGGTAGGCCAGCTGCAGAGCAATCTGCCAGCGAGAAGAAAAGTCGCTAAGCCCCGTTCGTCTAGAGGCCTAGGACGCCGGCCTCTCACGCCGGTAACACGGGTTCGAATCCCGTACGGGGTACACATTAGTGAAGATGACTCCCGGACTCTTTTGAGTCCGGGAGTTTTTCTGATTCACCCCCGCCCTTACTTTTGGTGTGTGGATTGCACCTCAGCAAACATTGCGGTGGGGGTAACAGCAAGTAACGGATTCGTTAAATCCCTTTTAACCCGGGAACGTGCTGACATATGCTTCAGGTAAGCGGAGAGGCTCCACCTCAGACCCGGTACCAGGTAGAAGGTAGCGAGACTCCCCGGAAGGATCAACCGGAAGGAGAGCATGTGGCAGCAGGTCGAACTATCCATATCTCCGGACGCGACGCAGGCGTCCTCTCATAAGCGGCACCGCCATAATCCAGAACTTCCAGAGCGCAACGGATGCGCGAAGTACAGGAGCTAACGGGAGCGATATGAAGCGTCAGCAGTCAACCGGACCCCACGGAGCGGACAGGCCAACCCCCGACAACTAGTTCCTCAGAACTGCAGCGGACGCGACCACGACGGGATCATTACCCCGGGTCGACGAAACATTCGCAACGACGTCGGAAGTGGTGGAAGTACCACCGTCCACGGTTCGGAACCACCTCGAAACCCACCACCGAAAGTGGTGGGTTTCTTCCGTTGCCGGGGACGTGCTTTCAGGTCCTGAACTGGCGATTTGCAGTCCAAACCCTCCAGCGTTTACAGTAATGAAGTCCTCAACGGACGCCGCAATGAAAGCGAACGAGCCCCGTTCGTCTAGGGGCCTAGGACGCCGCCCTCTCACGGCGGTAACACGGGTTCAAATCCCGTACGGGGTACAAGATAAAGAGGAAAGCCGGGTCCGAAGACCCGGCTTTCCTCTTTTTCTGCCCGCAGCCGTGATCCCGTGGATAATCGTCCCCATGAACCCCGACTTCATGGCCCGCGCCATCGACCTGTCCCGGGAAGGGATGCTCGCCGGCGACGGCGGGCCCTTCGGCGCGGTGGTCGTCCGCGACGGCCAGATCCTCGCGGAGGGCCATAACACGGTGGTGGGCACCAATGACCCGACCAACCACGCGGAGATGACGGCCATCCGGCGTGCGGCGCGGGAGCTGGGCCGCTTCGACCTCTCGGACTGCGAGCTCTACGCCAGCTGCGAGCCCTGCCCGATGTGCCTGGGCGCGGTCTACTGGGCCAGGCTGGGGAAGGTCTACTTCGCCAACACCCGCGACGACGCCGCGGAGATCGGTTTCGACGACTCCCTCATCTACGGGGAGCTGGCTAAGCCGGTCGATCAGCGGCGGATCGAGTTCGAGCGCGCGCCCGATCCGCGTGCGCGCGAGGTCTTCGACGAATGGCTGGACAAGGCGGACCGGGTCCAGTACTAGAGGCAGGAGTCCACCATGATGAGTCTGACCCCGCGCCTGATGAGGGCGATCGACACGGCGGCCGTCAGTCACCGCGACCACGTGCGCAAAGGTTCGGGCATCCCGTACGTCGCGCACCTGTACGCGGTGATGCACCTGGTGTCGCAGGCGACCGGGGACGAGGACGTGCTCATCGCCGCACTGCTGCACGACACTCTGGAGGATGTGCCCGAGGTCTACCCGGAAACCCGGATGCGCGCGGAGTTCGGCGACAGGGTCACCGAGATCGTGCTGGGCCTGACCAAGGACGACTCGCTACCGGGCTGGCAGTCGCGTGCCGACGCCTACCTGGATCACCTGGAGCACCGTGCCCCGGAAGAGTCCGTGCTCATCGCGTGCGCGGACAAGCTGCACAACCTCATGTCCATCCTGGAGGACCATGCCGCGTTGGGGGACCGGCTGTGGGAGCGTTTCAACTCCACCAGGGAGCAGCAGCAGTGGTGGTACGCGCAGATCAGCAGGGTGGTGGAGAAGAGAATACCCGGCCTGCCCCTGAACAGGGAGCTGGCCGGGCTGGCGGAGCAGTTTAACCGAGCTGGCGGTTGAACGCGTTGAGGTGGTTGCGGGATCCCTTGAGCAGGTTTTCCATGACGTTCCTCACGTCGGCGTCCTCGGGGCCGAGGCCGGCGATGACCTGCTCCAGGTCGGCGATATCCATCTCCTCGATCGCCTTGCCCACCTCCAGGGCGTCGCGCGGGCTCTGCACGCCCTTGGCCACGAGCTGGTCGTGGAGGGTCTGCAGTTCGGGGTCGCTGAACTCGCCGGCGCCGAGGCGGGGGTCGGCGAGGCCGCGGGACTCCAGGAGCGGGAGGACGGCGGACTGGTGAGTGAGTTCGCTGTTGCTGATGTTGTCGAAGATGCGGGTGCCGTGCGCGTCGAACATCGCCCGGTAGACGTCGTAGGCGAGCTTCTCCTCCTCGATGAGGTAGCGCAGTTCCGCGTTGACGTCCACGGTGGTGGAGGCGGCGGCGGGGATGCCCGTCACCTGCTGTGCGGACTGTCCGTGGCGGGGTCCGGCGGCCTCCGCGGCCTGTGCGGTGGTTAGTGCCAGTGAGCCGGCGAGAACTGCTGCGCCGAATGTGCGGGTGAGTTTCATGGTCAACGTCTCCTCGGGGAGGTCTGCGGCTGTTGATCTGAATATAACTCCGCAGACCCCGGAAATTTACCCCCCAGGGTATGGGAATGATCACCTCCAGCTGCGGGAACTATTTCTCTCCTGCCTAAACGCTTCAGTCCCGCGTAAGATTTCCCGCATGATTTCCAACTCTGGTCCCACGATTGCCGACACCATCGGCGGCACGCCGCTCGTGCGGCTCGACCGGCTCACCGCCGGACATGACGTCACCGTGTGGGCGAAGCTCGAGTTCTTCAACCCCGGCGGCAGTGCCAAGGACCGCACCGCCCACGCCATGGTCGCCGCCAGCGACCTGAGGCCCGGGGACACCGTGGTCGAATCCAGCTCAGGCAACCTCGGTGTGGCACTCGCCCGGGAGGCCGTGCTGGGGGGATGGTCCTTCCACTGCGTCGTGGACCCGCGCACCAACCGGGCCACCATCGCCCACATGAAGGCGCTGGGCGCGACCGTCCACGAGGTGACCGAGCCCGACCCGGCGACGGGGGACTGGCTCACCGCCCGGCGCGCCCGCGTCGCGGAGCTGCTCACCGAGATCGACGGCGCCACCTGCCTCGACCAGTACTCCAACCCCGCGGCCTTCCGGGCGCACGACGAGGGCACCATGACCGAGATCGTCCGGCAGCTCGGCCACGCGCCCGACCATCTCGTCGTCGCGGTGAGCACCACCGGCACCGTCGGCGGCTGCCTGCGCCACATCGCCGCGCACGACCTGCCCACCCGGGTCACCGCGGTCGACGCCGAGGGCTCCGTGCTTTTCGACGGCCGCGCCGGCGAACGCCACCTCCCCGGCTTCGGCGCGGGCATGGTGCCCAAATTGGCGGAGTCGGTGCGCCCGCACCGGGTCCTGCGGATCAACGACCGCGAATCGGTGGCCGCCGCACGTAGGCTGGTCCGTCTGGAGGCGATCCTGCCCGGGGCATCGGGCGGGGCGGTGGTCGCGGGCGTCGAGAAGCTCCTTCCGGAGCTGGCGCCGGGCAGCGAGGTCGTGATCATTCTGCACGACAGCGGTACCGGATACCTCGACACGATCTACAACGACGACTGGGTGGAGGAGAACCTGTGACGAAGGTGGCTGTCATCGGCGGCGGGCCGCGGGGCCTGTGGGCGGCCGAGGAACTGCTGGAGCTCGCGCGCGAACGGGGTGCGGCGGTGGAGTTGCACGTGTTCGACGACGGCGGGCCGGCCGCGTACGACCCGCGGCAACCGGAGGAGTGGCTGATCAACGTGCGCTCCTCGGCCATCACGACGCAGCTGGGCAGCTTCGACGACTGGCGCGCCGTCCACGACGACCCCTTTCCGCCGCGGCGCCTGGTGGGCCGGTTCCTCGCGGAATCTTGGGCCGCGCTCGCCGCGCACGTGCCCCCGCGCTGCAGCCTCAGCCGGCACGAGGCGCGCGTGGAGAAGATCGATCCCGCGGGCGGGCAATGGCGGGTGGAGGGCGGGCTCTTTGACGAGGTCCTGCTGGCCACCGGCCACGCCGACGACTGGCCGGGCTCGCTCGCCCACGCAGACCTTCCCGAGGGTGTGCGCCTCATCGCCTCGCCCTACCCGGCCGAGAACCTCGCCGGGATCGGCCCCGAGGACCGGGTGCTCGTCCGCGGGGCGGCCCTGACCTTCCACGACATCACCCGCGCCTGCTCGCCGGCGGTGTTCATCCCCGTCACCCGCACCGGCCGGTTCATGGTGGTCAAGCCCGACCTCGGGGAAGTCGACGCCGCCGACATTATCGCCGCCGGCCAGGAATGCATCCGCCGGGTCGCCGATCTGCCGGAGCTGACCGGCGTGCTTGAGACGGTGGCGCGGCAGCTGCTGGCACGTGCCGGGCGGGACGGGGACCCGGCGGCGGTGCTCGCCGGGACAGACGACGGCGAGCCGCACGCGAACTGGGCCGTCGGCATCGCCTGGCGCGACCTCTACCCGGCGATCGTCGAGCGGGCCTCCTACGACGGCCGCGACAGCCTCGTCGGCTTCGGCGAGCTCGCCCGGCGCCTCGAGCGAGTCGCCTTCGGGCCGCCCCCGGAGACGATGGCGCACCTGCAGGAACTCATCGACTCCGGGCGCGTCGACCCCTCCCACCTGCACCGCGGCAACGAACCCCTGGCTGACCTCGTCCGGGAGCTCGACATCACGGTGGTCGTCGACGCCGTCATCCCGCCGCCCGGTGTGGTGCCCGGCACCCTGTGCCAGGCGCTCGTCGACGCCGGCCACGCGCGCATCCGGCCCGGCACCCGGGGCCTGGACGTCGAGCCGGACGGCACCGTCGTCGGGCAGAAACACCTCGCCGCCGTGGGGCGCATGACCGAGGACGTGGTCCTGGGCAACGACACCCTCTCGCGCACCCTCCACGACGTCCTCCCGCGCTGGGCCCGCCGCGTCGTGCCCGGGCCGCAGGCCGCCCACGGCATCCCGCCGCTGACCGCCCGCCTAAAGCCCTGGGCCGCGGAGTTGAGCGCCGACCCGGCGGCCTGCCGTGACCTGATCGCCGAGTTCGGCAGCCCCGTCAACGTGCTCGACCCGTCGCCCATGCTCGACAACGTCACCGAGCTGGTCGACGCCGGCGCGCAGATGGGCGTGGACACCCGCATCTTCTTCGCCCGCAAGGCCAACAAGGCGCTCACCTTCGTCGACACCGTCCGCGACGCGGGGCACGGTGTCGACGTGGCCAGCGAACGCGAGCTCGCCCAGGTGCTCGGCCGCGGCGTGCCGGGGGAGCGGATCATCCTCTCCGCCGCCATCAAGCCCGACCGGCTCCTGGAGCTGGCCATCGACAACGGGGTGACCGTCTCCGCGGATTCGCGCGCCGAGCTCGACCGGATCTCCGCCCTGGCCGGGAGCCGGCGCGCGAGGGTCGCCCCCCGCGTCGCCCCCGATCCCGCGTCGCTTCCTCCCACCCGCTTCGGCGAGCGTTCCGGCGACTGGGCGGAACATCTCTCCGGCCCGGTCGACGGCGTCGACATCGTCGGCCTGCACGTCCACCTGCACGGCTACGCGGCGGCCGACCGTGCCACCGCGCTGCGGGAGTGCATCTCGCTTGTCGACGCCCTCCTCGACGCCGGCCACGCCCCCGACTTCATCGACCTCGGCGGCGGCGTACCCATGAGCTACCTCGACGACGCGGACCAGTGGCGCGGCTACCACTCCGCCCGCCAGGCGGTGCTCGACGGCTACGCCCGGCCCTTCACCTGGAAGTCCGACCCGCTGAACACCACCTACCCCTACCACCAGTCGCCGGTGCGCGGCGGGTGGCTGAAGCAGGTCCTCGGCGACGGCATCGCCGAAGAGATGCTGGCACGGAACCTGCGCCTGCACCTGGAGCCGGGGCGCAGCCTGCTCGACGGCTGCGGGCTGATCCTGGCGGAGGTGGCCTTCGTCAAGACCCGCAGCGACGGGCTGCCCCTGGTCGGTCTGGCGATGAACCGCACCCAGTGCCGCACCACCTCCGACGACTACCTCGTCGACCCGATCCACGTCACCGACGCCGCGGACGGGGAGGAGGTCGAGGCCTTCCTGGTGGGCGCCTACTGCATCGAGGACGAACTCATCCTGCGCCGGCGCATCCGCTTCCCGAAGGGGGTGCGGGCCGGCGACATCATCGCCATCCCGAACACCGCCGGCTACTTCATGCACATCCTCGAGAGTGCCTCGCACCAGATCCCGCTGGCGAAGAACGTGGTCTGGCCGGCCGGGGTGCTCGACGACATCGATATCTAACGGTCCAGCTGCCGCTGGAATGCCTCCAGGTGGTTCTTCGATCCCTTGATGAGGTACTCCAGCAGGCCGGTCAGGTCCGTGTCGGATTCGGGTGCCTGCGCCAGCTCTTCCTCCAGCCCGGCGATGTCCATCACCTCGAAGTCCACGCCGACCTGGTAGGCGGCGGGGAGATTGGCGCTGCCCTGCTCGAGGAAGTCGTCGTAGAGGGTCTGCAGCTCGGGGTCGACGAACTGCCCGGGTTCGGCGAGCCGGGGATCCTCGACCCCCTTGTCCTCCATGACGGCGAGGACCTGGTCCTGGTGGCTGACCTCGGCCCCGGTGATGTTTCCGAAGACCCGGGCGCCGTACATCTCGTCGAAGGCGAGGTAGAGGTCGTGCGCGACCTTCTCCTCCTCGATGAGGCGGCGTAGGAGGTCCGCGGACTCGTATTCGCCGGCGGGGGCGGCGGACTCAGTCACGGTCACGGGTGCGGCCGACTCCTCCGGGGTGGTGCAGGCGCTCACGCCGAGGGCGGCGGTGAGGGCGAGGGCCGTGAGTGCGCTCAGGCGGCGGGTGTTCATGGCGGGCTCCTTGGGGGAGGGCGAACTTGCTCTGTCTCTTCTTTCAACCCCGCGTGAGGCCGATCTGTGCCGCCGGCGACGTCTACTGCGTCACAGCGAATCGGAGAGGTCCCGCGCGGCGTCCACCAGGTCCGCCCCCCATTTCTGCCCGGGGTGGGGGCGCAGGCGCTCGGCGGGCCCGGAGACGGAGATCACGGCGACGAGCTGCCCGGCCGGCGTGAACACCGGGGCGGACAGCGAGGCGAGGCCGACCTCGCGCTCGGCGACGGATTCGCTCCACCCGCGGTCCCGGACGTCGTCGAGGTCGGCGGGGGAGAAGCGGGCGTCGGCAAGCAGGGAGTCGCGCAGCCCCGACGGGCCGTAGGCGAGGAACACCTTGGCGGCGGAGCCGGAGGTGAGCGGCAGCTGGGAGCCGACGGGGACGGTGTTCTGCAGGCCGACGGGCGGTTCCTGGGCGGCGACGCAGGTCCGCGACGTGCCGGTGAGCTGGTAGAGCTGCACGGATTCGCCGGTGGTGTCCACCAGGCGGGCCATGACGGGTGTGGCGGCGGCGATGAGGTGGTCCTTGCCGCCGTTGCCCAGGGAAGCCAGAGCGGGGCCGGTCATCCAGCGGCCGTCCCCGCCGCGGGCGAGGATGCGGTGGGTCTCCAGGGCGGTGGACAGGCGGTGGGCGGTGGCGCGCGGGAGCCCGGTGGTCTCGCACAGCTCGGTGAGGGAGAGGGGGCGGGGTGCCACGGCCGTCATGATGGCCACTGCCCGGTCGAGCACCTTGATGCCGGAAACTGCGCTATACTGTCCCATACAGCGATACTAACATCTCACAAGGTGAGATTTCACAGATGGAAAGGTGGACATCCATGGCCGAGAAGCTCACGCTGGCCGAGAAGGTGTGGAACGACCACATCGTGGCCAAGGGCGAGAACGGGGAGCCCGACCTGCTCTACATCGACCTGCAGCTCCTCCACGAGGTGACCTCCCCGCAGGCCTTCGACGGACTGCGCCTGGCCGGCCGCAAGCTCCGCCGCCCCGACCTCCACCTGGCCACCGAGGACCACAACGTGCCCACCGAGGGCATCGTCTCCGGCTCCCTGCTGGAGATCAAGGAGGCGACCTCCCGCACCCAGGTGGAGACCCTGCGCAAGAACTGCGCCGAGTTCGGCATCCGCCTGCACCCGATGGGCGACGTCAAGCAGGGCATCGTCCACACCGTCGGCCCGCAGCTGGGAGCCACCCAGCCCGGAATGACCATCGTCTGCGGCGACTCCCACACCTCCACCCACGGCGCGTTCGGCTCCATCGCCATGGGCATCGGCACCTCCGAGGTCGAGCACGTCATGGCCACCCAGACGCTGCCCCTCAAGCCTTTCAAGACCATGGCCATCGAGGTCTCCGGCCAGCTGCAGGAGGGAGTCACCGCCAAGGACCTGATCCTGGCCATCATCGCCCAGATCGGCACCGGCGGCGGCCAGGGCCACATCATCGAGTACCGCGGCGAGGCCATCCAGGCGCTGTCCATGGAAGCCCGCATGACCATCTGCAACATGTCCATCGAGGCCGGCGCCCGCGCCGGCATGGTAGCCCCCGACCAGAAGACCTTCGACTACGTCGAGGGCCGCGAGTTCGCCCCCAAGGGCGCGGACTGGGACGCTGCGGTCGAGTACTGGAAGACGCTGCCCACCGACGAGGGTGCGGAGTTCGACACCGTCGTCGAGATCGACGGCTCCGCCCTGACCCCCTTCGTCACCTGGGGCACCAACCCCGGCCAGGGCCTGCCCCTGAGCGCCACCGTGCCTGACCCGGAGGACTTCACCAACGAGGGTGACAAGGCCGCCGCCGAGAAGGCGCTGACCTACATGGACCTCACGCCGGGCACCCCGCTGCGCGACATCGCCATCGACACCGTCTTCCTCGGCTCCTGCACCAACGCCCGCATCGAGGACCTGCGCGCCGCCGCCGAGGTGCTCGAGGGCCGCACCATCGCCGAGGGCACCCGCATGCTCGTCGTTCCGTCCTCCACGCTGGTCAAGCAGCAGGCCGAGGAAGAGGGCCTGGACAAGATCTTCACCGAATTCGGCGCCGAGTGGCGCACCGCCGGCTGTTCCATGTGCCTGGGCATGAACCCGGACCAGCTCAAGCCGGGCGAGCGCTCCGCCTCCACCTCCAACCGCAACTTCGAGGGCCGCCAGGGCCCGGGCGGGCGCACCCACCTCGTGTCCCCGCCGGTGGCCGCCGCCACCGCCGTCCTCGGCCACCTCGCCAGCCCCGCCGACCTGTAAGGAGCCCACCATGGACAAGTTCACCACCCACACCGGCGTCGGCGTCCCGCTGACCCGCTCCAACGTCGACACCGACCAGATCATCCCCGCGGTCTACCTCAAGCGCGTCACCCGCACGGGCTTCGAGGACGGATTGTTCGCCGGCTGGCGCAAGGACGAGAACTTCGTCCTCAACCAGGAGCCCTACCGCAACGGCTCCGTGCTCGTCGCCGGCCCGGACTTCGGCACCGGCTCCTCCCGAGAGCACGCCGTCTGGGCGCTCATGGACTACGGCTTCCGCGTCGTGCTGTCCCCTCGCTTCGCCGACATCTTCCGCGGCAACTCCGGCAAGGCCGGCCTGCTGGCCGCGCAGATGGAGGAATCCGACATCGAGCTGCTGTGGAAGCAGCTCGAGGCGGAACCCGGCCTGGAGATCACCGTCGACCTGGAGTCCCGCACCGTCACCGCGGGGGAGAACACCTACCAGTTCACCGTCGACGACTACACCCGCTGGCGCCTCCTGGAGGGCCTCGACGACATCGGCCTGACCCTGCGCGACGAGCCGGCCATCACCGCCTTCGAGGCGAAGCGTCCGGCCTTCAAGCCGACGATCACCGCCGACGCGTAGACCGCACAGAGCCCCAGGCCCCACCCGGGCCTGGGGCTCTGTGCTTTGCGGACCACTCCGTCGAACTCGGCCCTAGGACCCCGGGCGGGGAGTGACCAGCCCGACGTCGGCGCGCTCGATCTTCAGCGCCGCCGGCGCCACCTTCGCGTAGCGGCGGCCGACCGACGCGCATTCCTCGCAGATGTCCTCCGGGATGACGCCCAACCGCATGAGCACGCTGAAGATCCGGCAGCCCAGGCAGAAACCGAACACGGACTCCAGGGTCGCGGCCGCCACGAGGACGGCCAGTGTCGCGGTCGCGGCGGCCGTCCATCCGGCGAGCGTGAATCCCAGCGCCGTTGCGCTCACCGCCAGGCCGATGGCCTGGGCGAAACGCTTCGGCGGGCCGGCGGTGAGCCGTGGCGTGCGCCCCAGCAGCGGCACCAGCACGTGGACGGAGAGGCGGCCGAGGAGGGAGTAGCGGGGGCCTCCCGCGACGCGCAGGGCGAAGCCGAGCGTGAGGGCCACGAGCAGCGCCAGCCGCAGGGAACCTCCGGAAAGGGCCGTCGCCACGGCGAGCGCGACCACCAGGCCGGCGGTGCACCGGGCGGCATACTCGTTGACCGGGTTGGGGAAGGCGAACAGGGACCGGTTCAAGACAATCTCCTCACAGGCGGGCGGATCAGCCGAGTATACCGATTGGTCTGCTAGTTGTATACAGTCCGGTCCCGTCCGGGCCTGCTATTTCGCCGGCAGCGGGCTGGCCAGGTAATCCGCCCCCGTCAACTGCCCGCCGTTGAAGGACAGCACCCACACGGAGGCCTTTTTCGCCTCCACCTCGTCGAGCGGGAGGCGGCCGTTCGCGCTGAGCCACGCGATCATCTCGGGGATCGCGATGCCCTGACCGACCACGACGGAAGTCCCGTCGGAGTCGATGAGTCCGGTGAAACGCCGCTTGCACTCGACCTCGTTGCGCTGCCACGCCTCGTCGCCGAACAGCGGGTCGACCACGACGTCGACGTTGAGTTCGTCGGCCAGCGGGGCAGCCGTCGCCTGACACCGCTCCGGCTCAGCGGAGTACACAGCCACGGGCTTGTACGGCAGGAGCATCGGCACGAGCATCTCCGCCTGCCGCCGGCCCTTCTTGTCCAGGGGGCGCAGGTTGTCGTCACCCTCCCAGTTCCGGCGCTGGTGCGCGCGCCCGTGGCGCACGTAGAGGATCCGGGAGGTCGCCGGCAGGCGGAACCGCTTCTCGGCCTTGTCCAGCACGTGCCGGTCCACCTCGTAGCTCAGCAGCGCCCGGGCCTCCGGCAGCGGCAGCCAGCGCAGCTCATCGACCTCCTCGTTGGGGGTGAACCCGCCGCCCAGGACCTCGCCCGTCCAGTAGTAGACGATCTTCGTGCGGTCGAGCACCGGGTAGGTCACCTTGCCGAGCAGCTTGCCCAGGCGGATCTCGTAACCGGTCTCCTCCAGGATCTCCCGGGCCGCGGTCGTGGGCAGGGACTCGCCCGGATCCACCTTTCCCTTCGCCAGCGACCAGTCGTCGTAGGAGGGGCGGTGGATGACGGCCACCTCGACGGTGTCCAGATCGTGGATGTCACCGCGCCACAGCACCGCGCCGGCCGCCAGCATCGAACGCTTGAACTCCTTCGCCGGGTCAACCGGGATCACCTGATGACGGCCGTTGACCAGCAGTTCCGGCCCCTGATCCTTGTCCACCTCGTGAGGTTGCGGATTCTTCGCCATGTTTCTCCTTCGGCGGTGTCGGTTACGATTCCCCCCATTTTCACCCACCGCCGCGCGGTTCGCACGGCCAACCCGCCCTTTGCTTCCTTTAAGCTGGCTTGCGGACAGTGGTCGAACGAGTGAGGGAGCAACGCGTGGTCAAGGTCGCGATCATGGGCGCAGGTTCGTGGGGCACCACCCTGGGCAAGGTGTTCGCCGACGGCGGCAACACCGTCACCCTGTGGGCGCGCCGCCCCGAGCTGGCGCGGCAGATCCAGAAGACCCGCGCGAACCCGGACTACCTCCCGGACATCAAGCTCCCGGACTCGGTGACCGCCACCGACGACCCCGCCCTGGCCCTGGCCGGTGCCGACATCGTGGTGTTCGCCGTCCCCAGCCAGACGATGCGCGACAACCTCAAGGTGTGGACCCCGTTGCTGCCCCCGGACTCCACCCTGGTGAGCATCTCCAAGGGCGTGGAGACGGGCACGCACCTGCGCATGAGCGAGGTCATCGCCGAGATCACCGGCGCCGGCACCAACCGCATCGCGGTGCTCTCCGGCCCGAACCTGGCCCGGGAGATCGCCCAGGAGCAGCCTGCCGCCACCGTCATCGCGTGCGCGGACGAGAACCGCGCCAAACTGGTCCAGGCCGCCGCCGGAACCCCTTACCTGCGCCCGTACACGAACACCGACGTCGTCGGCGTGGAACTCGGCGGCGCCTGCAAGAACGTCATCGCCCTGGCCTGCGGCATGTCCGCGGGCCTGGGCTTCGGCGAGAATTCCATGGCGACCCTGGTCACCCGCGGCCTGGCGGAGATCTCGCGGCTGGGCGAGGCACTCGGCGCCGACCCCCGCACCTTCGCCGGGTTGGCCGGCCTGGGCGACCTGGTGGCCACCTGCACCTCGCCGCTCTCGCGCAACCGTTCCTTCGGCGTCCGCCTCGGCGAGGGCGGCACGCTGGCGGAGGCCAAGAAGGCCACCCACGGGCAGGTGGCGGAGGGCGTGATCTCCTCCAACTCGATCTTCCAGCTGGCGGAGGCGCACAAGGTGGAGATGCCCATCACCGAGGCCGTGTACGCCGTGTGCCACCGCGGGCTGGACGTGCGCGACATGATCGCCGCACTGATGGGTCGTTCCAGGAAAGCGGAATACAACCCGGTAGGCTGACCCCTCATGGAACAGCCACAGCGCATCACGGTCGGGGTCATCTACGGGGGACGCAGCAGCGAACATTCAGTGTCCTGCGTGTCTGCGGGTGCGGTGATGTCGCACCTCGACACGGGCAGGTACGCGGTGGTGCCCATCGGCATCACCCCCGAGGGGATGTGGACTGCGGGGGAGTCCGACCCCAACGCACTGATGATCCGGGACGGGCGGCTGCCGTCGGTGGAACCCGGCGCGGAGCTCGCCCTCTCGCTCAACCCGGCCGACCGCGGCCTGGTGCGCAACCTCGCCACCGGCGCCGAGCACGCGCGTCTTGACGTCGTCTTCCCCGTCCTCCACGGCCCCTTCGGCGAGGACGGCACCATCCAGGGCCTGTTAGAGCTCGCCGGGATCCCCTACGTGGGCACCGGGGTGCTGTCCTCGGCGTGCGGGATGGACAAGGAGTTCACCAAGAAGCTCGCCGCGGCGGAGGGCCTGCCCATCACCGCCGAGGTGATCCTGCGCGGGACGGGGACCGACCTCGACGAGGCCCAGCGCGACCTGCTGGGCCTGCCCGTCTTCGTCAAGCCCGCCCGCGGCGGCTCCTCGATCGGGGTGTCCAGGGTGAGCGACTGGGCGGACCTGCCCGCAGCCGTGGAACTGGCCCGGGAATCGGACCACAAGGTCGTCGTCGAGGCCGAGATCATCGGCGCCGAGGTGGAGGTCGGTGTGCTCGAGCACCCGGACGGCTCCCTCGTGGCCTCCGTGCCGGCGAAGCTCAATAACACCGGCGACTCGGACGAGGGCTTCTACGGTTTCGAGACCAAGTACCTCGACAACGTGGTCACCCCCACCATCCCGGCGCCCTTCGGCGAGGAGACCAACGACCTCATCCGGGCGATGGCGGTCGACACCTTCCGCGCCCTGAACTGCCAGGGCCTGGCTCGCGTCGACTTCTTCCTCACCGACGCCGGCCCCGTGCTCAACGAGATCAACACCATGCCCGGCTTCACCCCGATCTCGATGTACCCCCAGATGTTCGCCGCCTCCGGGGTGCCCTACGAAGAGCTTCTCGACATCCTCGTCGCTACTGCTCTGCAGTCCGAGCGGAGATAACCTCGCCCAGCGCGACGACGGCGGCGTTGCCGGTCTCCTGCGGGACGCTGACGGCGATGTCGACGTCGCGGCCCAGGGCGAACCACGTCGATGACGTGGTGCCGTTGGCCAGGGTGGTGTCCTCGAACCAGACGATGTCGTTGACCTGGTTGAGCTGGATGCCCGGCTGGTAGTTCTCCGGCGGGGCGACGCCGCAGCGCAGGACGACCGGCTCGAGGCCGTTGGCGGCCCACGCGGCGGTGAGGGGCTCGGCGACGTCGATACGCGAATACTCCTCGGCGAGGGTGTCCGGCAGGTTGTCCAGCAGATCCCCGCACCGGGCGCCGTCCCCGGCGGCGAGCTGCGACAACGGCGCGGGGAAGGGCTCGTGGCCGGCCGCCGGCAGCGCGGAGGCTCCGAGGTCCTCGACCGGGTTGTCCGCGCGGCCCAGGGACTCCTCGTCCGCGGTGACGGCGACGACCGGGGTGCGGTCCACGGTGAACCAGGACGCGAGGGTGGAACCGGGGGTGGCGTCGGTGATCAGCAGCCACTCGACGCCGTCGATCGTCTCGGTCGGGGCGTAGTCGGTGTACTGCAGCGGCAGGTCGACGCCGCAGCGCAGCGTCACCCTCTCGACCGAGCTGGAGGCCCAGGCGGCGACACCGTCGGGGGCGGGCTCAGCGATCTCGGCGCGGTCGTGGCCGATGAGTTCGTCGGGGAGTCCGGCGATGAAGTCGGCGCATTCCGGTGAGTCAGCCAGCGGCGCAGGAAGGTCGCTCATGGCCACGGGCTGTTTGGCGGCGCGGTCGAACACCAGCTTCGCGCCGACGACGACACCGAGGACCAGCGCCACCGCCAGCACCAGGGAGAGGTAGATGGCGGTTCGTCCGGAGCGGCTAGGTTGATAAGTGGAGCTCATGAACTGGAAGTCTATCGAAAGGGATGGCGTGACCATCTTCCCCGCCCACTATTCCGGCCCGACCCTCGGGGAGGTCGGCGAACACCGGGCGATCGAGGCGATCATCACCGCCGCGCCCTCGTCCCGCAACGGCGACGACGCCGCCGTCCTCAACCACGCCTCGCCGAACTCCCGGGCGGTGGCGACGACGGACATGCTCATCGAAGGCCGCCACTTCCGGGCGGACTGGTCCACGCCGGAGGAGATCGGACAGAAGGCGATCGTGCAGAACTTCGCCGACATCGAGGCCATGGGGGCCCGGCCCATCGCCGCCCTCCTGGCCATCGCCGCCCCGCCGCACACCCCGGTGTCCTACATCCGCGGCATCGCGGCGGGCATCAACGAGCGGGTGGGGGAGTACTCCGCGGAGCTCGTCGGCGGGGACCTCACCTCCGGGGACCACCTTGTCCTCTCGGTCACCGCCATCGGCTCCCTCGGCGGCTCGCGCCCCGAGCTCACCCTCGACCGCGCACGGCCGGGGCAGCGGGTCGTCGCCCACGGCAGCATCGGCTGGTCCGCGGCCGGCCTGGCCCTGCTGGAACGATTCGGGCGGGACGCCGTGCCGGAACAGTTCACCCCGCTCGTCGAGGCCCACTGCGCCCCCCGCCTCAACCCCGGCCGCGGCGTCATCGCGCGCGCGACCGGCGCGACCGCCATGACCGACAACTCCGACGGCCTCATCGCCGACCTGGGCACCATCGCCCGCCGCTCCGGGGTGGGCATCGATCTCCACTCCGCCGACGTCGCCCCGGCACCGCTGGTGGCCGAGGCCGCCGAGCTGCTGGGCGCCGACCCCTGGGAGTGGGTCATGTCCGGCGGGGAGGACCACACCCTGCTGGCCACCACCGCCGGGGATCCGCCCTCGGGTTTCCGCTCCATCGGCCGGGTGGTGCGCGGCGACGGCGTGACCATCAACGGCGAGGACCCGAAATACACCCACGGATGGGTGAGTTTCTGACCATGCTTCCCGTGCACTCCACCTGGCGGCCGGCCCTCGCCCCCGTCGAAGACCAGATCCACGAGCTCGGCGATTTCCTGCGCACCGAACCGGACTACCTTCCCGCGGGCGGCGACATCCTGCGCGCCTTCCAGGATCCCTTCGACGAGGTCAAGGTGCTCATCGTCGGCCAGGACCCGTACCCCACCCCCGGCCACGCCATGGGGCTGAGCTTCTCCACCCGCCCCGGGGTGCGCCCCCTGCCGCGCAGCCTGGCCAACATCTACCGCGAACTCAATTCCGACCTGGGCCTGCCGATCCCGGAGGACGGCGACCTCAGCGCCTGGTCCCGGCAGGGGGTGCTGCTGCTCAACCGGGTGCTCACCGTCCGGCCCGGCGAACCCGCCTCCCACCGGGGAAAGGGCTGGGAGCAGGTGACGGAGGCGGCGATCCGGGCGCTCGTCGACAGGCGACGGCCGCTGGTGGCCATCCTCTGGGGACGCGACGCCCAGACCGCCGGCCGTTTCCTCGGCGACACGCCACGCATCGAGTCAGCACACCCCTCCCCGTTGTCGGCTTCCCGGGGCTTCTTCGGGTCCCGGCCCTTTTCCCGGGCGAATGAGCTGCTCGTGTCCGCCGGGTCAGAAGAGGTGGACTGGCGGCTGTAGACTACGGCGTTATGTCCCATCCGCGAGAGCTCAACGGCAGCCGACTCCACGACTGGGCGGCCCGGGCCGTGGCCGAGCTGTCCGCCCGCCGCGCGGAGATCAACGCCCTCAACGTCTTCCCCGTCCCGGACGCGGACACCGGCTCCAACATGGCGCACACCATGGAGGCCGCCCTCGCGGAATCCGGCCGGCTGGCGGGGGAGCCCAGCGTCGGGGAGGTCGCCCGCGCACTGGCCGTCGGCAGCGTCCGGGGGGCGCGGGGCAACTCCGGGCTCGTGCTCAGCCAGGTCCTGCGGGCCATCGCGAATTCCACCAACCACGGCAACGTCGACGGCACCTGCATCGCCGAGTCGCTCACCCTGGCGGTGCAGCTGGTCGACCGCGCTATCGCGGAGCCCGTCGAAGGAACCGTGATCACCGTCCTGCGGGCCGCCGCGATCGCCGCCGAAGCCGCTGAAGCCGCGGGCAGCGACCTGCACGAGGTCGTGTCCTCCGCGGTCGACGCCGCCCGCACGGCGCTGGCCAACACCCCCTCCCAGCTCGACGTCCTCCGGGAGGCCGGGGTCGTCGACGCCGGGGGAGCGGGCTTCGTCGTTCTGCTGGAGGCCCTGCTCGCCGAGATCGAGGGGGCCGCAGCCGCCGCATCCACCGCCCCCGAACCGGGCTCCGTCGGCCCGCAGCTGGAGGTCATGTTCTTCTTCGACGGCGACCTCGGCACCCTCGAGTCCGCCCTCGCAGGACTGGGCGACAGTCTCGTCATCGCGCGCGCCGAGGAGACCAGCGGCCGAGTGCACATCCACTCGCACACCGCCGGCCGGGTCATCGAGAAGGCCTTCGCCCAGGGCGGGGTCTCCGACCTGCGGATCGAGGTGCTTCCCGACGCCCCCCAGGTCGCCACCCCGCGCCGCGTCGTCGTGGCGGTCACCCCGCCCGGCTCAGTCGCCGACCTGTACCGCGAGGCGGGCGCGGTCGTCGTCGCGCCGGGCGAGGACGTCGTCTCCGACATCCTCTCCGGGGTGCGGAACTCCAGCGCGCAGGAACTGATCCTGCTGCCCAACGGGCTGCTCGACCACCGCCAGCTTGTCTCCGTGGAACGGGCCACCCACGCCTTCGAGCAGTCCATCACCATCGTGCCCACCGGGCGGTTGGTCTCCGGCATCGCGGCCCTGAGCGTCCACGACGCGCAGGCTCCCGTCGGGGTGGCGGCCTACACCATGTCCGAGGCCGCCGCCTCGATGCGCACCGCCACGCTCAGCGCCGAAGACATCACCACCACCGTCGAGGACGCCGTGGAAGCCGCCTGCCGGACCCTGCTCGCCGAGGGGGGCGAGCACGTGATCCTGCTGACGGGGACGCAGGTGGACGTCGAGAAGCTCGACGAGGCCCTGCGTGTCGACGTCATGGCGTACCCGGCCGACGGGCTGGGCCATCTGGTGGAGATCGGGGTCGAGTAGCGGTGCTCGGCTGGACCGACGACCGGAAGCTCGCCGACGTCCTCCCCGACAAGGAGGCCAAGGCGCTGACCAAGGCCCTCGGCTACGTCACCTGCCACGACCTGCTCGAGCACACCCCGCGGGCCTGGTCGCGCCACGGCTCCGGCGTGCTCGCCGAGGACGCCCTCGAGGGCGACATGATCACGTGCGTCGGCGAGGTAATCGCGGTCCGCGAGTTCCACACCCGCGACGGCAAGACCGTCACCCGCCTGACCATCAACGACGGGCGCACCGTCTTCACCGCCTCCTTCTTCAACTCCGCCTACGTCACCCGGCTCCTGCGCCAGGGCTCGAAGGCGATGTTCTCCGGCAAGCTGAAGTTCTACCGGGGCGAACCGCAGCTCCAGCACCCGGACTTCCTCATCCTGCCCGGCCCCGGAGAGAAGGCCGCCGGGTCGCTGAAGGCCTTCACCCTCTACGGCGACCCCGACGAACAGCTCCGCGACCTCGATTTCGTGCCCATCTACCCGGCGACCGCGAAGATGGCCTCGTGGCGCATCATGGCCGCCATCCGGCACATCCTGCGCACCCTCGACCCGGTGCCCGAGCCCCTGGGGGAGGTCCCCGCGGGGCACGTCAGCTTCGACGAGGCCATCCGCGGCGTCCACTTCCCCGGCCCCGAGGGCCCCGAACCGCACCTGGAGCGGCTCAAGTACAACGAGGCGCTCACCCTCGGGCTGGTCATGGCTCTGCGCCGACTGGAGACCCTGCGCCGCACCGCCCCCGCCCTGCCCCCGGTCGAGGACGGGCACCGCACGCGCCTGCTTTCCGGACTCCCCTTCGAGCTGACCGACGGCCAGCGCACCGTCATCGCCGAACTCGAGCAG
Source organism: Corynebacterium marinum DSM 44953 (assembly GCF_000835165.1). NCBI lineage: Bacteria > Bacillati > Actinomycetota > Actinomycetes > Mycobacteriales > Corynebacteriaceae > Corynebacterium > Corynebacterium marinum. Next base: position 1,139,574 of record NZ_CP007790.1, read on the forward strand.
GACCTGAGCCAGGGCGAACCCATGAGCCGCCTCCTGCAGGGCGAGGTCGGCTCCGGAAAAACGGTCGTCTCGCTGGTGGCCATGCTCCAGGCAGTCGACGCTGGCCGGCAGTGCGCCCTGCTCGCCCCCACCGAGGTGCTCGTCGCCCAGCACGCCCGCACCCTCACCGGCCTGTACACCGGCGTGAAGATCGTCGCCCTCACCGGCTCCATGCCCGTGGCCGCGAAACGTCAGGCCCTGCTGGACATCGTCTCCGGCGAGGCGGACATCGTGGTGGGCACGCACGCGCTCATCCAGGACACGGTCGAGTTCTTCGACCTGGGGCTGGTCGTCGTCGATGAGCAGCACCGCTTCGGCGTCGAGCAGCGCGCCCGCCTGCGCGCCAAGGGCCGCGACGGCAAGACCCCGCACCTCCTGGTCATGACGGCCACCCCCATCCCGCGCACCATCGCCATGACCGTGTTCGGCGACCTCGAGGTCTCCACGCTGCGCGAGCTGCCCGACGGCCGGCGCCCCATCGAATCCGTCGTCGTCCCGGAGTACAAACCCGCCTGGGTCCGCCGCGCCATCACCCGCATCGGGGAGGAGGTCGAGGCCGGCCGGCAGGCCTACGTCGTGTGCCCGCGCATCGACGGCGAGGGCGGAGTCCTCGAGGTCTTCGACATCCTCGGCCGCGGCCCCTTCCGCAATTTCGTCGTCGGCTACCTCCACGGCCGGATGTCGGGCGAAGAGAAGGACTCCGTCATGAGCCGTTTCGCAGCCGGGGAGATCCATATCCTCGTGGCCACCACCGTCATCGAGGTCGGCGTCGACGTACCCAACGCCACCGTCATGCTCATCCGCGAGGCAGAGAACTTCGGCGTCTCCCAGCTCCACCAGCTGCGCGGCCGCGTCGGCCGTGGCGGCCACGCCTCGCTCTGCATCTTCCACACCCTCGCCGAGGAGAACTCCGAGGCCGACCGCCGCATCCGCGACGTCGCCGCCACCTCCGATGGTTTCCAGCTCGCAGAACTCGACCTCATCCACCGTCAGGAGGGAGACGTCCTGGGTACCAGCCAGTCCGGCACCACCCGCACCGTCCGGCTGCTCAACCTGCTCGAGGACTACGCCATCATCGAACGCGCCACCAGCGACGCCGCCGTCCTCGTCGGCAGGCATCCGCTGCTCGCCCAACGGTTGGTCCTGGAGATCGACCGCACCGACCGTGAGTTCCTGGAGAAGAGTTAGGGTGTAGGGCATGGATATCTGCGCCCCCTTCGCCGGCATCGTGCGCTACCACGTAGCCACCGGCGACACCGTCGCCACCGGCGACGCCCTGGCCACCGTGGAGGCAGTCAAACTCGAGGCACCGGTCCTCGCGCCGGGCCCCGGCACCGTCGGTTCCCTCGCCCGCGGGGATTACTCGGACGTCGTCGGCGGCGAGTTGCTCATGGAGGTCTCCGAATGACCCGCATCATCTCCGGGGAGGCCCGAGGCCGCAGGCTCAAGGTCCCGCCCGCCGGCACCCGCCCCACCTCCGACCGTGCTCGGGAAGGCCTCTTCTCCTCCCTGCAGGTGCGCTTCGGCTTCGGGGACGCACGCGTGCTGGACCTCTTCGCCGGCTCCGGCGCCCTCGGCCTCGAGGCCGCTTCGCGGGGCGCGGCCGAGGTCGTCCTCGTGGAGAGTGACCACGCTGCGGTGGAGGTCATCCGGCACAACGCGGGCGTCGTGAAGCATCCGGCGGTGCGGATCGAGGAGATGAAGGCGTCGACCTACCTCGCCAACGCGCCGCGCGACTACTTCGACATGGTGCTGGCGGACCCGCCCTACGAGCTCGCCGACGAATCCGTCCGCGAGATGCTCGAGGCGCTGGAACCCGCGCTTGTCGACGGCGCGGCTGTCGTCGTCGAGCGCCACGTCTCCTCGCCGGAGACCGACTGGCCCGCCGGATTCGAGCCCACCACCCAGAAACTGAAGAAGCGCACCTACGGCATCGCACGCATGGACATGGCCGTCTACCGAAAGGACACCCAGTGAAAGCCGTCTGCCCCGGTTCCTTCGACCCGGTGACCATGGGCCACCTGGACATCTACCGCCGCGCCGCCGCCCACTTCGACGAGGTCGTCGTGCTGGTGACCGGTAACCCCAGCAAGAAGTCCGGCCTGTTCACCATCGACGAGCGGATGGAGCTCATCCGCGAAGTGACCAGCGACGTGCCCAACCTCCGCGTCGACTGGTGGGGCGGCCTGCTCGTCGACTACACCACCGAGCACGGCATCCATGCGCTGGTCAAGGGGCTGCGCACCGCGCTCGACTACGAGTACGAGCTACCGATGGCGCAGATGAACCGGCGACTGACCGGCATCGACACCTTCTTCCTGCTCACCGACGAGAAATACGGCTACATCTCCTCCTCACTGCTCAAGGAAGTGGCCAAGTACGGCGGGGACGTGCACGGCCTGCTGCCCGATGCGGTCGTCGACGCGGTCAAGGAGAAGTACCGCACGATAGACGGGTAGTCTGTTCGGGTGCCAGCCGAACTTCTCCTCATTTTCCTCATCGTCGCCGTCGGTTCCGCCATGCAGCGGATCTCCGGCATGGGCCTGGGCCTGATCGCCGGCCCGGTGCTCGCCGTGACGATGGGTCCGGTCGAGGGCATCCTCGTGGTCAACGTGCTGGCGTTCTTCAACGCAGCTGCCACGACCGCCACCGTCCGCGAGTACGTCGACTGGCGCAAGTTCGCCGTCATCGCCTCGGTCCTCGTCGTCGGCGCCGTGCCGGCCGCCCTCCTGGTGCGCGAGGTCTCCGGCTCCCTCCTCCAGGCCTTGGTGGGCAGCCTGCTCCTCATCGCCCTGGCGGTGACCACCTTCGGCAAGAAGTACATCCCCCGCGCCGAGGGCACCGTCCCGGCGGTCGTCGCCGGCATCGCGGGCGGCTTCATGAACACCCTCGCCGGCATCGCCGGACCGGCGATCACCGTGTACGCGCAGGCGTCCCGCTGGCCGCAGCAGTCCTTCGCCGCCACACTCCAGCCGATCTTCATGGTGGCCGGCGCGCTCTCCTTCATCACCAAGATCCTTTCGGGCGCCGGGTCACTCACCGACACCGACTGGCTCATCTGGCCCGTCGGCCTCCTGGGCATGGCCCTCGGCCTGTGGGTCGGTGTCCGGCTCAGTGAGAAGGTCAGCCGACCACGGGCACGCAACATCGCCCTCGTCCTCGCCTCCGCCGGCGGCGTCACCGCCCTCGTCCGCGGTGTCTCGGGTCTGCTCTAACAGCTCATCCCTGGCCCGCTTCCGGGCCTGTGCCGCCTGCCGGGCGCGCTGGTTGCGGGCGTCGCGGCGCTGCACGAAGGTCTGCACCCACCGCCTGGAATCCGCGGCGAGCGGCCCCTCCGGGAGGTCCTCGACCCAGATGCCGTTGGGCAGCAGCCAGATGACGTGGCCGGTGACCGCGTCGAGGACGTAGCGGATGTGGCCGGCGGTCTTGAGGTTGTGGTGGTGCCGGCACAGGTTGACCAGGTTGCCGGCCGAGGTCGTGCCGCCGTCGGCGTGGTTGAGCATGTGGTCGTTGTCGCAGAACTGCGCCGCCACGGAGCAGCCCGGGTAGCGGCAGACGCCGTCCCGGCCCTCGATGAGCGCCTCCAGGAGCGCCGGGGTCTGGTACGCGCCGGTGCTGGTCTCCGCAGCGGCGTCCAGGTCGCGGACGGTTGAGACCTTCGCCAGCCACTCCGCGGCCCGCTCGGGGTTGAGCCATCCGGCGCGGGGCAGATGCACGGGGGCCTCCGCCACGTCGTGCGCCCGGTAGAGGTTCAGGTGGACTTTTACACCCGCGTCCTCACCGGTGAGCAGGAGCGCATGCGCCGCCGCGTGGCCGATCTTGCGTTCCTTGGCCAGGGCCCGCACGCGGGCGTCGATGGCGGCTGCGGTGGGGACGTCGAAACGCGCGAAGAGGTCGGCGGTGCCGTTGTCGTGAATCTTCATGGAGTAGGTCGTGCTGGGCAGTTCCGGGTCCTCCTCGTCGGTGGCGAGGGAGGCGTCGAGCTCGTCGAGCAGAGCCTTGATCCTCTGGCGGATGGCCTTCGGCGACGGCAGCGGCTGGTTGGGGCGGGTGGCGGTGAGGTAGCGGGTCAGGCGGGCGTCGAGCTCCGGGAAATACGCCCGGTCGGCCATGGCGAGGGCTGATTCGATGGCGCGCAGCCGGGACATGTCCAGGTGGTGGAGCTGCTCCTGGTGGGCCCGCAGCGCGGGCAGTTCGTCGAGGGTGGACATGGCCATCAGGGCGAGTTCCACCGTGTGCCGGCCGAGGCCTGTGCTGCGGCTGATGGTGGCGTAGGTGACATCGCAGTCGACGGTCTCGTCGACCGTATCGGCGAGCATGCGCCAGAGACGGTAGGTGGCGCGGGTGACCTCGTGGGAGGCCACGGCGTGGGGGTCGTCGGGATTGTTGACGGAGTAGTAGTTCCTGATCGGAGCTCATGTCCTCACGTGGCATCGGCGGTTCGATCGGCTGTTCGACACGCACGCTAGACCACGACCCCGACACGCCACCCCCTTCCGGGGTTAACCCCGGCCCAGGTAGGGCATCCCGGCGGCGGTCACGGTCACCTGGTCCACGCTGACGTCGGCGGGCATGGAGGCCACCGCCACCAGCAGACGTGCGGCCTCGGCGGCATCGAACATGGGCTCGGAGCCGGTGAAGGAACCCAGCAGGGCGGTGCGGGCATTGCCGATGTCCAGTTCCGTCGCGGTGATCCCGTAGGGGCGGCCGTCCAGGGACGTGGACACCGTCAGGCTGGCCACCGCCGCCTTCGACGCCGCGTACGCCGCGACGCCCGCACGCGGGGAGTGGCCCGCGATGGAGCCGTTGTTGATGATCCGCCCGCCGCCGTTGGCGGCCATCCACTCGAAGGCCTGCTGCGTGCACAGGAAGGTGCCGGTGATGTTCGTGTCGAAGGTGGCCCGCCACTCGGCCGGGGGGACCGTGTGCAGCTCGCCGGTGGGGCCCGGCACCCCGGCGTTGTTGACCAGCAGGTCCAGTCGCCCGTAGTGCCCGGTGACCTCCCGGAAGGCGGCGGCCACGCTGGCCTCGTCGGAGATGTCGCAGGGCACGGCCAGCCCGCACCCCGTCTCCTCCAACGTCTTCCGGGTGCGGCCCAGGAGGGCGAGGTCCCAGCCGTCGGCGGCCAACGCCCGGGCGAACATGCGGCCGAGGCCGGCACCGGCCCCGGTGACTACTGCAACCTTCTTGTCCATGCGCCCATCGTAGAGTGGGCGGTGTGATCACTGCGATGAACTGCTCCATCGGCCGCGCGAGCCTCACAGAAGGCCTCGACGCCGCCACTACGCCCGCCGTCGAACTCTGGTGGCCCTTCGCCGTCCCCGATCCCTCCCGCGCGGAGATCGACGCCGTCGTCGCCGAGCTGAGGAAACGGGACCTCACCCTGGTGGCGCTGAACATGTTCGGCGGGGACCTGGCGAAAGGCGACCGCGGAATCCTCCACGAACGCGACATGCCGGCCGCGCATATCGACGCCGTCGAACGCTTCCACGACCTCACCGGCGTCCCGCGCTTCAACCTGCTCGTCGGCCGCGGCGGGCCGCAGCTCACGGCCGCGCAGGTGGACAGGTTCGGGGCGGTGGCCGGCGACGTCGAAAAGCGGTTCGGGGGAGTGGCGATGATCGAGCCGCTCTCCGGCGCCGCGGACTACCCCGTGAAGTCGCTTGCCGACGCCGCGCTGCTCCCCGGCGCCCTACTGCTCGACCTGTACCACCTCGCCGTCAACGGCCCGGTGGACCTCACGGGTGTCATGCCCGAGCACGTGCAGGTCGCGGACAGCCCGGGGCGAGGTGCCCCGGGCACGGGCACCCTTCCGCTGGCGGAATGGGTGCGGCAGCTCCGCGGCGCCGGCTACGAGGGGCACGTCGCGGGGGAGTGGCTGCCCTGATGGAGATGTGGGACCTCTACGACGTCGACCGCATACCCACCGGGGGAACCGTCCGGCGGCAGAACGGCCTGCCGGAGGGGCAGCTGCACGTCGTGGTGCACGTGTGCCTGTTCGACGAGGCGGGAAGGCTGCTCATCCAGCGCAGGGACGAGGGCAAGCAGAACTGGCCGGGGCTGTGGGACTTCAGCGTCGGCGGCAGCGTCCACGCGGGGGAGACCAGCCGCGCGGGCGCCGTCCGCGAGGTGAGGGAGGAGCTGGGCCTTGAGCTGGATCTCGCCCGCCCCAGCTTCACCTTCAACTTCCAATACGGCTTCGACGACTTCTATCTCCTGCGCACCAACGCCGCCCTGTCCGACCTCGCCGTCCCCAACGACGAGGTCGCCGAGGTCCGCTGGGCGGATCTCGGCGAGGTGCTGCAGCTGCTGCGCTCCGGCCGGTTCATCAACTACCGGGAGCCGGTGGTGCGCTTCGTCTTCGACTTCCTCGACCAGCGCAACATCTTCGACCTCCGGCAGGGCATCTAGAACAGGGAGGACAGGAACGCGCGGGTGCGGCCCTCCCGCGGGTTGTCCAGCACCTCGGCGGGCGGCCCCGCCTCGACCACCCGGCCGCCGTCCATGAACACCACTGTGTCGGCGACCTCGCGGGCGAAACCCATCTCGTGGGTGACCACGAGCATGGTCATGCCGTCGTCGGCCAGCTTGCGCATGACGCGCAGCACCTCACCGACCAGCTCGGGGTCGAGGGCGGAGGTGGGTTCGTCGAAGAGCATGAGCTTCGGTTCCATGGCGACGGCGCGGGCGATGGCCACCCGCTGCTGCTGGCCGCCGGAGAGCTGCACGGGGTAGGCGTTGGCCTTGTGAGCCAGGCCGACGTCGTCGAGAAGCTCCATGGCGCGCTCTCGGGCCTGTGCGGACGGGACGCCCTTGACGTGCACCGGCGCCTCCATGATGTTCTCCAGGGCGGTGCGGTGCGGGAAGAGGTTGAACTGCTGGAAGACCATGCCGATGTCGGCGCGCTGCCTGGCGGCGTCCTTCTCGGAGATTTCGTGGAGCACGCCGTCGCGCTCGCGATAGCCGATGAGGCCACCGTCGACGTAGAGGCGCCCGGCGGTGACTTTCTCCAGGTGGTTGACGCAGCGCAGGAACGTGGACTTGCCGGAACCGGAGGGGCCGATGAGACAGGTGACCTCGCCCTTGCGCACCTGCAGGTCGATGCCCTTGAGCACCTCGAGCTGGCCGAAGGACTTGCACACCTGCTGGGCGTCGATCATCAGGTCGGTCATGGGGTCTCCTTCACGGTGACGTTGCCGGGGATGGTGCCCTCGGCGTCGGCGAGCGAGGCGAGCTGTCGGGCGGTGAGTTCGCGGCGCGCACCCTTCTCGAAGTGCTTCTCCAGGTAGTGCTGGCCCACCATCAGCAGCGAGGTGACGGCCAGGTACCAGGTGGCGGCGACCAGGAGCATCGGCACCGGCTCGAAGAGCGCGGCGGCGATGTCCATGGATCGGCCGTAGAGCTCCAGCGTGTACGGGATGGCGACCACCAGCGAGGTGGTCTTGAGCATGGAGATCAACTCGTTGCCCGTCGGCGGGATGATGATGCGCATCGCCTGCGGCAGGACCGTGCGGCGCATCGTCATCCCCCAGCTCATGCCCAGGGCCTTCGACGCCTCCATCTGGCCCTCCGGCACGGACGAGATGCCGGAGCGGACGATCTCGGCCATGTACGCGGCCTCGTTGAGGCCCAGGCCCAGGACGGCCAGCAGGAAGGCGTTCCTCAGCAGCGGTTCCAGCTCCACCTCGGCGAAGCCGACGTTGATGGTCTGGTATAGGGATCCGAGCAGGCCCCAGAACACCAGCTGCACGTAGACCGGGGTGCCGCGGAAGATCCACAGGTACACCCATGCCACGCCGCGCAGCACGGGGTTGGGCGACATCCGCATGACGGCCAGGGTGGCGCCGAGGGCGACGCCGATCAGCATCGCCAGGACGGTCAACGCCAGGGTGTGCAGGGCGGCGGTGGCGACCCGGGTGTCGAAGAGGTAGGCGCGGTAGGTGTCCCAGCCGTAGGCCTCGTTGGTCAGCGCGCCGATCACGAACCAGGCCGACAGGCCCAGCACGATCGCCGCGAGGACCCAGCGTCCCGGGTGGCGCAGCGGTTTCGCCTGGATGGGGGCGGGGGTGGTCATGCGTCGGGCTCCTTCTCGTTGATCATGGCCTGCTCGACCAGCCCGGTCTCCACGCCCCACTGGGCGAGGATGCGCTGATAGTCGCCGGTGTCGATGAGGTGCTGCAGGGCGGCTGCCATGGCCGGGCCGAGCGGGGAATCCTTCGGCACGGCCCAGCCGTAGGGGGCGGCGGCGAACATGTCGCCGGTCAGTTCCAGTTCCCCGTCGGAACGGGCGACGGCCCACGCGGTGACGGGGGAGTCGGCGGACAGGGCGTCGGCGCGCCCGATGAGTGCGGAGAGCGCGGCGTTGTCGGAGGTGTCGTAGGAGAGGATGGTGACGGGCTCTTCGCCGGCGGCCTCGCAGGCCTCCGACTTCGGCCGGACGTCGTCGGTCTCGGAGACGGTGGTGCGCTGCACGGCCACGGTCAGCCCGCAGGGGTGCTCCGGGTCGACGTTTCCGCCCGCCGGCTGCGCCCACTGGATACCGGCGTAGAGGAAGTTGACGAAGTCGACGGTCCGGCGGCGTTCCTCGTTGTCCGTGAACCCCGAGACCCCCACGTCGACGGTGCCGGCCTGCACCGCCGGGATGATCATGGCGAAGTCCTGCTCAACGGGCTCGAACTCCAGGCCCATCACCGCCGCGACGGCGCGGGCGAGGTCGATCTCCATGCCGACGATCGATCCGCCGGAATCCTTCACCTCGAAGGGCGCGAAGGGCGGGTTGGTGCCGCCCGAGAGAACACCGTCGGCGGCCACGGATTCCGGCACCATGGCGGAGATCTCCGGCACGGCGTCCGGGGTGATCCGGGTCCATCCCTCGGGATGGACCTCCTCCACGTTGGTCACGCAGGCGCTCATGCTTATCGACGCCGCCGCGATCGCCGCCAGCGCGCTCAAGCGGCGGCGCATCACGCCGGCAGGATTTCTGCGATGATTTCGGACTCGCGGCGGGTGGTGGCCACGCGGTCCGCGACGATGAAGACCGCCACGATCACGGCGCCCAGCACGACCAGTCCGACGATGGCCAGGACGTTGCCGCCCGGGGACAGCAGGTCGGCGGTGTCGGACTGCCACGGCCACAGGGAACGCAGCGACCCGAGCATGAGGCCCGCCATCAGCGTCAGAGAGATGGTGCGGTGCTTCTCCAGGGCCCAGGTGAGCACGCGGATGAACAGCGCGATGCCGACCAGAGCGCCGGCCATGAAGGTGAAGATCACCGGCCACTCACGGTCGGAGATGGCTCCCATGACCGGCGCGTACAGGCCGACGGCCAGCAGGAAGAAGGACCCCGAGACACCCGGGAGCACCAGAGCGCAGATAGCAATGGCGGCGGCGAGGAAGATTACGATCAACGGGGGGTTGTCCTGCGGCGCCGATGTCAGGCCGGTGCCGAAGAAGCTGATCAGCGCCGCCCCGAGGAACAGCGGAATGACCAGCTTCCACTTCCGGCTGACGTCCTTCGGGTCCATCATCGCCACCGGAACCCAGATGGATACCGCCACCATGCCCATGAACAGGGCGCGGGCGTACTCGGGGGAGTTCTCCACGAAATCGTGCAGCACCGTCGACATGGTGAAGACCGCGGCGACCATGCCCACACCCACGGCGATGAGGAAGGGCCAGTCCACCGCCTTGAACTGCCGGCGGAACAGCTGGTTGCCGGTGTTCAGCGCACGTTCGTAGATGCCCACGACGAGTGCGACCGTGCCGCCGGAGATGCCCGGCACCAGTTCGGCCATGCCGATCAGCGCGCCGCGGACGATATTGGCCACGACGGACAGCGGGGTACGCGGCGTCTTGGCGGGGTAATGATGAGGGGTGGTCATGGCTTCTCGGCGCACGCCTTCCATGATGAGTCGGCTCGAATTGTCAGCCCCTTACCTTACGGCACTAACGCAGCGCCGCCGAGACGGCCTGAATGACGCTGCCCAGCACCGCGACCCCGATGAAGCCGACCAGCCAGTCGCGGCCGATCAGCGCAGCGCCCTCCTTCATCTGTTCCTCCGACGGGTTGGAGGAGAGCAGCTGGGCTCCGGAGGAACCCAGGCGCATGTCGGCCGGAAGCTCGTTGAGCTGCGAGGAGGGGGTGGCCTGCACGGCAGGGACGACGCCCAGCGTGAGGGTGGCGGCAGTGCTCAGGGCAATGAAAGTACGGCGCATGTGGCGGAATCCTTGGTAGGTGGGAAACGGGACCCGTCCACTTTAACTGTCGATGCGCGGAAACTTCCGGCAACGTCGGCGTTATGACGCGGGCGTCGATACGGTGGGATCATGACTGCCTCCACACCGATTCAGCCGACCCTGGGCACCCGGACCGGGCGCCTCATCACGCAGGACGGACTGCAGTTCCGCGACCTCAACGGCGACGGCGAGCTCAACCCCTACGAGGACTGGCGCCGGAGCCCCGAGGAACGGGCGGTCGACCTCGTCCGCCGTATGACCCCGGAGGAGAAGGCGGGCCTGATGATCATCGGCTCGCACCACCCCGGATACTCCTCATTTCTGCCGCACGCGGAGGAGGGGCAGCTGCTCAACCCGCAAGACGTCTGGCGCGACGCCAACCCCATCACCTCCCAGCCCTACCCCGAGCCGGTCCTGGTGACCTCCTCGACGGACAACGCCATCCACCTCCGCCACCAGCGTTTCCTCATCTGCCGCGACAACCTCGAGCCGAAGGACCTGGCGACCTGGACCAACGCCGTCCAGGAACTCGCCGAGAACTCCCGCCTGGGCATCCCCGCGGTCTTCGCCTCCAACCCCCGCAACCACGTGGCTCTGGTCGCCCAGTTCGGCGTCAACGAATCCGCGGGTGTGTTCTCCGAGTGGCCCAACGAACTCGGCCTCGCGGCGCTGGAAGATCCGGGGCTGATGGAGACCTTCGGCGAGGAGATCGCCAAGGAGTGGCGCGCCGGGGGGCTGCACAAGCTCTACGGCTACATGGCCGACGTCGCATCGGAGCCGCGCTGGTCCCGGTTCAACGGCACCTTCGGCGAGGACGTCAAGCTGGTCACCTCCTACATCGGCAACCTCGTGCGCGGCATGCAGGGCGAGGAGCTCTCCGAATCCTCCGTCGCCTGCACCATCAAGCACTTCCCCGGCGGCGGCGTCCGCCTGGACGGCCACGACCCCCATTTCGAGTGGGGCCAGACCAACGAGTACCCGACCGAGGGTGCCCTGGAACGCTACCACCTGCCGCCCTTCCAGGCCGCCTGCGTCTCCGGCGCGAGCTCGATCATGCCGTACTACGCCAAGCCGGTGAACACCTCGGCCGCGCAGCTCGACGAACAGTTCTGGCAGGGCCCGACCACCCAGTTCGCCGAGGTGGCCTTCGCCTACAACGAGGTTTTCCTGGAGGAGCTCCTGCGCCGCCGCCTGGGCCACCGCGGCTACGTCAACTCCGACTCCGGCGTCATCGACGCCATGGTCTGGGGTGTGGAATCCCTGACCAAACCCGAGCGCTTCGCCGCGGCGGTCAAGGCCGGCACCGACGTCTTCTCCGACATGGCGGACCCCGCCGAGCTCATCCGCGCCATCGAACAGGGCCTGCTTTCCGACGCCGACCTCAACCAGGCCTGCATCCGCCTGCTCAGCGAGATCTTCGCGCTGGGCCTGTTCGAGAATCCCTACGTCGACCCCGAGGCCGCCGAGACGGTCATCGGCGGCGGGGAGGTCGCGGCGCTGGGGGAGAAGGCGCAGCGCCAGTCGGTCACCCTGCTGCGCTCCTCGGAACTGCTGCCGCTGAAGCTGGCGCGCGAGGTGAAGGTGTACCCCTTCGTCACCGGCCGCACGCTCATCGGCGACGTGCAGGCCAAGCTGGAGGAGTCCATCACCCGCGTCTGGTCCGGCGCCCACATCGTCGGGACGCCGGAGGAGGCGGACATCGCCCTGGTATGGGCCCGCCCCGAGATCGCCCTGTTCGAAGACGACCGGGAGGGCGTCCCGCTGTCCGTCGACCCCCGCGCCGACGGCGTGGACGTGGACCGGGTCCGCGCGATCGAGCAGACCGTGCCCACCCTCCTCGTGGTCAACTTCACCAACCCGTGGCTGCTCGGCGAGATCGAACCCGACGCCGCGGCGGTGGTCGGCTCCTTCGAGATCCACCCCGACCACCTGATCCGCTCCCTGGCGGGGGAGGACGGCGGCCCCGCCGGGCGGCTGCCCATGAGCCTGCCAGCCTCGGTCGAAGCGATCGAGAACTCCCCGCGGGACGTCCCCGGCAAGTACTGCGGGGAGGACTACCCCTACCGCGACCGCGACGGCAATGTCTACGCGCAGGGCCACGGCCTGCGCTTCTGATGGTGCCCCCGGTGGGACTCGAACCCACACTGAACGGGTTTTGAATCCGTTGCCTCTGCCAATTGGGCTACGGGGGCGGCAAGTGGTCAGTTTAGTGCACGGCCCGCCCGTCGTGGGAATCGGGCTGGCTACACTTGGCTCTTGTGACTGAGACGACCGAGAACAACCGCCTTCTGCTCATCGACGGGCACTCGATGGCCTTCCGCGCCTTCTATGCCCTGCCCGCCGAGAACTTCTCCACCACGGGTGGCCAGCACACCAACGCGGTGTACGGGTTCCTCTCCATGCTGGCGAACATCCTGGCCGAGGAGAAGCCGGCGCACGTGGCGGTCGCCTTCGACGTCGGGCGCAAGACCTTCCGCACGGAGATGTTCCCCGAGTACAAGGCCCAGCGCGAGGCCTCGCCGCCGGAGTTCAAGGGCCAGGTGGACATCCTGCAGGAGGTCCTGGGCACGCTCGGCATAACCACGCTGAGCATGGAGAACTACGAGGCCGACGACATCCTCGCCACCCTGACCACGGCCGCCAAGCCGTTGGGGTACGAGACGCTCATCATCACCGGTGACCGCGATTACCTGCAGCTGGTCGACGAGATGACCACGGTGCTCTACCCGATGCGCGGCGTGTCCAACCTCCACCGCTTCACCCCGGCGGCCGTGGAGGAGAAGTACGGCCTGACCCCGGAGCAGTACCCGGATTTCGCGGCTCTGCGCGGCGACCCGTCCGACAACCTGCCCAACATCCCCGGTGTCGGCGAGAAGACCGCCACCAAGTGGATCCAGCAGTACGGCACCCTGGACAACCTCCTCGACCACGCCGCGGAGATTAAGGGCAAGGCCGGCGAGAACTTCCGCGAGCGCATCGACCAGGTCCGTCTCAACCGCCGCCTGACCCACATGCTCACGGACATGGAGTTGCCCGTGGGCCCGGACCAGCTGGTGCTCCGGCCGGCGGACGTCGCGGCCGTGGCCCGGCGTTTCGACGATCTCGAGTTCGGCGCCAACCTCCGCGAACGCGTCCTGGCCGCCGTGCCCACCGAGGGGGCCGTCGAGGCCTCCGAGGAGCTTGCCGACGTCGTCGTCGACCACACCCCGCTCGCCGACTGGCTAGCGGCCCGTCAAGGCCAGGGACTTGCCCTGTACGTGACGGGCACGGCGACGCCGAACCAGGGGGATACGGGGGCGATCGCGGTCGTCGATAAGCAGCGGCACGCGGTGAGCGCCGAACTCGCCGACCTCAACCCCGCCGACGAGAAGGCCCTGGCCACCTGGCTGGCCTCCGGGGACCCGAAGTACCTCCACGAGTCGAAGGCCGCGTTCCACATGCTCGCCGGACGCGGGATGGAGCTGCACGGCGTGGCGCACGACACCGCCATCGCCGCCTACCTCCTGCGCCCTGGGCAGCGCACCTACGACCTCAAGGATGTCTACCAGCGGCACCTGCAGCGCCAGCTCGCCGAACCCGAGGAGCAGCTCTCCCTGCTCGGGGACTCCACGCTCGTCGACTCCGCCGCTGCCGTCCTCGAACTCACCGAAGAACTGACCCGGCAGCTGCAGGAGATCGACTCCTTCGAGCTCTACCACGACCTGGAGATCCCGCTGGCCGGCATCCTCGCCCGGATGGAGGCCACCGGCATCGCCGTGGACGTGGACACCCTCGAGGAGCAGCTGGCCACCTTCGTCGGGCAGGTCGCGGAGGAGGAGGCCGCCGCGCGCGAACTCGCCGGCGACGACACCCTCAACCTCTCCAGCCCCAAGCAGCTGCAGACGGTGCTCTTCGAGACCTTCGGCATGCCCAAGACCAAGAAGACCAAGACCGGCTGGTCCACCGCCGCCAAGGAGATCGAGCAGCTGGCGGTCAAACACCCGCACCCCTTCCTCGACCACCTGCTGGCGCACCGCGAGTACCAGAAGATGAAGACCACGCTCGAGGGACTGATCAAGACCGTCCAGTCCGACGGCCGGATCCACACCACCTTCAACCAGACCGTCGCCTCCACCGGGCGGCTGTCCTCCACCGAGCCCAACCTGCAGAACATCCCCGTGCGCACACCGGCCGGCCGGAAGATCCGCTCCGCCTTCGTGGTGGGCTCGGGTTACCAGACGCTGCTCACCGCCGACTACTCGCAGATCGAGATGCGCGTCATGGCGCACCTCTCCCAGGACCCCGGCCTGACCGAGGCGTACAAGGAGGGCGAGGACCTGCACAACTACGTCGGTTCCAAGGTCTTCGACGTGCCCATCGACCAGGTCACCCCCGAGCTGCGCCGCCGGGTCAAGGCCATGTCCTACGGCCTGGTCTACGGACTCTCCGCCTTCGGCCTGTCCCAGCAGCTCAACATCCCCGCCGGCGAGGCCAAGACCATCATGGACAACTACTTCGAGCGCTTCGGCGGCGTCAAGCGCTACCTGGCGGAAGTGGTCGAGCAGGCACGCAAGGACGGCTACACCTCCACTCTCTTCGGTCGCCGCCGCTACCTGCCCGAACTCAACTCCGACAACCGCGTGGCCCGCGACAACGCCGAGCGGGCCGCCCTCAACGCGCCGATCCAGGGGACTGCGGCGGACATCATCAAGGTGGCCATGATCCGGGTCGACCGTTCGTTCCGTTCGGCCGGGGTGAAGTCGCGGGTGCTGCTCCAGGTCCACGATGAGCTGGTCGTCGAGATCGCCCCCGGTGAGCTGGAGCAGGTCCGGGAGATCCTCGAACGCGAGATGGGCTCGGCCATCACCCTCCGCGTACCGCTGGAGGTCTCCGCGGGCTCCGGGGTGAACTGGGACGCGGCGGCGCACTAGGTACGTGGCCGGCCTCACGCCGGCCCTGCGGCAAACGGCGCGATCTCAACGGCGCAAGGGGACCCTCAAAGTACGCAAGGGCGGGGCAAAGGGCGCGATCGCGTAGTCGGGATCGCGCCCTTCAGCCGAGGGCCTGCCGGTGCATCTCCTCGCGGCCGCGCAACGCGTCGAGCACGATGCCGAACATCGGGCACCAGCCGGCCTCGTCCAGATGCAGATCCTCCGCCCGGACCCGCCGGATCTGCAGTCCGAGGTTGAGCAGGAGAACTTCCCGCTCCCGCTCCCTGAGCAGGGTTTCCCGGGTCGTGCGTCCGAAGGCCCCCTCCTCATATTTGAGTTCGCCGTCGAACTCCAGCGCCAGCCAGCCGTTGAGGAGCAGGTCCACGGGGAAGCTGCGCCCGCCGGCCTCGAAACGGACCTGAGTCCGGATGCTCTCCACTCCGGGTAGCCGGGCGACGATCAGCCGGACGCGGGCGAGGGACTCCTGGGGGCTGCCGGAGTCGGGGACGGACAGTTCGAGCATCTTCCGCACGGTCGCCATCCCCTTGAAACGCGGACCCCGGAACATGCCTGCCTCCCATTGTCCGAGGCTCCACTTCGGCCATTTCCGGCGGGCCGAGTCGAGGGCGACCACCCCGTCCGCGAGGCTGTGCAGCACGGCGATGTCGCGGACCGTGCGGTGCGAGTCGGTCACCCGGATCCCGTGGTGCTCCCGGATGCTGCCCGCGTCGAGATTCCGGTACCGGAAGCGGACGCCCTCCGGCCAGTACCGCCGCCCACCGGGCTTCCGGTTCCCGGGGTAGGTGACCTCGACGGTGTCCTCCCAGCCCGGCATCTCGATCCCGATCAGCCGCGCGGCGGATTTCCCGCAGATCACGGCGCTGTCCATGGTCAGGCCGACGGCGAACGCCCGCGCCGCGGATTTCTCCCACGGCGCCAGCGGACCCCACATGCTGTCGGCCACCGCGATCTCCGCGGTGAGCAGCGTGTGCCCCGCGCGGCCGCCCAGCGTGCGCACGTCGGCGAAGCCGAGTTCTCCCCCCCAGTTCCTCATACCCGGATCGTCGCTTATCGACGCCCCCTCGTCCACCGTCCGGCGCCGCGTCCCCGGGATCTGTGGACAACTCAGCCGGCGGCCTGTGCGATGAAGATCGCGGTGCCGGGGAAGATCGCCCCGCGCTCGGGGGACCACTGCCCCCAGGTCTGCGTGAGATCGCCGGGCCACTCCGGCTCGAGGATGTCCTGCAGGGTGAAGCCGGCGGCGGTGAGGGCGCGGACCCAGTCGCCGAAGGTGCGGTGGAACTCCGCGTAGGTGACCCGGCCGTCCTCGCCGGTCTCCACGTACTCGCGCTCGAAGTAGCTGATCTGCGCCTCAAACTCGGCGGGGTCGTCGGGGAAGATCCAGCGCACGGGGTGGGTGACGGAGAAGACCAGGCGGCCGCCGGGGCGGAGGACGCGGGCGACGTCGATAAGCACGGGTGCGACGTCGGGGACGAAAGGCAGGGCGCCGAAGACGGAGAACGCGACGTCGAAGGAATCGTCGAGGTAGGGCAGGGCCTGGGCGTCGGCCTGGACGAGGGGGACGGTGCCGTCGGCGTGGCGGAGCATGCCGAGGGAGATGTCGAAGGCGGTGACGAAGCGCGCGCCGTCGCGGGCCAGCCAGGAGGAGCAGGGGGCGGAGCCGCAGCCGATCTCCAGGACGTCGGAGTCGCGGACGTCGCCGAGCAGGCGGGCGTCGGCCTCTGCCAGCATCTCGGGGCACCAGTGGAAGCCCTCGAGGTAGCCGGGGTGGCGGGCGTGGTAATCGGCGGCGTCGCTGTCCCACCAGGAGCGGTTGGCTGAGGCGGCTGCGTCGGGTGAGGTGGGTGAGTTCAAGGTCGTGAATTCCTTCTCCGTGGTGTTTGCCCCTGCGTCGGTCAGGCGGTAGGGTTCTAGGCGCGTGTCTGTGCTTTGCGGTGCTACGGGCTGTAATAGGAGGGTCCGGGCAGTCGCGGGGTGAGATCGACCTGCCGGGTGAGCCGGCGGACAACGAGAGACATGTTCCTGTCCACTTACTATCTCCTATCCAATTCGGAGCAACTCAACACATGTCCAACACCACTACCCCTCAGGTTGCCATCAACGACATTGGCTCCGCTGAGGACTTCCTCGCAGCAGTCGACGCGACCATCAAGTACTTCAACGACGGCGACATCGTTGAAGGCACCGTCGTCAAGGTCGACCGCGATGAGGTTCTGCTCGATATCGGCTACAAGACCGAGGGCGTCATCCCGTCCCGGGAGCTGTCCATCAAGCACGATGTCAACCCGGACGAGGTCGTCGAGGTCGGCGACCAGATCGACGCACTGGTCCTCACCAAGGAGGACAAGGAGGGTCGCCTGATCCTCTCCAAGAAGCGCGCACAGTACGAGCGTGCATGGGGTGCGATCGAGGCTCTGCAGGAGAAGGACGAGCCGGTCACCGGTACCGTCATCGAGGTCGTCAAGGGCGGCCTCATCCTGGACATCGGCCTGCGCGGCTTCCTGCCGGCCTCCCTCGTCGAGATGCGCCGCGTCCGCGACCTGGACCCGTACATCGGCCAGGAGCTCGAGGCGAAGATCATCGAGCTGGACAAGCACCGCAACAACGTGGTCCTGTCCCGCCGTGCATGGCTCGAGCAGACCCAGTCCGAGGTCCGCTCCGAGTTCCTGCACCAGCTGCAGAAGGGTCAGGTCCGCAAGGGCGTTGTCTCCTCCATCGTCAACTTCGGCGCCTTCGTCGATCTCGGCGGTGTCGACGGCCTGGTTCACGTTTCCGAGCTGTCCTGGAAGCACATCGACCACCCGTCCGAGGTTGTCACCGTCGGCGACGAGGTCACCGTCCAGGTGCTCGACGTCGATCTCGACCGCGAGCGTGTCTCCCTGTCGCTGAAGGCGACCCAGGAGGATCCGTGGCGCGTCTTCGCCCGCACCCACGCTGTGGGCCAGATCGTCCCGGGCAAGGTCACCAAGCTCGTCCCGTTCGGCGCCTTCGTCCGCGTCGAGGAGGGAATCGAGGGCCTGGTCCACATCTCCGAGCTGGCTCAGCGCCACGTCGAGGTCCCGGACCAGGTTGTCACCGTCGGCCAGGAGGCCATGGTCAAGGTCATCGACATCGACCTCGAGCGTCGCCGTATCTCCCTGTCCCTCAAGCAGGCTGACGAGGATTACACCGAGGAGTTCGACCCGTCCAAGTACGGCATGGCCGACTCCTACGACGAGCAGGGCAACTACATCTTCCCGGAGGGCTTCGACTCCGAGACGAACGAGTGGCTCGAAGGCTTCGACGAGCAGCGCGAGGCCTGGGAGGGTCGTTACGCGGAGGCGGATCGCCGCCACCAGCTGCACACCGCTCAGATCGAGCGTCACCGTGTCGCTGCTGCCGAGGCAGCCGAGCAGGCGGCCACCAACTACTCCTCCGAGTCCGAGGATGCTGCTCCGGCATCCGAGGACGCACCGGAGACCACCGGTGGTTCCCTCGCTTCCGACGAGCAGCTCGCTGCTCTGCGCGAGAAGCTGGCCGGCAACTAACTGCTGACCGAGAACTAACCGCGGTGTGAGGATCATCCTCACACCGCGGTTTTTCTGTTCCCTGGTGCCGCTGGTTATGTCCACCAGCTGCCCGTCCGGGCGGACAGCACTCCACATAAACAGAAAACCCGTTCAGACTTTGTCTTCCATACGGGCACGGTAAGGCATAAGATCAAGTGGAGTCGATCACTTTCGGCCGCGGTGCCACGAGCACGTCTCACTGAATCGCTTACACGATGAGACCGGGTTCGCAGCACCGGTTATCACCGGGCCCCAACCATGCCGGCCCGGACGAGACAGACCCGTGGTGCGGCGGAACGGACAATCACCTGGAACGCCACCCGGGCCCGATGAAAGGTCCCTGAAGATGGCCTCCACGACAACGTCCACCTCGCAACACATCCTGCGTGAGGTCGGCGGCGCAGAGAACGTCGCCAACCTCACCTACTGCGCCACCCGCCTTCGTTTCCAGCTCCGCGACCAGAGCAAGGTCGACGTGGAGAAGCTGGAGTCCGACCCGGCCGTGCTCGGCGTGGTCAAGCAGGGAACCACCGGCGTCCAGGTGGTGATGGGCGGCGGCGTGGCGGACTTCTACAACGACATCGTCAAGGAACCCGGGATGGGCGATTCGGCGGCCGATTCCGCCCCCGCCTCGGGGAAGAAAGAGTACGACGGCGTCCGCGGCAAGTACTCCTACGTGGACTTCGCCTTCGAGTTCCTCTCCGACACCTTCCGCCCGATCCTGTGGGCGCTGCTCGGTGCCTCGCTGATCATCACCCTGCTGGTGCTGGCGGACACCTTCGGCTGGCAGGAGTTCCGTGCCCCGATGGATGAACAGCCGGACACCTACGTGTTCATGCACGCGATGTGGCGCTCGGTGTTCTACTTCCTGCCCATCATGGTCGGCGCGACCGCCGCGAGGAAGCTGGGTGCGAACGAGTGGGTCGGCGCGGCCATCCCGGCCGCGCTGCTCACTCCGGAGTTCCTGGCGTTGGGCTCGGCGGGCGACACCGTCACCGTGTTCGGCCTGCCGATGGTCCTCAACGACTACTCCGGCCAGGTCTTCCCGCCGCTGATCGCGGCCATCGGGCTGTTCTGGGTGGAGAAGCTGCTGAAGAAGATCATCCCCTCGGCGGTGCAGATGGTGTTCGTGCCGTTCTTCTCCCTGCTCATCATGATCCCGGCCACGGCCTTCCTGCTCGGCCCCTTCGGCATCGGCGTGGGCAACGGCATCGCCAGCCTGCTCGAGGCGGTCAACGGGTTCTCGCCGTTCATCCTGGCGATCATCATCCCGATGCTCTACCCGTTCCTCGTGCCGCTGGGCCTGCACTGGCCGCTCAACGCCATCATGATCCAGAACATCGCCACCCTGGGCTACGACTTCATCCAGGGCCCCATGGGCGCGTGGAACTTCGCCTGCTTCGGCGTGGTCACCGGCGTCATGATCATCTCCATCCGCGAGAAGAACGTGCCGATGCGCCAGGTCTCCCTCGGCGGCATGCTCGCCGGTCTGCTGGGCGGCATTTCCGAACCCTCGCTCTACGGCGTGCTGCTGCGCTTCAAGAAGACCTACGCGCGCCTGCTGCCGGGTTGCTTCATCGGCGGCGTGGTCATGGGCATCTTCGATGTCAAGGCCTACGCCTTCGTGTTCACCTCCCTGCTGACCATTCCGGCGATGGACCCGATCCCGGGTTACGCCCTCGGCCTGGCCGCCGCGTTCTTCACCTCGATGCTGCTGGTCGTCTTCTTCGACTACCGCGGCAAGGACGAGAAGGCCGAGGCCCTGGCCCGCATCGAGGCTGAGCAGGCCGCCGCCAGCGAGGCCGAAGAGGAGCGTATCGACGCCGCCTCCGGCCCCGCAGCGGGCCCCGTCGCCGACACCATCGCGATCTCCACCCCGCTCGCCGGCCGCGTCGTCCCGCTGGCGGAGGTGCCCGACGAGGCTTTCGCCGCCGGTGCGGTGGGCAAGGGCATCGCCATCGACCCCTCCGGCGACACCGTCTTCGCCCCGGCCGAGGGGTCCGTGATGGTGGCTTTCCCGACCGGCCACGCCATCGGGCTGAAGCTGGACAGCGGCGTGCAGCTGCTGGTGCACATCGGCATCGACACCGTGAACATGCAGGGCGAGGGCTTCGAGCTGCTCGTGGCCAAGGGCGACCGCGTCACCGCCGGCCAGCCCCTGGTTCGCTTCGACCGCGCCGCCATCGAGGCCGCCGGCTACAGTGCCATCACCCCGGTGGTGGTGACCAACCACCGCAAGCTCGCCGACGTCGTCGCGCTCACCGCGACCGGCGACGTCGCCATCGGCGACCAGATCATCGACGCCACCCCGAAGGTCACCGAGAAGGTGTGAGCCTGGCTACCATGGGTCCCATGATCAAAGTGGGACTCACAGGTGGCATCGGAAGCGGAAAATCGACGGTGACGGGCCTGCTCCTCGAACGCGGCCTGCCCGTGGTGGACGCCGACCAGATCGCCCGCGACATCGTTCAACCCGGCCAGCCCGCGCTCGCGGAGCTGGCCGAGGTGTTCGGGGAGGACATCATCCGGGGGGACGGGAGTCTCGACCGGGCGGGGCTGGCGGCTAAGGCGTTCGTCGACGCCGAGCACACGGCCCTGCTCAACTCCATCACCCACCCGCGTATCGCGGCGGAGACCGCCCGGCGTTTCGACGCCGCCGAGAAGGCCGGCGAACAGGCCGTCGTCTACGACATGCCGTTGCTGGTGGACAAGGGCCTGGACCGGGGGATGGACCTGGTCGTGGTGGTCGACGTCGACGTGGAGGAGCGGGTGCGCCGCCTCGTCGGGAGCAGGGGACTGGGGGAAGAGGACGTGCGCCGCCGCATCGCTGCCCAGGTCCCGGATGACGTACGCCGCGCCGCGGCGGATGTGGTCATCGACAACAACGGATCGCTCGAGGACCTGCCAGCACAGGTGGATGCCCTGGTGGAGCGCATCCGGGCCGTTTAGGCCAGGAACCAGTTCACCACGTCGCGGTAGGTCCAGATGAGGCCGGGCATCTCCGTCGGGGGATCGTTCGGGGCGCCCACACCCGCGACCTCGGTGCCGAAGGCGAGGGTGAAGTCGACCACCGCGCGGTGGATGTGATTCTCGGAGGTGACCACGATGACGGCGCCGGTGTCCGGCAGCAGCTCGCGGGAGTAGCGGGCGTTGGTGACCGTGGAATTGGCGCGGTCCTCCACGAGGATCCGCCCGGCCGACACCCCGTTGTCGACCAGCCAGGTGCGCATGACCTGCGCTTCGACGAAGCCGTCCGGGGTGGCGCCGCCGGAGACGACGACGGTGGCGGTGGGGCGGGCGAGGGCGAGATCGCGGGCGGCGACGAGCCGGTTGAGCAGGTTCGGGTGGACGGTGCCGTCGGTACCCAGCCCGTTGCCCAGCACCACGATGGGGGCGTCGGCGGTGACAGTGGAGGGCTGGCGGACGGGGGAGTGCAGCGCGCTCAGCGCAGCCTGGACCTGCGCACGCCGCTCGGACCCAAGCGCGCCCAGGGCGGCGTCACGGGCTGCACTGTTGCCTTCGAAGTCGGCGGAGAAGACCGCCGCGCTGAGCAGATCTTCCCCGGTGGCCGCAGCCGGGTTGAGGCCGCCGCCCTGGACCTCCGGGGAGATGAAGTAGGGGCCGTAGCCGGGGACGTCGACAAGCACGATCTGCTCGGTGCCGGGGATCGAGGAGGACACCGGGAAGGAGGAGAGCGAGGACGTGAACGCCTGGGCGGGTGCCGTCGGCAGGAGAGCTACCGCTGCCACAGCGGCGAGGAGGGGGCGCAATCGCATGCCCGAATCCTATCGCGCGGATCGCCGGCGCGGGCCGGAGTAAGGTATCGGTCATGGAAATCTGGAACACCGGCCCCTTCGACAACCACGAAGCCGCGGAGCTGCTCAACGACGTCCGCAGCGGCGACCTCTACCTCGAGGAGCTGTTGCCCGATTCGGGCACCCGCTTCATCGACGCCGACCAGGGCGCGCTGATCGTCGCCCTGGCGCACCTGGCCGCCGGCGACCTCCCCGAGGGCATCGAACCCGCCCACGTTACGCAGCTGCAGACCCCGGAGATGAAGGAGCGGCTGCGCCAGAGCCTCGAGGCCGTGCTCGCCGACGGCACCGTCTCCGAACTCGCCGGCCACTGGGCCGAGCAGGGCACCGACCAGCTCTATGAGTGGAAGGCGAAGGCACACGTCAGCCTGTCATGAGTGACATCGTCGAACGCGGCCAGCTGCGCCGCATCGTCCTGATCGTGGCGCTGCTCAACTTCGCGTACTTCTTCGTGGAGTTCGGCGTCGCGGTGACCATCAGCTCCGTCTCGCTCATGGCAGACTCGGTGGACTTCCTCGAGGACACCGCCGTCAACCTGCTCATCTTCATGGCGCTCGGCTGGGCGGCCAGGTCGCGGGCGATCGCCGGCAAGGTCGCCGCCGTGATCATCCTCGTGCCCGCGCTGGTGGCGGGCTGGCAGGCCATCGACAAGGCCTTCGACCCCGTCGCCCCGGAACCGGCCAGCCTGATCCTGGCCGCCAGCGGTGCCGCGGTGGTCAACGTCGTCTGCGCCTGGCTGCTCGTGCGGGTGCGCCGGCACGCCGGTTCGCTCGGGGCGGCGGCCTTCCTGGCGGCGCGCAATGATGTCCTGATCAACCTCGCCATCATCGCCATGGGCCTGCTCACCTGGGCGACCATGAGCGGCTGGCCCGACATCATCCTCGGCGTGATCATCATCGCGCTCAACCTCACCGCGGCCAAGGAGGTCTGGGAGGTGGCGGAAGAGGAGGAGCTGGCGGCCAAGGCGCTCGCGGGCGAGGACATCGACGACTGAGAAGCTATTCAAGGTCCGAGGTTTCGGAGGCGTTCATCAACGCAGCGGTGGAAAAGTATCGGCGGCCGCCCTTGGCGAATGCCGTTCCACGCCCCCGCTTATCGTGGGCGATCGGGCGTTCGGAGCTGGTTCTCAGCGTCCGGGGATCATCCGGCGGACTCAACAGGTAGACCTCGAAGCTTTCCTCACTCCGAAAACCCGCCTGGATCGCGTAGCTCATGACTTTGCCGAGTTGCTTTTCCTCCGGGTCCCCCGACTTCTTGAGCCGGTTGGCTTCCGTGGTGCTCCACACGGTCGGAACGGTCACCTGGAGAATCCGGGCGAAATGGGGTTCGATGCGCTGACCGTGGTAGAAGCCCAGATAGCTGACGGGGGCGATTTTCCTGGCCGTGGGGTTGATGAGGGCATTCACCCGCCGGTAGAGCTCATAGTTGCAGTTGCTGGCGTCGCCGATGATGACCGCGTTCATCTTCGGTGGAATCGGACGGGCATCGACGACCCCTGTGACCTGCTCGATACTCCCAATCCATCGGCCTGCGTCAGGGTCGACCCAGCGGGCGAGTTTGATGATCTTCTTCAGCTCGACTGAGGGGTCGAATCCCAGAAGAGAGTCCTGGTGCGCGCACCGGTTGCGCAGCTCGAAGAGATCTTCCATGGCGTTGAGGACAGTCTTCCGGTCGCCGCGGGAGTGGGGAAGGCTCTTCGCAGGGTGGTTCGCCAGAGGTCCTCGTTGTCGGCAGGCTTGTCCTGGAGGAACTGTTGCCAGTACCCGAGATTCAGATTGGCGATGATGTCGTCAGGATCGGCCGATACACCTGCGCTTCGTCGCTTCTTCTGGGCTATCTGATGGATCGTCGAGTTGTCGGAGTGCCACGGGTACTGCAACGGGTGCAGTGTCTCAAGCTCCGCGATCATCGCATTACGCAGCAGAACCTTTACATGATGGATGCATTCGGAAAGCGCGGATGACACTCGCGCGTTCCACTCGTAAGGCCTCCAGGCATCGTCTTCACTTCCCCCGCATTCTTCGAAATAAGGCTTGAATCGTGCTTCGGACACCCATGAACGTTGTCGTTTGACCCCCATGGTCCTGATGGTATCGTCAACGGCATGCCGCCTCTTGCGCCAGGAGCGCAACGCGGTGAGGGTCCGGATGTAGCCTCTGACGCCAGGAGCGTTAACGCTTGCCGGGCCCTCGTCTTTTTCTCGCCTACGATCTGCAGGTATGGAACTCCACCCGAACCTGCAGCCCTACGCCTTCCTCCTCGGCACCTGGAAAGGGGAGGGGCGCGGCTACTATCCCACGATCAGCGACTTCGCCTACTCCGAGACCCTGACCTTCGCCCCGGCCCCCGGCAAGCCCTTCTTCCGTTACGAGCAGAAGACCATGGGCCCCAATGGCCCGATGCACACCGAGGTCGGTTTCTTCCGGCCCGTCGGCGACGGCAACCTCGAGTTCATCATCGCCCAGCCGATGGGGCAGACCGAGCTGCTGGCCGGCCGCGCCGTCGAGGACGAGTACTTCCTCGTCTTCGAGTTCGAGCCCTCCACCGTGGTCAACTCGCCCACGGCCAAGCAGGTCGACGCCACGGCCCGCAGCTACTCCTTCAACGGCGATCGCACCTCGGTCACCCACCGCTTCCACATGGGCGCGGTCGGCCAGCCGATGCAGCAGCACCTGGAGAGCGAGCTGACGAAGGAGGCTTAGCTCAGCTCCACGCCGTCCCGGCTGACCGCGAAGCTGTAGAAGCCGACCGCGCACATCACCGTGACCCCGTGTGCCGGGACGGCGCAGCTGACGGGGCCCTCGACAAGCTTCGAGCCCGGTTCCAGGACCCTGGTCCGGTTGTGTGCGGTGAAGATCCGGTTGACGTTGTGCGTGGTCGCCGGCTCGCCCTCGCGCACCGAAACGGCGTTGTCGTCGCCCTCGCCCTGGTGGGTGCACATCGCCGTCGCCGGATCGTCCGCGTACATCTCGCAGTAGGTGCCGTCCGGCCCCTGGAACTGCAGACCCGGTTGCGCCGGGTAGATCAGCGACGAGGAGTACGGGGCGGAATCGGTCTCGGGGAGCTCGGCGATCTCGCCGACGAAACGGCTGCCGGGGATGCCGATGTAGTCGCTGGATGCTGTGGTGGTGCTTATCGACGCCGTCGTTTCCTCGACGATGTCTTCGCTCCCGCAGGCGGCCAGGGTGGCTCCTCCGAGCAGCGCTGCGAGTAATTTCTTCGGGTGGCTCACTTGGATCACGCTCCTTGAGACGGAGCCTACTTCTCCTCGATCACCGACCAACGGCAGTGCGGTCACATCTGGGCAACGTCTGACCTACCCCGCTTATAGATCCCCTGTGCCCCGCGATATGTGAAGTAAGCGCACGTCACGCCTGGTGCAAGGAGGCCCGATGAAACTACGCAGATTCTTCCCCCTGGGCTTCGTCTTGGCTCTGGCGCTCGCCGGATGCACCCCCGACGTGCTTGACGCCCCATCCCCGGTGAGCGAAACCCCCGAGGTCACCCTCGGTAGGGCTCCGTCATCCGCGTTGCCTGCCACCACCGAAATTTCGACCACCCCCGTCAGCACCCGGCGACCACCGCCGCAGCAGCCCTCTCAGCCGCCGGCGGAGTGTGGGAGCCCGCACCTGGACCTGATGTCGACCCCCCTGGGGGCCTGGCTTGGCTCCCAAATCATCCCTACCGATCAGCCTGGAACGTCCTATTATTTCAGCGTCGCGGACAACCAGTTCGACCCGTGCGTCGAGCTGAGCTGGGTGACGTTGTCGGGGACGAACGGCAACGCAGGGCAGGACGACGGCAACGGCAGCAGATTCGTCCACGCAGTGGTGTTTTTCGCCGGCGAAGAACTGATCACTGAGCCCGCGCCGCGCCAGTTCAACGGCACCGCCGCAGTGGAGCGCATCGACGCCCGCTCCATCACCGTGACCCATCGCGACACCGACGAGCGCGGCACCGAGACAGCGCCAATCACCTACACGCTGGCGGAGGGACAGCTCCTGGGCGAGGGACAACTGCCTCCCGATCGGCGCGACAACGTGCGCCTGGATCTCACCCGGGCGGGGCCGCCGGCAGAAGGAGCGCCACGACCCTACGGCAACGCCAATTACCGTCCGTGGGATGAGGAACGTCCGATGGGCCGCCAGTACTCCCTGATGATGGGCGAGGAGAAGATCACCTGCGACTTCGCGCTGTTCAACGGTGTGCAGCTGGTCTGCTACTCAGAGACTTCCACGCCCTGGCCCCGGACACGGGAGATTCCCGAGGAAAAAGGCACCTCGGCGAACATCGCCCGGCTGAACTTCCAGGACCCCTGGGAGATCCGGACGTCCACCGGCACATTCCCCGCGCCAGGTTCAGACTTCGAGATGCTCCCCGGTGGCTCCGTCACCAGGATCGGCGACATCTTCATCGACACCCGCAGCGAGGTGGTGAAGATCCACGACGTGAACCGGGCCTACCTCCTCGGGGAAGGTGTCGCCGAGCCCGTCGAGGTGCCGACCTTCCAGCTCGACACGTCACGGCATCCGCAGGATCTGTTGCGGTGGGAGGGATGAGGGAGGAGCTTTATACAGATCCTGGAGATCGGCGAAAGCGAGGTAACGCCGGGGCTACTGGAGGAATCACATTGGTGGACCGTCTCGGTGTAAAGAACTCCTAAATCCCGGCACCGAGGAAAACTGGATTCCTCGGCGGTTGTAAGACACCGTGGCATCCCGTTGGTACCCTGACGGATGCGTGTTGAACCACACTCCAAAGTGTTGGCTCTAAGAAGGATGTTGAGGCTATTTGTCTAGCGGAACTGTTTTCCGACTTCGTGCCATAGTCTCCTCTTGCGTTCATTCTCAATGGCAGGATCCACTTCTTGAATAAACTCGAGCGCTTTGAAACCGTCCCCTTGGCGACGGTTTTGTGGAGGTTCAAGTCCTTCGATCATCAAGGCTTCCATCGTGGCAATCAGCGCTTCGATGGACATTCCAGGAGGTGGGACTTCACCCAGTTTTCCATCATCACCCACGCTGCGGACCCCGAACCACGAGAATTTATCCCATCGAGCCTTCAGCCGATCCCTGGTGTGTTGCGACAATCGCGCCCCCAAACGGGACTCGGTTACTCGGCCAACATAAATGACCCTGTTCCCCTCATGTAAGAGGTATATACCCGCCTGCTCGGAAAAATCGATTGGATCGCCACCTGTCAACTGGACACCTAGGAGTCGAACCTTGGGAGTGCGCCAGTCCACTTCATTCCTGTGCCAAAACATGCCGAACGATCCAATTAATCCTGCTTCACTTTCCAGAGGATCGGTAGCAGTTTTTACTGCTGATGGTTCGTTCAACGCGGAAACCCGGGTTGCTTCTTTAACAATTTCATCAGACTCAGAATCCGACGTCATGGACTTCTTTAGTAACGATCGCAGTTTAGAGGGGAGGATGTAATAACCTCGCTCGGTCTTGACGATCTGATCTTTCAGAGCATCGCTGCCGAGGAACGAAGCGACCGTGCTGCTTGGAGTGGCACCGACATCTCGCCGCAGCCCCTGATCGATAACAGCTTGAGCAATTTCCGTGTAGTGCATCGGTTCGTCTACTTGACCTAGGACCCGGAGAATTGCATCTCGCCATTGCATATTGGACATTGCTGCTCCTCTGGTAGATGAAACTTTCCTTAGAAACAACGATAGCTGGAGCGGTGGCTTACCAGTTGAACTTGAGCGAGCGAACTTTCACGTGCTGGGCTTGTGGCCCAACATGCTTGGCACAAACCGCCCCAATCACGCCCGTCGACCCCCACCCCTAACCCGCGTACCCTGTAGAGCATGGCTTTTGCTGCTGAACACCCTGTGCTGTCCCATTCCGAGCACCGCCCGGTGGGCGAGATCGAGCGCTCGGACGCCAAGTTCGAGGTCATCTCCGAGTTCGAACCTGCCGGTGACCAGCCGGCGGCGATCAAGGAGCTTGATGAGCGGCTCAACCGCGGCGAACGTGACATCGTGCTGCTGGGCGCCACGGGTACGGGTAAGTCGGCGACGGCGGCGTGGCTGATCGAGAAGCAGCAGCGCCCCACGCTGGTGATGGCTCCGAACAAGACGCTGGCGGCGCAGCTGGCCAACGAGCTGCGTGAGCTGCTGCCGAACAACGCGGTCGAGTACTTCGTCAGCTACTACGACTACTACCAGCCGGAGGCGTACATCGCGCAGACGGACACCTACATCGAGAAGGACTCGTCGATCAACGAGGACGTGGAGCGACTGCGTCACTCCGCAACGTCGAGCCTGCTCTCGCGTCGCGACGTCGTCGTGGTCTCCTCCGTCTCCTGCATCTACGGCCTGGGCACGCCGCAGTCCTACCTGGACCGCTCGGTGGTGCTCAAGGTCGGCGACGAGGTGGAGCGCGACCGTTTCCTGCGCCTGCTGGTGGACATCCAGTACGAGCGCAACGACATCGCCTTCCAGCGCGGCACCTTCCGCGCGAAGGGCGACACCGTGGACATCATCCCGGCCTACGAGGAGCTGGCGGTGCGGGTGGAGTTCTTCGGCGACGAGGTCGACGCGCTCTACTACATTCACCCGCTGACCGGCGACGCCGTACGCCAGGTGGAGGAGATCCGCATCTTCCCGGCCACCCACTACGTCGCCGGCCCCGAGCGGATGGAGAAGGCCGTCGCGGCGATCAAGGCGGAGCTGGCGGAGCGGCTCGCGGACCTGGAGAACCGCGGCAAGCTGCTCGAGGCCCAGCGTCTGCGCATGCGCACTGAGTACGACCTGGAGATGATCGAGCAGGTCGGTTTCTGCTCCGGCATCGAGAACTACTCCCGGCACATCGACGGCCGCGGCGCAGGCACCTCCCCGGCCACGCTCATCGACTATTTCCCGGAGGACTTCCTCACCATCATCGACGAGTCGCATGTCACCGTGCCGCAGATCGGCGGCATGTTCGAGGGCGACATGTCGCGCAAGCGCAACCTGGTGGAGTTCGGCTTCCGCCTGCCCTCCGCCATGGACAACCGCCCGCTGACGTGGGAGGAGTTCGAGGACCGCGTCGGCCAGACCGTCTACCTCTCCGCGACCCCGGGCAAATACGAGATGGCGGCCGCCGGCGGCGAGTTCGTCGAGCAGGTCATCCGCCCGACCGGTCTGGTGGACCCGAAGGTCACCGTCAAGCCCACCCAGGGCCAGATCGACGACCTCATCCACGAGATCCGCGGGCGCACCGAGCAGAACGAGCGCGTCCTGGTGACCACCCTGACCAAGAAGATGGCCGAGGACCTCACCGACTACCTCCTGGAGAACGGAATCCGGGTCCGCTACCTGCACTCGGACATCGACACCCTCCAGCGCGTCGAGCTGTTGCGCCAGCTGCGCCTGGGGGAGTACGACGTCCTGGTGGGCATCAACCTTCTGCGGGAGGGCCTCGACCTCCCCGAGGTTTCGCTCGTCGCCATCCTCGACGCCGACAAAGAGGGCTTCCTACGCTCCGCCACCTCGCTCATCCAGACCATCGGCCGCGCCGCCCGAAACGTCTCCGGCGAGGTGATCATGTACGCCGACAAGATCACCGACTCCATGGCCCAGGCCATCGAGGAGACCGACCGCAGGCGCGAGAAGCAGGTCGCCTACAACACCGAACACGGCGTGGACCCCCAGCCGCTGCGCAAGAAGATCGCCGACATCCTTGACCAGGTCTACGAGTCGGGCGATGGAGAACGCAGCGGGGGAGAGGCGGCCGTGGTCAAGCGGCCGGACACCTCCGCCATGCCCGCCGGGCAGCTGCAGAAGCTTATCGACGACCTCACGGCTCAGATGGGAGCCGCCGCCCGGGAGCTCAAGTTCGAGCTGGCCGGACGCCTGCGCGACGAGATCGCCGAGCTGAAGAAGGAGTTGCGGGGCGTCAAGGACGCGGGGATGTAAAATAGCACCATGATCAAATACTCGAAGATTGCAGTCGGCACCGACGGTTCCGAGACATCCATGGCCGCGGTCCGCGCCGCCGCCAGCCTGGCCCGCCTCTACGAAGCGAAGCTGGTGATCATGTCCGCATGGCACGCGGCTTCCGGCCCTCTGCTCAACTCCTCCCATCCGGATCTCGCCTCCGTCGCCGTCAGTGAGGAGGAGGCGGCCGAGCAGCAGCTCCTCAAGGCGAAAGCCGCGGCGGAAGAGGAGGGCGTGTCCGAAATCGAGCTGCGCAAGGTCGCGGGTGTCCCCGCAGAAGCGATGACCAAGGAGGTCCAGGAAACCGGCATTGACCTGCTCGTGGTGGGAAACAAGGGCATAAACACCCTGACAGGGAGGGTCTTCGGCAACATCCCCACCGAGGTCGTGCGCAGCTCTTCGGTGAACGTGATGATCGTCAATACCGCGGAGCACGGGTCTTAGTCCTTAAAGGTTGTTAAACTAGGGCGCAACCAACATTCCTGAGGAAAGGTCCCAACAGATCCCATGAGCGACTACCAGAAGATCGTCGTCGGCACGGACGGCTCGAAGTCTTCCCTGCTGGCTGTTGAGCGCGCTGCCAAGATTGCCGCTGCCTTTGACGCGACCCTCATCATCGGCTGCGCCTACTACGAGAACAAGGACGAGGCCTCCCAGACCCTCCGTCAGGATTCCGTTACCATTCTCGGCGATGACACCGCCCAGAAGAACCTCGCCGCAGGTGAAGAGGCCGCCCGCAAGGCTGGCGCCACCAAGGTCGAGCAGGCCGTCCGCCCGGGCACCCCGGTCGAGGCCCTTATGGCCATCGTCAACGAGTCCAACGCCGACCTGCTGGTCGTGGGCAACCGTGGCATCAACTCCCTGACCGGCCGCCTGCTGGGCTCCGTCCCGGCTGACGTCGCGCGTCAGTCGGACTGCGACGTGATGATTGTTCACACGGTCTCTTAAGCGGCTTGTGCCTCAGAAGCACTGACGCGGCCCCCGGGAGGAGATCCTGGGGGCCGCGTTGTCGTTAATGGTGGGGTGAGACCATCTATTCCTCCTCCGGGTTCCCCTCCACGAAGGCTTCCTCTTCAAAGTGGGAAGAATCCTCGGCGGCGGTCCCCTGACTGATGTCCCGCTGGACCTTCTTGTCCAGCACAGATTCGATCAAGAGGCAGAGCTGCTCCCGGCGGGTGCTGAAGAAGTTCCGGAAGTTATCTGTACGCAGATTTTCCGGCTCAATCAGGTGGCCCCTGAGCAGAGCATCGAGCATCTCGTCGTCGATGCCGGCCTGTTCCTTGATCTTGTCCAGGTAGGACGACGGGGCCACACCTCCGATGACGCGGTTGGTGCGGGCACCGAGCATGGTCTTGTTCACGATGCTCTCCCGGTGTTCATCATCGATGCCGTTTTCATTGCACCAGCGCTGCGGGAAAATATGGTGAATGTCCACCGCCATGTCCTTGTGCTGGACCGCCCCAAAAGCCTTGTCCTCCATCCAGTCACGGGCACCGCCCGCCATGACCAAGGCGGCGACTCCCTTATAAGCGGCAGAGTTGCGGGTCCGCATGGAATGCAGTCGGGACTCTGTGAAGTTGGCGTCCGCCACGGTCCGGGGAGTCGGGCTCTCCCCATCGACCGCCCAGGCAGGCACACCCTCGATGTCCCGAACGAAGCGTGTCTCAGTCGCAGAACCGTACAGCTCACCCAACACACCGGACCAGAACCAGGTGGACAACCGGGCACTGACCGAATGCATGTCCGCCTTCTGGCCCAGCACTACCCGGATGGCTGCCAGAGGAACCAACTGCTTCGGGTACGGAACATCACGGTGGCTGAAAATATGGCGATCTGCCAAAAACCCGGAGGCCCAGATGAAGGCGTCTCGCAGCGGGTCTCGCCATTCGAGGTAGTCGGTCAGCTCGAGCTTGAGGACATCTTCACGTTTCGCCGAGATCGCGGGTGGGCGGGTGGAGGTACTGGCGAGATTTCGCTTGCGGGTGGCCAGCATCGTGACCGCCTGGAGGAAATCCGTGTTCTCCACGCCCGCCAGGACAGGAAAATCCACCCATTTCTTCTTTGTCTCCTGCCAGTCATCATTGAGCCGGAAATCGGAACCGGTCTCGTTGTAGAAATCGGCGTCGCCAGCGAACACCGCGGTGAGGAGCTCAAAGACGTTCAGCGGCAGGCCGCCGATGTTGACTTTCTCGAAGACCGTGGCCACAGCAGCCTTGTCCGTCTGTGCGTCCAGCTCAATGGCGGGGATGTTGTACTTCCCGGCCTGGGAGACGAATTTGTCCTGGAAGCTGAACGCGAGACTCTTATCTTCGTGGCCGAAAAGCCATTCCATTGACCCGGTAGCGTCGAAAAGTAGGTTCAGTGGGTAGTAACCTTCTGCACGCTGCTTTTCCGGCGTGCTGAGATCCAGGACGATATCGCGATCGAAGTTCTTCCTGATCACTCCGTCTCCGGGTACTGATATCACCGCTTCGTCCATACGGTTCACGTCTTCGAGGGCTCGCGCCATGTGGGCGAAGTACCGGCGCTCAAGGAGCTTGCCGCGAACATCCTTGGTGTGGACCACCCCGCCACCGGTCAGCGCCTGTGTGAGCGAGGTCAGACGCTGCTGTCCGTCAAGGAGGAGCTTCTCAGGCTCGGTACCGGGCTCCAGGTCGACGCCGGTGATCGGGCGAGGCTTGAAGCGCACCAGTGCGTTGTTGGTCTCCAGCAACATCACCACGCCCATGGGATGGCCTCGCAGCACCGTGATCAACAACTGGCGGATCCGTTCGTCGTCCCACTTGTAACCGCGCTGGAAATCAGGCAGTTGGATCTTCCCCGAACGGGTTTCCTCCAGGTACTGGGACAACGTATACATCGGGGTCTGGAAACCCATGGCGACTCCTTGAATTGAGAGCAGTTTTTTAAAGGCTTCTAAATCCAAGGTAGGTGAAAATTAAGAATGCCGTCTCTTCAATCGCATTCAAGCAACCACCGGGAAGTACCTGCCGAGATATTTCCGCAACCCCGGGTCGACAACGTGGATGAAGGTGCCGCGGATACCGCGCGTCATCAGGACAGCGTAGATGTTGGTGATCAACGACTGGAGAAATTCATTCGTCGTGGGGCGATTACGCACCGTGATGTTCTGCTTGCCGAAGGAATCGTGGTAGCTGTCGCGGTCGATGAACAACTCGTTCCTCCACGGGTCGTAGCGCAGGTCGGGCCCGATGATCACACCCGCGTAGTTGAGGTCGTAGCCCTGGATGGTGTGGATGGAGCCGGCCTCCTCGAGGGCCGTGGGTGAATTCACCCAGTCGACGACAACTCTGTTCCATTGGAACTCAACACCCTCACCGAGGTCGATGTCCATGGCCGTCTTGTCCTTCTTCGACTTCCACGGCCAGGCGTAGCCCGCGACGATGCGGGACAGGCCGTGCTCGGCCTCCCGCGCTTTGATCAGTTCGACGAGCCTGCGGGGAGAGTCGACCAGCCCGACTTCGTAGTTGCCGAAGGTCAGGCGCTCTGAAGGGGGAGCGGGGGAGAAGACGTTGTAGACGTAACTGATGTAGTCGTTGCCGCCCATGCTCCGCATCTGGGTGTGGAGTTTGTAGCGTCGGTCGCGCGGCACGTCGGATAGCAGCTCAAGGTACTCCTCCTCCGGCAGGTCCTGGGGCCGGACGGACTGCTTGAGGTCGAGCATCAGAATCAGATTCTTCGCCTTGGCCCGCAGCCAGTCGAGCTGGGAAGCCTGGGGGCGGTCACCGCCGAAGAGGTCGGCGTTGATGCTCTGGAATCTCTTGTTGGCGGGCCCCGAGGACTGGGAGGAGAACTGGTTGAGCCGGTGTGCCTCGTCCACGATGAGAATGTCGAATTCGCCCCGATCCTCCGCCACCTCGTGCGGCGTCATCACCATCTCTTCCTTCAACCCGGGGGTTTTGGTGAAGACGTTTTTCAGCGATTTACGCAGGGATTGCTGCGGGATGACCATCCCGATCCGAAGCCCCTCGAAAAGCCGCACTGTGTCCTCGACGAAAAACTCGGAGAACATTGTGTCGGTGTCTGCCTCATGACGGTCGCGGTGGACGGAAATATCGGAGATCAGTTTCATCAGGTAGACGGCCACGACGGTCTTTCCCGTGCCGGGATCACCTTCGATGACGACGAGGTTGTTCTGTTCCTTCTTCTTCGACAGATCCTCGACCAGACCCTCCATGATGTCCACCGCCGCGATGGCCTGGTCTTCGTTGAGCGCCTTGAAAGGGGAGAGCTTGAACAGCTCGGAGTTGACGATCTCCGGGATGCCCCGGTTGAAGACCCCGGCCGTGAGCAGCTCGTTGAAGATCTCGTCGAAGACCCGGGTGTACTTCTCCCGCTCGTAGTAGTCGGCGTCGACCACGCCGGTGTTGCGGTTGAGGACGTCATTCGTCCCGTCGCCGGCGGCGTACTTGATCAGGTACGACTCAAGATCCAGGCACACCGATTTGTTGAAGGTGTCGTCCAGCACCACCCGGATCGTCTTGAGCTTCTCCTGCTTCTCCTTGTTGTCCAGGTGCTGACGCATGCGCGAGCTGAAGTTTCGCGTTTCTCCCAGGTAGATGGACCCCCTGGCGCCTCTACCCTCGGGTGGGCTGTTGAGGACGTAGACGACGGGCCAGTTGCTCAATTTCGACGCCCTCGGCAACTCTCTCACCGAGCCGGAAGTAAATTCAAACTCTTCTATCTTAAAGCCGGTCATATTTATCCGATCGTCCGCGGGACTTCTCCACCGGGTACTTCTCATTGGTGATCGCCAGTTTCGCCCTCACGAGCTCGTCGGGATTTTCGCCGAGGAGATCCGCCAGCAGATAGGCGTAGGTGAGGACGTCCGCCAACTCGCTCCTGAGCTCCTCGGGCTCCGCGGAATCGTTCCACTGGAAACACTCGAGAAGTTCGGCGGCTTCGATGCTGATGCTTTTGGCGAGGGTCTCAGGAGTATGGAATTGGGCCCAGTCCCGTTCGCGAACGAAGTCGCGGAGCCGCGCGAGAATTTCTTCACTGGCCATTGCACCAGTGTATCCGTGCCCCGTAGGCGGAGGTCACTACGTTCGGCGAGGAGCCGGGCGTTCCTGGGGTGGGTACCACCGGAGTCGAAACCAGGAAGTCGAGATCAGGGAGAGGAGTTCGCCCCTGCTCTCGACCTCGAGGGTAGCCCTCTCGACTCTCTGATCTCCTCCAGGCGGGGAGCCTCACCGACCCGCCGCCACCCCGGACAGTCACAACCCCTACTCCGGCAGCTCGCCCACCACCGTCAACGTCTGCGTCGCCCGCGTGACCGCCACATAGAGGTCCTGCCAGCCCTGCGGGGAGGCCTCGACAATCTGCTTCGGGTCAACGACCACCACGTGGTCGAACTCCAGGCCCTTGATCTCGGTGACGTTCGAGACGTCGATAACCTTGGTCAAGCCCTCCGCAGGCGTCTCCCAGGAAGAACCCGCCGGCAGGAAACGAACCGGTACGCCGGACTCGCGGATGGCCACGGCCGGGGTGGCGTCCGGGTCGATGCGCGCGAGAACGGCGTTGGCCACCTCCATGATCTCCACCGGGGTGCGGTAGTTCACGGTCAGCTCGTGGTGGCGGAAACGGGTTCCCACATAGGGCTCCATCGTCGCGGCCCAGGTGTCCACGCCGGCGGGGGAGCCGGTCTGGGCGGTGTCGCCGACCAGGGTCATCCAGCGGGCCGGGCTGCGGCGGAAGACCATGCGCCATTCCATGGGGGAGAGCTCCTGGGCTTCGTCGACGATGACGTGGCCGTAGGCCCACTGCAGGTCCGCGCGGGCGCGTTCGGCGGTGGAGCGGGAGTCGCGCACCAGCTGGCGGGTGGCGAGTTCCTTGGCGGAGATGACGTCGGTGGCGGCGAGGTGCTCGGCGTCGAAGATGTCGCCGAGGTCGTCGTCGTCCACCGATGCGGAGGATTCGAGGATGTCCAGTGCGTCCTGGGCGTCCTCGATCTGCTCGTCCCAGCTCTGGGCCTCGGCCTTCTCCTCGTCCGGCAGGCCGACCAGCACGGCGAGCTCGTCGAGCAGCGCCGCGTCGGAGGCCGCCCAGGCCGAGCCCTCGGGCCGCCAGAGCGCTTCACGGGTCTCGTCGTCGTAGCCGGCGGCGGCGACGTCGATGGCGGCGGCGTCCTCCAGCAGCCCGCGCAGGACACCCTCGGGGCTGAGCTCCGGCCAGAACTCCTCGATGAGCTTCTCCACGCCCGGTTCCTCCGCCAGGTCGTCGTGCAGCTGGTCGATGTCTGCCCGAGAGAGCAGGTTGGCCCCGCCCAGGGGATCCTCGCCGATGCGCTTGGCCAGCTGCGCGGCCAGCAGTTCGATGAGGTGCTCCGCGAAGACTGCTCGGGCCTCGTTGTGCGGCCGGCGCGAGCGGCGGGCGCGGGTGCGGGCGGCCTTGACCATGGCGGCGTCGACAAGCAGGCGCAGCGAGCCGTGGGGGAGTTCGACGGGGGCGTCGGGAAGCGTCTGGTGGGCGCGCACGGCCTCGCGGAGGATGGTCACCATCTCCTCCGAGCCCTTGATCTCCCGGGTGAGCAGGGACTCGGGAGCGGCGCCGTGGACGCCGGGGTAGAGGTCACCGACGGTGCTCAGGACCACGCCGGTTTCGCCGAGTTCCGGCAGGACGCGGGAGATGTAGTCCAGGAAGGTGCGGTTGGGCCCGACGATGAGCACGCCGGACTTCGTCAGCTGCTCGCGTGCGGTGTAGAGCAGGTAGGCCACCCGGTGCAGCGCCACTGCGGTCTTGCCGGTGCCGGGGCCGCCCTCGACGACCATGACGCCGCGGGTCTCGTCGCGGATGATGAGGTCCTGCTCGCGCTGGATCGTCTCCACGATGGACTTCATGTGGCCGGTACGCGCGGCCTTCATCGCCGCCACCAGCGCGGACTCGCCGCCGACGCCTTCCAGGCCCTCGCCGGCGTGCTCGCCGGAGAGCCACTCGTCGTCGACACCGGTGACCTCGCGGCCCTTCGTCCGGATGTGCCGGCGCAGGGTCACCCCCTCCGGCTGGGCGGTGGTGGCCAGGTAAAAGGGGCGGGCCATGGGCACGCGCCAGTCCAGCAGCAGGGTGCGGTAGCCCTCCTCGCGTACGTCCAGGCCCATGCGGCCGATGTAGCGGCGGTCCAGCTCCGGGTGGCCGGGGACCGGGTTCTCGGGGTCGTCCGAATCGATGTCGATGCGCCCGAACACCAGACCCAGCTGCGCCAGGTTGAGACGGTCGAGCTTGGAGTTCAGGGCGTGGTACTCGGTCTCACGCCGGATCAGCGCATCCGCGTCCGGGTTTGCGGGGTCCACCTCCAGCTGCACCTGGCGCAGCCGCTCGTTGGCGGTCGAGACTTCCTCGTCGAGCCGGGCGAAGAGGTCGTCGACGTAAGCCTGTTCTTTCGCGATCTCACTCACGTGTGCATTACCTCCCTGAGACAAACGGATGATCCACCATACCCGAGGCCCTGGGCCCGGGAAACAGCGAAGCGGGCCCGGCCCCCGCGTGGGGAGCCGGACCCGCCGGATCGGTGACGACTAGAAGTTGCCGATCTTCTTCTGCGCCTTCGTGATCGCCTTGTCCGCGCGGCCCTGCAGCTTGTCCGCGTTCTTGCGGGCGGTCTTGGCTGCGCGGCCGGACTTCTTCTCGGCGGCGACGAGAGCCTCGTCGGCGCGGTCCTGGGCGACGGCGGCGGCCTTGACGATGCCCTGGCGGGCGGTCTTCGCGTTATCGCGCGCCGCGCCGAGCCAGTCGTCCTTGTTCTCGGCGACGTAATCGGAGACCTTGTGGGCCGCACCGGCGGCGGCGGTCGTGGCGGCCGCCGCGGTGGCGGTGGCGGTGTCCCGCCACTCGTCCTTGTGGTCCACGTAGAAGTCCTGCGCGCGGTGGGCGTACTCGGTGACCCGCTCGGAGGCGTCATCCAGCCACTCACGGGTGGAGTCGCCGGCCTTCTCCGTCTCCGACTTGGTCGGCAGCGCGGCGTGGACCTTCTTGTTGGTCACCTCGGCGGCCTTGGAGGCGCGCCACTTCAGGCCCGGCTTGCCGGCGGTGTCCGTGGAGGTGATCAGCAGGCCGCCAAGCAGCGCCAGGTTGGTGAGGAAACCGGAACGGCGGGCGTTGCGCTCCGCCTTGTCCTGGGTCTCCCAGAACGCGTGGCGGGCCAGCATCGTCGGGACCGCGGTGGCGGCGAGCACGGTGGCGGAGACCCGCGGCAGGAAACCGACGGCCAGGGTGGTGCCGGCGCCGACCTTCGCGGCGGCGACGGAACGGACCACCAGCTCCGGGTCGCGGGGGATGCGGCGGGCGTAATTGCGGGGGAGGATGGCCCGGGCGCGCTTGACCAGCAGCTCCGCGCTCTCCACATGTTCGGAGGTGTGGAGCAGGCTGTCGGCTCCGTCGGCGATGTAGACCGAGGCGATCATGGGGCGGGCGATCTTGCGGATGATCATGGTGCTCCTTGAATGTTTGTCGACTGTATTTCCATGCGTCGGTTGTACTTCATCCAGTCTAGCGACGAATTTCTACCAGCGACGCTCCCACCAGACATCCAGCTGCGGTCGCTCGGCGCCGAGCGTGGTGTCGTCTCCGTGGCCGGGGTGGACTATCGCGTCGTCGCCGTGGACGTTGAAGAGCCGCTCGGTGACGTCCTTGAACAGGCGGACAAAATCGCTTTCCGACGTCGTCTTCCCCAACCCGCCGGGAAACAGGCTGTCGCCGACGAACAGGTGCGTCTGGCCGTCGATCTCCGCGGCGAGGGCGGCGCCGCCGGGGGTGTGGCCGCGGAGGACCACCACCGGAAGATCGTGGCCGGCGAAGTCGATGACGTCGCCCTGGTTGAGCTCCACGTCGACGTCGGCCGGCAGCGCCGGGGCGTCGAGGAAGGAGGCGTAGTGGGTTGCGCCGGTCTTCTCGAGCACCTCGACGAGTGCGCGGTGGTGGTCGGGGTGGCGGTGGGTGGTCAGCACGGCGGTGATCTTCGCGCCGGCCTGCTCCGCCAGGGCGAGGATTGCGGGGGCGTCGTCGGCGGCATCGATGAGCAGGGCCTCATCGCCGGCGACGAGGAGGAAGCAGTTGTTGTCCATCTCTGAGACGGAGATCCGGTGGAGTTCGAGGGTGTTTGTCATGTCACCAAGGGTAGCGCCGGAGGTGCACTCGTTGGTATGTTCGAGGATGTTTGTGGGTCGGAGTAACCGGCTCAACCAACGTGACGGAGGGCTAGGGAACTGTGGCTGATCGCCTCGTCGTGCGCGGTGCGCGCGAACACAACCTCAAGGGTGTGGACATTGACCTGCCCCGCGATAAAATGGTCGTCTTCACCGGCCTGTCGGGCTCAGGCAAGTCCTCGCTGGCCTTCGACACGATCTTCGCGGAGGGGCAGCGCCGCTACGTCGAGTCGCTGAGCTCCTACGCCCGCATGTTCCTCGGCCAGATGGACAAGCCGGACGTCGACTTCATCGACGGCCTCTCGCCGGCGGTGTCCATCGACCAGAAGTCGACCAACCGCAACCCCCGGTCCACGGTGGGCACCATCACGGAAATCTACGACTACCTGCGCCTGCTCTTCTCCCGCGCCGGCACCGCGCACTGCCCGGTGTGCGACGAGAAGATCGCGCGGCAGACCCCGCAGCAGATCGTCGACCAGGTCATGGCGATGGAGCCGGGCCTGAAGTTCCAGGTGCTGGCCCCCGTGGTGCGCACCCGCAAGGGCGAGTTCGTCGACCTGTTCAAGGACCTCGCCGCCCAGGGATACGCCCGCGTCCGCGTCGACGGTGAGGTGTACCCGCTCTCCGAGCCGCCGATCCTGAAGAAGCAGATCAAGCACGACATCGACGTCGTGGTCGACCGCCTCCAGGTCAAGGAGTCCCAGCAGCAGCGGCTCACCGACTCGGTGGAGACCGCCCTCGGGCTCGCCGACGGCCTCGTGGCCCTGGAGTTCATCGACCGCCCGGCTGATTCCGCCGACCGGTTCATGATCTTCTCCGAGAAGCTCGCCTGCCCCAACGGTCACCCGCTGGACATCGACGAGCTGGAGCCGCGCGCCTTCTCCTTCAACTCGCCCTACGGCGCCTGCCCGGCCTGCGACGGCCTGGGCACCCGCACCGAGGTCGACATCGACCTGATCATCCCGGACCCGGACGCCCCCGCCATCCGTTCCATCCAGCCGTGGACCTCCAGCCCCAACGCCGGGTACTTCGAGAAGCTCGTCGAGGGCCTGGCCGCCGCCCTCGACTTCGACCCCGAGACCCCGTACTCCCAGCTCAGCGCCACGCAGCGCAAGGCCCTGGTGCACGGCACGAAGACGGAGGTGTCGGTCCGCTACAAGAACCGCTACGGCCGCGTCCGCAACTGGACCGCCCCCTTCGAGGGCGTCATGGGCTACCTGCACCGCAAGATCGACCAGGTGGAGTCCGAGTGGTCCAAGGAGCGCTTTCTGGCCTACACCCGCGAGGTCGCCTGCCCGACCTGCGAGGGAGCGCGGCTGAAGCCGGAGATCCTCGCCGTCCGCCTGGACTCCAGCTCCCACGGGCAGAAGTCCATCGCCGGGCTGACCGAGCTGTCCATCACCGACGCCAGCGAGTTCCTGGGCTCCCTCGTCCTGGGCCGCAAGGAGGAGATGATCGCCGGGGCCGTGCTCAAGGAGGTCCAGGCGCGCCTCCAGTTCCTTCTCGACGTCGGCCTGGCCTACCTCACCCTCAACCGGGGAGCCGGGACGCTCTCCGGCGGCGAGGCCCAGCGCATCCGCCTGGCCACCCAGATCGGGTCCGGACTGGCCGGCGTGCTCTACGTCCTCGACGAGCCGTCCATCGGCCTGCACCAGCGCGACAACCAGCGGCTGATCGCCACCCTCAAGCGGTTGCGCGACATCGGCAACACCCTC
Organism: Corynebacterium marinum DSM 44953; assembly: GCF_000835165.1. Taxonomy (NCBI): domain Bacteria; kingdom Bacillati; phylum Actinomycetota; class Actinomycetes; order Mycobacteriales; family Corynebacteriaceae; genus Corynebacterium; species Corynebacterium marinum. Next base: position 1,180,952 of record NZ_CP007790.1, read on the forward strand.
ATCGTGGTCGAGCACGACGAGGACACCATCCGCGCCGCCGACTGGCTCGTGGACATCGGCCCCAAGGCCGGCGAATACGGCGGCGAGGTGGTCTACCAGGGTGAACCCGAGGGAATCCTCAGCGCGGAGGGGTCCATCACCGGTGACTACCTCTCCGGGAAGCGCACCCTCGGTGTGCCCGACGAGCGCCGCGCGATCGACCCCGGGCGCCAGCTCACCGTCATCGGCGCCCGGGAGAACAACCTCCGCGGCATCGACGTCTCGGTGCCGTTGGGCGTGCTGTGCTGCATCACCGGCGTCTCCGGGTCCGGCAAGTCCACCCTGGTCAACCAGATCCTGGCCAAGACCCTGGCCAACCAGCTCAACCGCGCCCGCCAGGTGCCCGGCCGCGCCAAGCGCGTCGAGGGCGTGGAGCACCTGGACAAACTCGTCCAGGTGGACCAGTCGCCGATCGGCCGCACCCCGCGCTCCAACGCGGCGACGTACACGGGCGTGTTCGACAAGATCCGCAAGCTTTTCGCCGAGACCACCGAGGCGAAGGTCCGCGGCTACAAGGCCGGCCGCTTCTCCTTCAACATCAAGGGCGGGCGCTGCGAGGCCTGCCAGGGTGACGGCACCCTCAAGATCGAGATGAACTTCCTGCCCGACGTGTACGTCCCCTGCGAGGTGTGCAACGGCGCGCGCTACAACCGCGAGACCCTCGAGGTGCACTACAAGGGAAAGAGTATCGCCGAGGTGTTGGGCATGCCCATCTCCGAGGCCGCGGACTTCTTCGAGCCCATCAGCTCGATCCACCGCTACCTGAAGACGCTCGTCGACGTCGGCCTCGGCTATGTCCGGCTCGGCCAGTCCGCCACCACCCTCTCGGGCGGCGAGGCGCAGCGTGTCAAGCTCGCCTCCGAGCTGCAGAAGCGCTCCCAGGGCCGCACCGTCTACATCCTCGACGAGCCGACCACCGGCCTGCACTTCGAGGACGTGCGCAAGCTCATGCTGGTCATCCAGGGGCTGGTGGAGAAGGGCAACTCGGTGATCGTCATCGAGCACAACCTCGACGTGATCAAGTCCGCGGACTGGATCATCGACATGGGGCCCGAGGGCGGCTCCGGCGGCGGCACCGTCGTCGCGGAGGGCACCCCGGAAGACGTGGCGGCCGTCGAAGGCTCCTACACCGGGAAGTTCCTGGCCGAAGTTCTCTAGTTCCTTATGACTGAGATGCCCGACCTGCCGCGGATCCCCGTCGCCTGGCGGTGGGTCTGGGCCACGGTCGTCTCCACCGCCGTCATCGTCGCCGCTCTGGTGGCATTCGAGTATCCGCGGCTGCCGGACCCCATGCCCGTCCACTGGAACGCCGCCGGCGAGCCGGACGGCTTCCGGCCGAAGTCGATGGATGCATTCCTGGGGCTGGTCCTGCTGGGACCGGGGGCCCTCATCCTGACGATGCTGGGGACGATGGGGTTGATCTCGATGCAGTCCACGTCGATCACCGGCATGGGCGGGGCGAAGACTCCCGCCGAGGCCCACCGCACCTGGCACGGCTACCGCATCGTGCAGGGCAACCTGGGTTGGTACCTGTTCCTGTTGAACCTGGTGGTGCTCTTCATGCTCGCCCGCAGCTACGGAGGGAACACCGCGCCTTTCGAGCTGCCCCTCATGCTCGCGCTGATCTTCGCCCTGACCGCCGCGTTGATCGTGCGCCAGGTGCACCAGCAGAAGGCGGTGGAGGAGGAGCACCCGCGCCCCGCGGGGGAGCGGGCGAAGTGGCGGGGCATCTTCTACCACGACCCGGAAGATCCCCGCATCCTGGTCGACACCGGGTCAGGGAGCAACTTCACCTTCAACACCGGACGCCCGGCCGGCCGGGTGCTCGCGGGTCTGCTCTTCGCCCTGCCGGCCCTGCTGCTCCTCTGGATCGGGATCGCGGCCCTCGGCGGCTGAGGGCCGGCGCCGCGTCCGCAGCGCGGCGATCGCCAGCAGCGCCACGCCGGAGACGAGGAAGGCCATGGCCCGCGGAAGCCCCTCCAGCGTGCCGAGGTCGAAGAAGATCAGCTTCACCACGCCGGCGACCGCCAGCACCACGCCCGCTCCGAGCGAGGCCCGGTCGGACATGCCCTTCGCCGCGAGCAGGATCCAGGCCGCCAGCACCATCCACAGGATGCTCACCAGCGCGTGACCGGTGAGGTAGCCGAGCCACATCCCCGGATTGCCGCCGATCAGGTTGCCCAGCCAGGTGGCCGCGGTGACGACGGTGACCATCGACAGGTGCAGCCCAGCCACGGCGAACACCACCTGCGCCCACACCGGGAACCCGGCCAGCGCCCGGCGGCGGGCGACAGCCACACCCAGGAACACCGCGATGAGCAGCGCCTGCACCAGCGCGACATGGTCGATCAGCCACACCGGGGACTTGCCCAGCACGTTGCGCGACAGGTGCATGGTGACCACCAGCGCGGCGCCCAGCCAGAAGGCCCACGGCCACACGCTGGTCTCCTTCCGGTGTTCCAGCCACAGGATGGTGAGCACGGCCGCCGCGAAGAAGACGGCGGTGACGATGGTGGCGTCGACAGGCGCGCCCGCCCCCAACGGCGGGGTGAGCAGCCAGACCAGGACGAAGGCCACGGCTGTGGCGCACACGCCGATCATGCCCAGCAGATCCTGGTGCAGGTAGCCGATCGCCGCTAGACCGACGGCCGCGGGCACCAGCAGCCAGATCGCCCACGTGTCGTTGGCCGGGGGCGCGGCCAGCAACAGCAGGATCAGCGGGGCGATGATGCCGGTGAGCAGGTTGGCGTTCTCGTTCTCCTTCTGGAACCGGAGGGTCATCCCGGCGAAGGCGAGCGCGGAGACCATCCCCAGCAGCGCGATGCTGATATCGACTGCGGGCGGCGTGAAGAAGACCACGTTGACCATGTCGTTGACCAGCCACGCCTGCAGCAGCACGGCCACCGCAGCCGTGACGACCCGGACCTCCGGGTGCTTCCGCCCGAGTGTCACCGCCAGCAGCGTCAGCGGCAGGAGGGTGACCAGCCAGGTGAGCGGTTCGCGGAAATCGTAGAACACGGTGGCCACCGGCAGGATCGACAACCCCATCGACACCGCGACGGGCGAGAGCCGGCGTAGCACCGCCACGGCCAGGAACGTCAGCCACACCGCCATGAGCACCAGCGCTCCGAGCCAGGCCGGCCACCACTCCAGCTCCTGAACGAGGGCGTAGATGATCGTCGCGGACACCAGCCAGGAGGTGACCACCAGCGCCGTCACCCCGGCCACCATGCTGTTGGAGTCGCGGTCGCCAGCCTTGTGCCGGTAGCGGTCCAGCCACAGGCCCGCCCCGAGCAGCGCGACGGCCAGCAGCACCGAGAGCAGCACCCTTCCCAGCGGGCCGAGCAGTCCCGCCTGGATCGCCAGCGTCACCGCCAGTGCCACGCCGGCGACGGTGATCAACGAACCGACGACCGCGATCCCGCGGATGACCTTCGTCTCCGTGGGCACCGGCGGCTTCTTCGGTTTCCGGGGCTTCGCGGACCCTATCGGCGAAGGCTCGGCCCGGTGGCCGAACCGGAGGAAGGGCTCCCGGCCGAGTGCGGGAGCGGGAGCGGGGGCCGGGGCCGCGGCGGGCGAGGGGGCAGGCGCTTCCGTAGGTTGAACACCCGCCTGCCGGGAGAGGACGGCATCGAGGGAGCGGCGGGCGTCGGCAAGCGCCGCTTCGGCTGCCTCGAGGCGCCGCAGCGTGAGGCGCAGCTCCAGGGCGTCGCGGGGATCGGTGGTCATAACCACAGCGTAGGCCTGTCTCGTGCGCAGGTGCAGTGTTTAGGATGGGGAGACTCGAAGCCCATCAGGAGGACCCATGACCCGGCCACAACCGGAATACCACCCGGCGACGCAGCAACCCCGCCGGGAACGGTCCGGGCTGGCGTTCCTGCTGCTGGCGGCGCTTGTGCTCGGTGCGGTGGTTCTCGGCGTGTGGATGTACAACGCCCTCCTGCGCGGGGACGTGCCGGAGGAGGGGCCGGCCGCGGCTCCCACTACAACCAGCACGGGCGCCATGGCCCCGGCCACGTCCTCGCCGGCGTCCGCGCCGACGACCACGGTGACCTCGACGGTGACGCCAACGACCCCCACTACCGAGCCCGCGCCTGAGCCCGAGCCGGCCTACCGCGCGCCCGACTCCGCGGTGCAGTGCGCGGCGAACGTCAACTGGCGCATCTTCCGGGCCAACGACCGGACCAGCTGCGGCCTGGCGGAGGCAGTGGCGGTGGAGATGGCCCCGTACTCCGGGGCGCCCGGCAGCGTACTGGTCACGGCGCACAGCCCGGTGACCGGCGGTGACTACGAGATGGCCTGCGCCGCGCAGGGCGGGAACTCCTTCGTCTGCGAGGGAGGGGACAACGCCGTGGTCATCCTCGAGGACCGCTCGGTGCGTGATTGAGGGCGCGGGAACCCGGCCGGGTATGGTGTCGCTTTGTGAAGTGGTGGTCTCCGGCTCCGGCCCTGGTGATGGCCGGCCTGCTGGCCGGATGCGTCTCGGACGTCGAAAGACAGCCCGATGTTGACGGCCGGGGGGATGTCGTGGCGGCCGAGGAGGAATCGACCTACCTCGGCCCCGAGGAACTCCGCGGGGAATTGCGGTCCCTGATCCGCGACGTCAACGCCGAGCACGGCGGACGCAGCGGCGTCGCAGTGGCTACCGCGGACGGGGTGGCGCATTCGGGCCTGTCGGGCAATTCCTGGGCGTGGTCGACGATCAAGGTTCCCGTGGCGTTAGTGGCCGATGAGCGTGGAGTGGCCACCGAGGAACTGATCGAGGCGTCCATCTCGTCCTCCGACAATGACGCTGCCTACGCGCTCTCGACGCTGCTCGAGGGCGACTACGGCGAGCTCCCGCACGTCCCCGAGATCACCGAACCCCCCGGGGAGACCAAATGGCGGCTGGAGGATCAGGCGCTGTTCGCCACGCAGCTGCCGTGCGTCGACGAGGCCGGCACCACCTACGGGGCAATGGGCGACATCGTCGAATGGCAGCAGCGCGGGCTGGCGGAAATCCCGGGCGCACACTTCAAGGGCGGCTGGGGCTACGACACCGACACCATCTACACCCTGCGGCAGTTCGGCACCGCGGAGGTCGACGGAGGGGTGGTCGGGTTGGCCCTGATCACCCATCCCGACGACGGTTCCCACGACACCGCCGAGGCGATCCTCGACGATCTCGGCGACGGTCTGAAGAAGCTTCTCGACGCCCGTTCCATCGGCCCCGCCGTCACCTGCTCGGCGTGATTTGCCCCCCGCCCGCGACGTCTGTTACGGTTACCGGCACTACCACCCGCGCACCTTCTCCAGGAGCTCGGGCCACAAGCGGAGATCATCCCACCTCATGCCGCCGGGTCAACCGGATGGATACAGGTCAAGAGTAGGACGACAGGCCTTTGGCGCCTGCCGTTCTATTTGTGCGAGATCTCCCGCCGCCGGATTCACCGGCAGGCGGGATTTTGTCGTGGGGGACAGGCCCCGCAAGTGGCACGGTACGTATCACGAAACCCGCTACTTGAGGAGTCACACATCAGCGCTGAAGTTCGCATTAATGAGCGTATCCGAGTTCCCGAAGTCCGCCTCGTCGGTCCGGGCGGTGAGCAGGTCGGTATCGTCCGCACGGACGATGCCCGCAAGCTCGCGTACGACGCCGATCTTGACCTGGTCGAGGTTGCCCCGGAGGCCAAGCCGCCGGTAGCCAAGATCATGGACTACGGAAAGTTCAAGTACGAGCAGGACCAGAAGGCCCGCGAGTCACGCAAGAACCAGCAGCAGACTGTGGTCAAGGAGCAGAAATTCCGCCCCAAGATCGACAAGCACGATTACGAGACGAAAAAGGGCAACGTGATCCGCTTCCTGGAGAAGGGATCCAAGGTCAAGGTGACCATCATGTTCCGCGGCCGTGAGCAGTCCCGACCAGAGCTCGGTTACCGGCTCCTGGAGCGACTGGCTGAGGAAGTTGCAGAGTACGGCGTCGTCGAGACCCGCGCGAAGCAGGACGGCCGCAACATGACCATGGTCCTCGGGCCGGTCCGCAAGGGCAAGAAGTAGCAACCGTCAACCGGGATTTAAGGACTTAATTCTCATGAAGCAGAAGACCCACAAGGGCACCGCCAAGCGCGTGAAGATCTCCGGCTCCGGCAAGCTGCGCCGCGAGCAGGCCGGCCGCCGCCACCTCCTCGAGGGCAAGGCTTCCACCCGCACCCGTCGCCTCAAGGGCACCGTGGACGTGGCCCCGGCAGACGTCAAGCGCATGAAGCGCCTCCTCGGCAAGGCCTAATTCAGGCCGCCTGAAACCCCCACATCTCTCAGAAGTAGTTAAGGAAGTAACAACGTGGCACGTGTCAAGCGGTCCGTCAACGCCAAGAAGAAGCGTCGCTCAATCCTGAAGTCGGCCAAGGGCTACCGCGGCCAGCGCTCCCGCCTCTACCGGAAGGCGAAGGAGCAGTGGCTGCACTCCATGACCTACGCCTACCGCGATCGCCGCGCGCGTAAGTCCGAGTTCCGCAAGCTGTGGATCCAGCGCATCAACGCCGCTGCCCGCATGAACGACATCACCTACAACCGTCTCATCCACGGCCTGCGCCTGGCTGAGATCGATGTCGACCGCAAGATCCTGGCCGAGCTCGCGGTCAACGACTTCGCCGCCTTCTCCGCACTGTGCGAGGCTGCCAAGGCAGCCCTGCCGGAGGACGTCAACGCTCCGAGGGTCGCCGCCTAAGCTTCGGCACCTTCCGTCACAGCCCTTGCCCGTTCCCCCCCTGGGGGATGCGGGCGAGGGCTTTCGTGATGTCCGGGCACGCCTGTTCGATGCCCGCTACCGGATGTCCGGGCAGCAGGTTAGAGTCAGCCCCATCCCGCACCACCCGCACACAGGAGAACCACCATGTCCCAGCCTTTCAACCAGAACCAGTACGGCCACTACGACAAGGACGGTCTCCCGGTCGCGCCGCCGACGTACCCGACCCCGCAGCAGCAGGCCGCGCCCATGCCGATGTACGCCGCCATGCCGCAGGCGGCCCAGCAGAAGTCGTGGTTGGTGGCGGTGCTCCTGGCCTTCTTCCTGGGCACTCTGGGCCTCCACAACTTCTACCTCGGCAACACCGGCCGGGGCGTGGCACAGCTTTCGCTGACCGTCCTGGGCTGGGTCACCGCCCTCATCCTCATCGGCTTTGTCTTCCTCGCGGTGGTGGGCCTGTGGGTCTTCATCGACTTCGTCCTGCTCCTCCTGCGCTCCGGCTCGATGAGCACGGATTCGCGCGGAGTTCCGCTGAACTGACCACTCCCACCCGGACCCCGCCACCTTCCGGTGGCGGGTTTTTTCGTGCCCGGGCCGAACACCGGCGCCGGGGAATCCGCCGTCGGGTGGACACCGGCTCCGCCACAGCCCCGTTTCGGCTCCGAGGTCCACCCGGCGGACGGTTCAGCGGCCCACTGCTAGCGTATGGGCCATGACTCTGGATTTCTCGGACCCGTTCACCGAGCGCACACCCCGCATCGTCAACGCCGCCAAGCTGCACCGTTCGGCGGCGCGCAAGAAGGCCGACCAATTCATCGTGGAGGGGGAGAACGCGGTGGAGGCGGCCGTGGCCACCGGGGCGGCCCGCGACGTGTTCGTGACGGAACAGGCCGCGGAGCGCTTCGCGGAGATCCTCGTCACCTGCGGCCACATGGGCGTCTACGTGCACCCGATCACCGACAAGGCGGCCAAATCCCTGTCGGACACGGTCACCACCACCGGGCTCTTCGCGGTGTGCGAGCCGGTGCTGTGGACGGCGGGCAAGGCGCTGCGGGGCCGCCCGCAGCTGGTGTCGGTGCCGGTGGCGACCTCGGAGCCGGGGAACGCCGGAATGCTCGTCAGGGTGTCGGACGCCATGGGCGCCGATGCCGTGATCTTCGCCGGCGAGACCGTCGACCCGCAGTCGAGCAAGGCGGCGCGCGCGTCGGCGGGGTCGCTGTTCCACCTGCCGGTGGCACGGCACACCAACGTCAAGGACGTGCTGGGGCAGCTGCGCGCCGCGGGCCTGCAGATCCTGGCCACGGCGGCCGACGGGGAGGTGGAGCTGGACGACGCGGAGGAGCTGCTGACGAATCCGACCGCGTGGCTCTTCGGCAACGAGGCCCACGGGCTGGGGAAGGACCTGCTGGCGCAGGCCGACCACCGCGTGCGCATCCCCATCCGGGGGCGGGCGGAGTCGCTGAACCTGGCGACGGCCGCGTCGATCTGTCTCTACGAGTCGGCGAAGGCCCAGGCGAAGTCCCGCGGGTAGCACGGGTATGCTGTGCAGGTCTGAAATATAGCGTCAACGAGAAGAAGGGTTCGGGTTGGGCCACGTGTCTGAGACTCCTGAAATTGAACTGACCGAGGCGGGGCTGACCGCCGCCGCCGAGACGGCCGTCGCCGCCTTCGACGCCGCCCCGGATCTCGAGTCACTCGCCGTCGCCCGCCGCGACCACCTGGGCGACGACGCGCCGATCCCGCAGGCCCGCCGTGCGCTGGGCACTCTGCCCAAGGATCAGCGCAAGGACGCGGGCCGGCTGGTGAACATGGCCCGCGGGCGCGTCGAGAAGCATTTCGCGCAGGTGCACGAGGCCCTGGAGATCAGGCAGCGCGCGGAGCAGCTCGTGGCGGAGAAGGTCGACGTCACGGTGCCCACGACGCGTGCGCAGGCCGGCGCGCTGCACCCGATCACCTCGCTCATGGAGAGCATCTCCGACATCTTCCTCGGCATGGGCTGGGAGATCGAGGACGGCCCGGAGGTCGAGGCGGAGTACTTCAACTTCGACGCCCTCAACTTCCTTCCCGACCACCCGGCCCGCACCCTGCAGGACACCTTCCACGTCGGACCGGAAGGCTCCCTCCAGGTGCTGCGCACCCACACCTCGCCGGTGCAGGTCCGTTCCATGCTGGAGCGCGACGTGCCGCTCTACATCGCCTGCCCGGGCCGGGTGTTCCGCACCGACGAACTCGACGCCACCCACACCCCGGTGTTCCACCAGGTCGAGGGGCTGGCGGTGGACAAGGGCCTGACCATGGCGCATCTGCGCGGGACGCTGGACCACCTGGCCAAGACGCTGTTCGGCCCGGAGACGAAGACCCGCATGCGCGCGAACTACTTCCCGTTCACCGAGCCCTCGGCCGAGGTCGACGTGTGGTTCCCGAACAAGAAGGGCGGCGCCGGCTGGATCGAGTGGGGCGGCTGCGGCATGGTCCACCCGAACGTGCTCACGGCCGTCGGAATTGACCCGGAGGTCTACACCGGCTTCGCGTTCGGCATGGGCCTGGAGCGCACCCTGCAGTTCCGCAACGGACTGTCCGACATGCGCGACATGGTCGAGGGCGACGTCCGCTTCACCCTGCCGTTCGGCATCAACAAGTAACCCCAGTTCCGGCAACACAAGGAGAATTCAGCATGCTCATCGCACAGAACTGGGTGACCGGACTGCTGCGTCACGCCAACCCCGACTTCGGCGTCACGCCGGAGGAGCTCGACGCGGGTTACGTACGGGTCGGTTTCGAGACGGAAGGCTACGAGCCCATCCCGGAGACGACCGGACCGCTGGTCATCGGCGTCGTGGCGAAGATCGAGGAGCTCACGCAGTTCAAGAAGCCCATCCGCTACTGCCTGGTGGACGTCGGCGACGCCAACGGCACCGGCGAGCTGCAGGGCATCGTCTGCGGCGCCCGCAACTTCGCCGAGGGCGACACCGTCGTCGTGTCCCTGCCGGGCGCGGTCCTGCCGGGCGGATTCGAGATCGCCGCACGCGAGACCTACGACCACGTCTCCAACGGCATGATCTGCTCCGCCTCGGAGCTGGGCTTCACGGAGAAGCAGAACGCGGGCATCATCACCCTGGACCCGACTTCCGGCAAGCCGGGCGAGGACGCCCGTGCGGTCCTCGGCCTGGGCGACACCGTCTTCGACGTCAACGTCACCCCGGACCGCGGTTACGCCCTGTCCGCCCGCGGCCTGGCCCGCGAGCTGGCCTCCGCCTTCGGCCTGGAGTACACGGACGTCGCGAAGCAGCCGCAGGTCGCCGGCGTCGACCTCTCCGGCGTCCCGGCCCCGGCCGGCGAACTGCTGGACATTGATGTCCGGCCGGAGACGAAGACCGTCCGCTTCGGCCTGCGCAAGGTCACCGGCATTGACCCGGCGGCGGAATCCCCGCTGTGGATGCAGCGCGAGCTCATGCTCTCGGGCCAGCGCCCGGTCAACGCCGCCACCGACGTGACCAACTACCTCATGCTGCTGCTCGGCCAGCCGATGCACGCCTTCGACGCCACGCGGATCACCGGCGGCCTGACCGTCCGCACCGCGGAGGCGGGCGAGAAGTTCGAGACCCTCGACCACGTGGTGCGGGACCTGGACGCCGAGGACGTCGTCATCTGCGACGACACCGGCATCCAGTCCCTGGCCGGCGTCATGGGCGGCACCCGCTCCGAGATCGCCGACGACACCACCGACGTCTACTTCGAGGCCGCCACCTGGGACCCGAAGACCGTGGCCCGCACCTCGCGCCGCCACAAGCTCAGCTCGGAGGCGTCGCGGCGTTTCGAGCGCGGCGTCGACCCGGCCGTCGTCGAGGTCGCCCTGGACATGGCGTGCGCCCTGCTCGCGGAGATCGCGGGCGGCACCGTCGAGGCGCAGCGCACCCTCGTCGGCGAGGTCCCGGCCATGCCGGAGATCACCATGGACGCCGGCCACCCCTCGCGCCTCGCCGGCGTGGAGTACTCCCGCGAGACGGTCATCGCCCGCCTCGAGGAGGTCGGCTGTGCAGTGTCCGCCGACGGTGACCGGCTCACCGTCACCCCGCCGACCTGGCGCCCGGACCTGGGCATCCCCGCCGACCTGGTCGAGGAGGTCCTGCGCCTCGAGGGCCTGGAGGACATCCCCCTCGTCCTGCCGACCCCCGTCGGCGGCCGCGGTCTGTCCCCGGCGCAGCGCCGCCGCCGCGCCGTCGGCCACGCCCTGGCCTACAACGGCTACGCGGAGATCCTGCCCAGCCCCTTCATCGCCAACGACACCTTCGACGCGTGGGGCCTGACCGCCGACGACGAGCGCCGCAATGCGGTGACGGTGCAGAACCCGCTGGAGTCCGACCGCGCGATCCTGGGCACCACCCTGCTGCCGACGATGCTCGACGCCGTCGTGCGCAACGTCGCCCGCGGGCGCAACGACGTCGCCCTCTTCGGCCTACAGCAGGTCTCCTTCGCCCGGGCGGAGCGTTCCCCGATGCCGTCGGTGGCGCAGCGCCCCTCCGGGGAGACGGTCGCCGAACTCATCGGGACCCTCCCGCACCAGCCTCTGCACGTGGCCACCGTCGCCACCGGCAACCACGAGCACGAGGGCCCCTGGGGTCAGGGCCGCGTCTACTCCTGGGCGGACGCCATCGAGTCCGCCCGCGTCGTGGCCCGCGCCGCCGGCGTCGAGTTGGACGTCGAATCCGCCGAGCAGCTGCCGTGGCACCCGGGCCGCTGCGCCGCCCTGCTTGTCGACGGCCGCGTCGTCGGCCACGCCGGCGAGCTCCACCCGCAGGTCCTCGAGACCCTCGGCCTGCCGGCGCGCACCTGCGCCATGGAGCTGGACCTCAGCGCCCTGCCGCTGACGGAGAACTTCCCGGCGCCGATCCTGTCCAGCTACCCCGGCCTGCACCAGGACATCGCGCTCGTCGTCGACGAGGACATCCCGGCCGAGCAGGTCCGCCGCATCGTCGAAGAGGGCGCCGGCGAGCTGCTCGAGGAGGTCAAGCTCTTCGACGTCTACCGCTCGGAGCAGCTGGGCGAGGGCAAGAAGTCGCTGGCATTCTCCCTGCTCTTCCGCGCCACCGACCGCACCCTGACCGACGAGGAGGCCAACGGGCACCGCCTCGCGGTGGCCGAGCTGGCGGCGGAGCGCGTCGGCGCGGAGATGCGCGGCTAGCCCGACGTTCCGCCCGAACAGCCCCCGGTTTCCCCTCGGAACCCGGGGGCTATCCGGTATGGTCCGGGTCACAGGGAAAAGTTCGGACGACCGCACTCGGAGGACGAGGATGACCGGCAGGACGTCAGGCAGGGTGGTGGCCGCCACGGTGCTCGGGGGAGCGCTGTTGGCCGGGGGAGCGTCGGAGGCCTCGGCGCAGTCGGGGAACGTGCAGTTCATCACCACCGGCGGGGACGTGCGTTGTGATGTCATCATGATTGACGGTGGACCGCACGTGACGTGTGTCAGCGAAGGAGCGCGTTCGACCATGCCGGAGTGCACCCCGCCGCAGGAGAAGATCCCGGCCGTGCAGGTGCTCGGCAGCGGGCCCGGCGACGTTCTCTGCTGGAATCAGGGGCTGGTCGGCACTCCGCGGGTTCTCCACCCCGGTACGTTGGGCAACGCCCACGGGGTGACGGTCATCGCTGATCCGCTGGGAGGCCTGCACGTGCTTTCACCCGCGCTGGTCTACATCGCCTACGCCGGCCCGAACACGGTGGGCACGTCCCCGCTGGCAGTCAGTTCCGCGTCCAGCCGCTGATGCGGTGAGGGAGAGGAGGATGCATACTTTTCATTCAGGTGCATAAATGTTAGGGTGATGGGCATGACGATCAAGGTTGCAGTCGCCGGTGCCTCCGGATATGCGGGCGGGGAGATCCTCCGCCTGCTCCTCGGGCATCCTTCCTACCTCTCCGGTGATCTGGAGATCGGTGCGTTGACCGCGGGATCCTCGGCCGGTACTCCGCTGACGGATCTCATGCCGCACCTGCCGCAGCTGGCGGACCGGGTCATGGAGGACACGACGCCGGAGATTCTGGCCGGCCACGCCGTCGTGTTCCTCGCCCTTCCGCACGGGCACTCCGCCGCCATCGGAAAGGCGCTCGAGGACACCATCGTCATCGACTGCGCCGCTGATTTCCGCCTTCAGGAGGCGGGGGAGTGGGAGCACTACTACGGCTCCGAACACCAGGGAACCTGGCCCTACGGCATCCCGGAGATGCCCGGCCACCGGGAGCAGCTGCAGGGCGCGACGCGCATTGCCGTGCCCGGCTGCTTTCCCACGGGCGCGACGCTCGCCGCCCTGCCCGCCGTGGCCGCGGGCCTGGTTGTCCCCGACCTGGCCATCGTGTCCATCACCGGCGTGTCCGGCGCGGGCAAGAAAGCTTCCGTGGGGATGCTCGGCTCCGAGGTGATGGGCAGCCTCAAGGCCTACAACACCGCCGGAAAACACCGCCACACCCCCGAGGTCATCCAGAACCTCTCGGAGGTCACCGACGGCGAGGTCTCGGTCAGTTTCACCCCCATCCTGGCGCCGCTGCCCCGCGGCATCCTCACCACCATCACCGCCCCGCTGAAGCAGGGCGTCACGCAGGACGTGGCGTATGAGACCTACCGCGCCTTCTACGCCGACGAAACCTTCGTGCACCTGCTTCCCACGGGGCAGCAGCCGCAGACGCAGAACGTCCTCGGCTCCAACATGTGCCACGTCCAGGTCGAGGTGGATGAGCGTGCGGGTGTCCTGCTGCTCACCTCCGCCATCGACAACCTCACCAAGGGCACGGGCGGCGCAGCCGTCCAGTGCATGAACCTCGCCCTCGGCATCGACGAGGCCGCCGGCCTCCCGCAGGCCGCCGTAGCCCCCTGACAGCAAGGAAGACCACACACGTATGAGCACCACCGGTATCACCGCCCCGGCAGGTTTCACCGCCGCCGCCCTCACCGCAGGCATCAAGCCCTCCGGCAACCCCGACATGGCCCTCGTGGTCAACAACGGCCCCGAGTTCAACGCCGCCGCGGTATTCACCCGCAACCGCGTCGTCGCCTCACCGGTGAAGGTGTCTCGCCAGGCCATCGGTGACGGCCGGATCCGCGCGGTCATCTTCAACGCCGGCAACGCGAACGCCTGCAACGGAGCTCAGGGTGATCTGGACGCCGCGGAGACCCAGCAGCGCGTCGCCGGCCTGCTCGGCCTGGAGCCCACCGACGTGGGAGTCTGCTCGACCGGGCTGATCGGCGAGCTGCTCCCGATGGACAAGGTCCGGGCGGGCGTGGACCAGCTCGTGCCCGCCCTCGGCGACCACGGCGCCGACGCTGCGGAGGCCATCATGACCACCGACCTGGTGAAGAAGGAGACCGTGGTCAAGGGGAAGGGCTGGACCCTGGGCGGAATGGGTAAGGGCGTCGGAATGATGTCGCCGTCGCTGGCCACCATGCTCGTGTGCCTGACCACCGACGCCTCCGCCACCCCGGAAATGCTGGACACCGCGCTGCGCGCCGCCTCGAAGGTCACCTTCGACACCCTCGACATCGACGGTTCCACCTCCACCAACGACACCGTCTTCCTGCTCGCCTCCGGGGCATCGGGTGTGACCCCGAGCCAGGAGGAGCTCAACGCGGCGGTGCTCGAGGCCAGCGAGGACATTGCCCGCCAGATGCAGGCGGACGCGGAGGGAGTTACCAAGCGCGTCACCGTCACCGTGGAGGGAACCACCAACGAGGAACAGGCGCTCGACGCCGCCCGGACCCTGGCCCGGGACAACCTCTTCAAGTGCGCCATGTTCGGCTCCGACCCGAACTGGGGCCGCGTGCTCGCCGCCGTGGGCATGGCCGACGCGGACATGGACCCCGACCACATCTCCGTGTACTTCAACGGCCAGCCCGTGTGCGTCGACACCACCGGCGCCCCCGGCGCCCGCCAGGTCGACCTCTCCGGCGCGGACATCGATGTGCTGGTCAACCTCGGCGTCGACGGCCCCGGCCGCGCGACCGTCCGCACCACGGACCTGTCCCACGACTACGTCCACATCAACTCCGCCTACTCCAGCTAGAAAGCACCCCATGGATTCCCTGAAGAAGCTCAGCCCCGAGGCGCGCGCCCACGTGCTCGCGGAGGCCCTGCCGTGGCTCCAGCACTTCCGCGACAAGATCGTCGTGGTCAAGTACGGCGGCAACGCCATGGTCGACGAAGAACTCAAGGCGGCCTTCGCCGCGGACATGGTCTTCCTGCGCACGGTCGGCGCCAAGCCGGTCGTCGTCCACGGCGGCGGCCCGCAGATCTCCGACATGCTCTCCCGTGTCGGCCTGGAGGGCGAGTTCAAGGGCGGGTTCCGCGTCACCACGCCCGAGGTCATGGAGATCGTCCGCATGGTGCTCTTCGGCCGCGTCGGCCGCGACCTGGTCGGACTGATCAACTCCCACGGCCCCTACGCGGTGGGCACCTCCGGTGAGGATGCAGGTCTGTTCACCGCCACCAAGCGACTGGTGGACGTCGGGGGAGTGCCCACCGACATCGGCCTGGTCGGCGACATCACCGACGTCAACCCGGCGGCCCTCATGGACATCATCGAAGCCGGCCGGATCCCGGTCGTCTCCACCATCGCCCCCGGAGAGGACGGCGAGGTCTACAACATCAACGCCGACACCGCCGCCGGTGCACTGGCCGAGGCCATCGGCGCCGAGCGCCTGCTCATCCTCACCAACGTGGAGGGCCTGTACACCGACTGGCCGAACCGGGACTCCCTGGTGTCCAAGATCGTCACCTCCGAGCTGGAGAACCTCCTGCCGGACCTGGATTCCGGGATGATCCCGAAGATGGAGTCCTGCCTGCGCGCCGTCCGCGGCGGCGTGTCCGCCGCGCACGTCATCGACGGCCGCATCGCGCACTCCGTTCTCCTGGAGCTGCTGACCATGGGCGGCATCGGCACGATGGTGCTGCCCGACGACTACGACCGCGCCGACTACCCCGCAGGCACCGTCCTGAGGAAGGACACCGATGACTGACGCACTCACCCAGTGGAACCAGGTGCTGATGAACAACTACGGCACCCCGCCGATCGAGCTGGTCTCCGGCAAGGGGGCCACCGTGCAGGACTCGCAGGGCCGGGTCCACATCGACATGCTGGCGGGTATCGCCGTCAACGCACTGGGCCACGCCCATCCGGCGATCATCGAGGCGGTCAGCCACCAGCTCAGCCAGCTGGGCCACGTGTCCAACCTCTTCGCCACCAGGCCGGTCGTCCAGCTCGCGGAGACCCTGAAGGAACGCGTCGGCGACGACTCCGCGCGCGTGTTCTTCTGCAACTCCGGAGGCGAGGCCAATGAGGCAGCCTTCAAGCTCGCGCGCCTGACCGGCCGCTCCCGGGTGCTGGCGGCCGTGGACGGCTTCCACGGACGCACCATGGGTTCGCTGGCGCTGACCGGCCAGCCGGACAAGCGCAAGCCCTTCGAGCCCCTGCCCACCGGCGTGGAGTTCTACCCCTACGGCGACATCGACTACCTGACCAAGCTGGTCGAGGTGAACCCCACCGACGTCGCGGCCATCTTCCTCGAACCCATCCAGGGCGAGACCGGGGTCATCCCGGCGCCGGAGGGATTCCTCCGCGCCGTGCGTGAGCTGTGCGACACCCACGGCATCCTCTTCGTCGCCGACGAGGTGCAGACCGGCGTGGGCCGGACCGGCGACTTCTTCGCCTTCCAGCACGACGGCGTACTCCCCGACGTGGTCACCATGGCCAAGGGGCTGGGCGGCGGCATCCCCATCGGCGCCACCATCGCCCGCGGGAAGGCGGCAGAGCTCTTCACCCCCGGCTCCCACGGGACCACCTTCGGCGGCAACCCGGTCGCGTGCGCCGCCGCCAACGCGGTGCTCAGCATCGTCGACGACGCCTTCTGCGGGCAGGTCGCCCGCAAGGGGGAGTTCTTCGCCGAGAAGCTGCGCGCCATCGACGGCGTGACGGAGGTCCGCGGGCGCGGACTCATGCTCGGCGTGGTGCTGGAGCACGACGTGGCCAAGCAGGCTGTGGCACGGGGCTTCGACCACGGACTGATCCTCAACGCGCCGGCGGGCAACGTCATCCGCCTCACCCCGCCGCTGGTGATCAGCGACGACGAGATGAACGCGGCCGTCGAGAAGCTCACCGAGCTGCTGACCGAACTGAACAAGGAGAACCGATCATGACCGCCCCCAACGTGCGGCACTTCCTCGCCGACGACGATCTCACCCCGGCGGAGCAGGCGGAGGTGCTCCAGCTCGCCGCCGAGCTGAAGAAGAACCCGCTCTCGCGGCGCCCCCTCGAGGGACCCCTGAGCGTGGCGGTGCTCTTCGACAAATCCTCCACCCGCACCCGCTTCTCCTTCGACGCCGGCATCGCCCACCTGGGCGGCCACGCCATCGTCGTCGACTCGGGCAAGACCCAGATGGGCAAGGGGGAGTCCTACCAGGACACCGGCGCAGTGCTGTCGCGCTACGTGGAGATGATCGTCTGGCGCACCTACGCGCACCAGAACTTCCACGAGCTGGCGGAGACCGCCACCGTGCCGGTCATCAACTCCCTGTCCGACGATCTGCACCCCTGCCAGATCCTCGCGGACCTGCAGACCTGCGTGGAGAACCTCTGCCCCGCGGAGGGCCCCGCGGGGCTGAAGGGTAGGAAGGCGGTCTACCTCGGCGACGGCGACAACAACATGGCCAACTCCTACATGATCGGCTTCGCCACCGCCGGGATGGACATCGCCGTCATCGCGCCGGCCGGTTTCCAGCCGAAACAGGAGTTCGTCGAGCGTGCCCGCCGCCGCGCGGAGGAAACCGGCGCGACCGTGACCGTCACCGACGACGTCGCGGCGGTGGCCGGCGCTGACGTGGTCATCACCGACACCTGGGTCTCCATGGGTATGGAGGAGGACGGCAAGGACCGCCGCACCCCCTTCCTGCCGTACCAGGTAACCGCCGAGGTCATGGCGAAGGCGGGGGAGCAGGCCATTTTCCTGCACTGCCTGCCGGCCTACCGCGGCAACGAAGTCACCGCCGAGGTCATCGACGGGCCCGCCTCCCGCGTGTTCGACGAGGCGGAGAACCGCCTGCACGCGCAGAAGGCGCTCATGGTCTGGCTGCTGGACAACCAGCCCGCGGGCCGGTCGGAGTAGCAGTCATGAGCCACCCGGCGACCCGCACCGCCCGCCAGGCGAAGATCCTGGAGATCCTGGATAAGACCAGGGTGTCCAGCCAGGTGCAGCTGTCGGAACTCCTTCTCGACGAAGGCTTCGACATCACCCAGGCCACCCTGTCCCGCGACCTCGACGAACTCGGCGCGAAAAAGATCCGTCCCGATCAGGGGCGGGCCTACTACGTCGTCGGTTACGTCGAACAGGCCCTGGCGGAGCAGCTCACCGGCCCGAAGGAGAAGCTGCGCCGCATGCTCGACGAGCTGGTCGTCGCGGTCGACCACTCGGGCAACACGGCCGTGCTGCGCACCCCGCCCGGGGCGGCCCAGTACCTGGCCAGCTTCATCGACCGGGTCGGCCTGGACGAGGTCGTCGGCTCCATCGCGGGCGACGACACCATCTTCGTCCTCGCCCGGGAACCACTCACCGGCCGCGAGCTGGGGGACCTGCTCACCGGCCGGTGAGCCCCCGGTATCCTGGTCGGGACTGAGAAACACCTAATCTTTTCTTTCACTTTTCACCACACAAGGAGAATCCATATGTCTTCACGCGTTGTCCTCGCCTACTCCGGCGGCCTCGACACCACCGTCGCCATCCCGTACCTGTCCAAGATGACCGGCGGCGAGGTTGTCGCCGTTTCCCTCGACCTCGGTCAGGGCGGCGAGGACATGGAGTCCGTGCGCCAGCGCGCACTGGACTCCGGTGCCGTCGAGTCCATCGTCATCGACGCCCGCGACGAGTTCGCCGAGGAGTACTGCCTGCCGACCATCAAGGCCAACGGCATGTACATGAAGCAGTACCCGCTGGTCTCCGCGATCTCGCGCCCGCTGATTGTCAAGCACCTGGTGGAGGCCGCCAAGGAGCACGGCGGCACGCACGTCTCCCACGGCTGCACCGGCAAGGGCAACGACCAGGTCCGTTTCGAGGTCGGCTTCCGCAACGCCAACCCGGATCTGGAGATCATCGCCCCGGCCCGCGACTACGCCTGGACCCGCGACAAGGCCATCGCCTTCGCCGAGGAGATCAACCTGCCGATCGAGCAGTCCGCCTCCTCCCCGTTCTCCATCGACCAGAACGTGTGGGGCCGCGCCATCGAGACGGGTTACCTCGAGGACCTGTGGAACGCCCCGACCAAGGACATCTACGCCTACACCGAGGAGCCGACCCTGGGCAACGCCCCGGACGAGCTCATCATCTCCTTCGAGGCGGGTAAGCCGGTCGCCATCGACGGCAAGCCCGTCACCATGCTCGAGGCCATCGAGGAGCTCAACCGCCGCGGCGGCGCCCAGGGCGTCGGCCGCCTCGACATGGTCGAGGACCGCCTCGTGGGCATCAAGTCCCGCGAGATCTACGAGGCGCCGGGCGCCATGATCCTCATCAAGGCGCACGAGGCCCTGGAGGACGTCACCGTCGAGCGTGAGCTGGCCCGCTACAAGCGCCTCGTCGACGCCCGCTGGTCCGAGGAGGTCTACGACGGCCTGTGGTTCGGCCCGCTGAAGCGCTCCCTCGACGCGTTCATCGAGTCCACCCAGGAGCACGTCACCGGCGACATCCGCCTCGTCCTGCACGCCGGCTCCATCACCGTCAACGGCCGCCGCTCCGGCCACTCGCTCTACGACTTCAACCTGGCGACCTACGACTCCGGCGACACCTTCGACCAGACCATGGCCAAGGGCTTCGTCAAGCTGCACGGCCTGTCTTCGGAGATCGCCAACAAGCGCGACCGCGAGGCGAGGTAATCCATGGACCAGCACGGAACCAACGAGGGCGCCCTCTGGGGCGGCCGGTTCTCCGGCGGCCCCTCGGAGGCCATGTTCGCGCTGAGTGTGTCCACCCACTTCGACTGGGTTCTGGCGCCCTACGACGTGCTCGCCTCCAGGGCGCACGCCCGGGTCCTGCACTCCGCCGGCCTGCTCTCCGACGCAGACCTGGCCACCATGCTCGACGGCCTCGACCGGCTCGGGCGTGACGTCTCCTCCGGCGAGTTCCGCCCCGAGCCCACCGACGAGGACGTCCACGGGGCCATGGAGCGCGGTCTCATCGACCGCGTCGGCCCCGAGGTCGGCGGCCGCCTGCGCGCGGGCCGTTCCCGCAACGACCAGGTGGCCACCCTGTTCCGCATGTGGGTCCGCGACGCGGTGCGTGACATCGCCATCGGCGTCACCGAGCTTGTCGACGCCCTCGTCGACCAGGCCGCCGCCCACCCCGACGCCATCATGCCGGGCAAGACCCACTTCCAGGCCGCCCAGCCCGTCCTCCTCGCCCACCAGCTGCTGGCGCACGCCCAGCCGCTGCTGCGCGACATCGAACGCATCCGCGACCTGGACAAGCGTCTCGCCGTCAGCCCCTACGGCTCCGGCGCGCTGGCAGGTTCCTCGCTGCAGCTCAACCCGGAGGCCATCGCCGAGGAGCTCGGTTTCGACTCCGCGGCGGACAACTCCATCGACGCCACCTCCTCGCGCGACTTCGCCTCCGAGACGGCCTTCGTCCTGGCGCAGACCGCGGTGGACATGTCGAGGCTGGCGGAGGAGATCATCGCGTGGTGCACCCCGGAGTTCGGCTACGTCACGCTCGCCGACGCCTGGTCCACCGGCTCGTCGATCATGCCGCAGAAGAAGAACCCTGACGTCGCGGAACTGACCCGCGGCAAGTCCGGCCGCCTGATCGGCAACCTCACCGGCCTGCTGGCCACCCTGAAGGCGCAGCCCCTGGCCTACAACCGCGACCTGCAGGAGGACAAGGAGCCGATCGTCGACTCGGTCAACCAGCTCAATCTGCTGCTGCCCGCGATGACCGGCCTGGTGTCCACGTTGACCTTCCACGAGGACCGTATGCGCGAGCTCGCGCCGGCCGGGTTCACCCTGGCCACGGACCTCGCCGAGTGGATGGTCCGCGAGGGTGTGCCGTTCCGCGAGGCGCACGAGGCCTCCGGCGCGTGCGTGCGTCTGGCGGAGGAGCGGGGCGTCGGCCTCGACGAGCTGACGGACGAGGAACTGCGGGGCGTCGATGAGCGGCTGACCCCCGCGGTCCGCGACGTCCTCACCATCGACGGCGCGGTCGCCTCCCGCGCCACCCGCGGCGGCACCGCCGGGGTAAGAGTCGCGGAGCAGCGGGACCGGGCGGCGAACGCCGCCCGCGACCACTACACCTGGGCGACGACCCCGGTCCGCGCCTAGACCTGCGCTGCGGCGGCCCGGCGGAGCAGTTCCACTGTTCCGCCGGGCCGCTTTGCGCATCCCCCCTGTCCAGTCCGGCCGGTGGCCAGGGGCCGGGTACGATACTGAACCATGAGTCTCGATCCGAAGTTGCTGGAAGTCCTGGCCTGTCCCAGGGACAAGGGCCCCCTGACGTATCTGGAGGACCAGCAGGTCCTCGTCAACGAACGTCTCGGGCTGGCCTACCGCATCGACGACGGCATCCCCGTGATGCTCATCGACGAAGCGACGCCCTGGCCGCCGGCCCCCGACACTGAATAAGCCTCCGCCTCACGACACCCAAGGATCGAAGAACACACCCATGAACATCATCGACGAGCTGACCTGGCGTGGCCTGATCAACCAGTCCACCGACCTCGACGCACTGCGCGAGGCCTGCGAACAGCCGATCAGCCTCTACTGCGGTTTCGACCCGACCGGCGACTCCCTCCACGCGGGCCACCTGGTGCCGATGGTCATGCTGCGCCGCTTCCAGGAGTTCGGCCACCGGCCGATCACCCTGGCCGGCGGTGCGACCGGCATGATCGGCGACCCGCGCGACGTGGGGGAGCGGACCATGCTCACCGACGAGATCGTCGCCGAGAACATGGAGTCCATCAAGGATCAGCTGCGCAGCTTCGTCGACTTCGACGACACCCGCGAGAACCAGGCCATCATGGTCAACAACGCCGACTGGACGATGAGCATGAACGTCATCGAGTTCCTCCGCGACGTGGGCAAGAACTTCTCGCTCAACACCATGCTCGACCGGGACACCGTGAAGCGCCGCCTGGAATCCGACGGCATCTCCTACACGGAGTTCTCCTACATGCTGCTGCAGGCCAACGACTTCGTGCGGCTGCGCCGCAACTTCGACTGCATCCTCCAGATCGGCGGCGGCGACCAGTGGGGCAACATCGTCTCCGGCGTCGACCTCAACCGACGCATGGACGGCGCGAAGGTGCACGGCTTGACCGTCCCGCTGGTCACCGACGCAGAGGGCAACAAGTTCGGCAAATCCACCGGCGGCGGCAAGCTGTGGCTGGATGCGGATAAGACCAGCCCGTACTCCTGGTACCAGTACTTCATCAACGCAGGCGACGCCGTCGTCATCGACTACCTGAAGTGGTTCACCTTCCTCACCCAGGAAGAGATCGCCGAGCTGGAGACCGAGGTTGCCGAGCGCCCCTTCAAGCGCGAGGCGCAGAAGCGGCTCGCCCGGGAGATGACCAACCTCGTGCACGGGGAAGCGGCGACCGAGGCAGTGGAGCTCGCGTCGCAGGCGCTGTTCGGCCGCGCCGAGCTCGCCGACCTCGACGAGAAGACCCTCGCGTCCGCGGTCTCGGAGACCGAAGTGCTCGAGATCGGCGTCGGCGAGAACCGCGGGATCGTCGACCTGCTCGTGGGCACCGGGCTCGTGGAGTCACGGGGTGCGGCCCGCCGGGCGATCAAGGAAGGTGGCGCATACGTGAACAACGTGCGAATCGAATCCGAGGACTGGGAGCCCGCTGACACGGACCTCCTCCACGGGGCCTGGCTGGTTCTGCGCCGCGGCAAGAAGAACTTCGCCGGCGTGAAGATCAACAACTGATCGTTGTAGCCGCACCGGAACCCCGCTTGACCATGCGATTTGGGAAAAGCGGGGGACGTGCGTAACTTAATGGGAGTCGCACAGAGCGCCGCGGGAAACCGCGAGATGCACAGTGTGGCCGGGAGATGAACTGCAAGTTGACACCGTGACAAACGGTGAACTACAGTGAGAAATCCAGCCGCAAATGACCGAGCCCTTAAGGGTGAGAGATTAGCGTGCGTGTGTTGTTTGAGAACTCAATAGTGTGCCAATGTACTTTTGTTTGTGACTTTGGTTGTGTCGTTCATCGGCTGCATGTCCCCTTGTGGGGGGTGTGTGGTGGGTGTGTGCCGGGTGGTACCTGCTGCAATGGGTGCCACTGTAAATAATGCGCGCGGTTGTTGTGATCGTGTGAGTTGTTGTGGTGCAGGCATGGATCATGGTCGCGTTTGGAAAGTGGCGGCCTCCGTAGTGCTTTTTCCCCGTCAGGGTTGGAGTGGGGGTCGTTTGTTTTTTGTGATCATGGCGTTTCCTGCTGCGCGGTTGTGTGGTGGGGGGTGTCTGTGGTTGTTTTTGATGGACAATTTTGTGTGCCATCGTCTCCGTTGTGGGGGTGGTGGTGTGCTGGTTGTTTGTTTTTGGTTGGGTTTTGGGCTTTTCACAGCTCTGATTTCTTCTGAAGTTTATTTTGTGGAGAGTTTGATCCTGGCTCAGGACGAACGCTGGCGGCGTGCTTAACACATGCAAGTCGAACGGAAAGGCCCCGCTTGCGGGGTACTCGAGTGGCGAACGGGTGAGTAACACGTGGGTGATCTGCCCTGCACTTCGGGATAAGCCTGGGAAACTGGGTCTAATACCGGATATGACCTTCTTTAGTGTGGGGGGTGGAAAGATTTATCGGTGCAGGATGAGCCCGCGGCCTATCAGCTTGTTGGTGGGGTAATGGCCTACCAAGGCGTCGACGGGTAGCCGGCCTGAGAGGGTGGACGGCCACATTGGGACTGAGATACGGCCCAGACTCCTACGGGAGGCAGCAGTGGGGAATATTGCACAATGGGCGGAAGCCTGATGCAGCGACGCCGCGTGGGGGATGACGGCCTTCGGGTTGTAAACCTCTTTCGACAGGGACGAAGTGAAAATGACGGTACCTGTATAAGAAGCACCGGCTAACTACGTGCCAGCAGCCGCGGTAATACGTAGGGTGCGAGCGTTGTCCGGAATTACTGGGCGTAAAGAGCTCGTAGGTGGTTTGTCACGTCGTCTGTGAAATTCCGGGGCTTAACCTCGGGCGTGCAGGCGATACGGGCAATACTTGAGTGCTGTAGGGGAGACTGGAATTCCTGGTGTAGCGGTGAAATGCGCAGATATCAGGAGGAACACCAATGGCGAAGGCAGGTCTCTGGGCAGTTACTGACGCTGAGGAGCGAAAGCATGGGTAGCGAACAGGATTAGATACCCTGGTAGTCCATGCCGTAAACGGTGGGCGCTAGGTGTAGGGGACTTCCACGTTCTCTGTGCCGTAGCTAACGCATTAAGCGCCCCGCCTGGGGAGTACGGCCGCAAGGCTAAAACTCAAAGGAATTGACGGGGGCCCGCACAAGCGGCGGAGCATGTGGATTAATTCGATGCAACGCGAAGAACCTTACCTGGGCTTGACATACACCGGACCGGCGTAGAGATACGTCTTCCCTTGTGGCCGGTGTACAGGTGGTGCATGGTTGTCGTCAGCTCGTGTCGTGAGATGTTGGGTTAAGTCCCGCAACGAGCGCAACCCTTGTCTTATGTTGCCAGCACGTGATGGTGGGGACTCATGAGAGACTGCCGGGGTCAACTCGGAGGAAGGTGGGGATGACGTCAAATCATCATGCCCCTTATGTCCAGGGCTTCACACATGCTACAATGGTCGGTACAGCAGGTCGCGAACTCGTGAGAGTAAGCCAATCCTTCAAAGCCGGCCTCAGTTCGGATTGGGGTCTGCAACTCGACCCCATGAAGTCGGAGTCGCTAGTAATCGCAGATCAGCAACGCTGCGGTGAATACGTTCCCGGGCCTTGTACACACCGCCCGTCACGTCATGAAAGTTGGTAACACCCGAAGCCAGTGGCCCAACCCTTGTGGGGGGAGCTGTCGAAGGTGGGATCGGCGATTGGGACGAAGTCGTAACAAGGTAGCCGTACCGGAAGGTGCGGCTGGATCACCTCCTTTCTAAGGAGCTTAAACAAATCCCGCACGACCGGTGGTCGTGTCCAAGGTGCCTGTCGGTTGGGGTTGCGAGTGTCAATCCGCCGGCATGAATAATCGGGTGGACGCGCACCGTCACGGTGGGCGATGACAGCCAGAAGATAAGTCATGAACATGTAGACGGGTATGTTGGCACGCTGTTGGGTGTCTGGGACAACATGGTTGTTTCGGTGATCATCTGTGACTTGTCGCCTGCTGGTGGGATGGTCTGCTGCCTCTTTGTGGGGGTGGTGGGGTGTTTCTGGTGGGTGGTGGGGCAGGTGGTGTGTTGTGTGAGAACTGTATAGTGGACGCGAGCATCTTTATTTTTTTGTGTGCCGTATGCGCCGATGATCCTGGTTGTGTTCCCTGTGTGGGGGTGTGGCCGGGGTGGGTGTGTGCGGTGTGTTTTGTTCGAGTAGGTTCACCTGCCGGCGCCCGTTGGGGTGGCCGGTGGATGTGTGTTTGTGTAAGGGCACATGGTGGATGCCTTGGCATACTGGGCCGATGAAGGACGTGTGAGGCTGCGTTAAGCCTCGGGGAGCTGCCAACAGAGCGTTGATCCGAGGATGTCCGAATGGGGAAACCCGGCCGCCGTGATGGGCGGTCACCCTTCAGTGAATTCATAGCTGTTGTGGAGGTTGACGCGGGGAAGTGAAACATCTCAGTACCCGTAGGAAGAGAAAATAACTTTAATGATTCCGTTAGTAGTGGCGAGCGAACGCGGATGAGGCTAAACCGTGTGTGTGTGATACCCGGCAGGGGTTGCGCATGCGGTGTTGTGGGATGCGATGTGGGTGGTCTGCCGGCCATCTGCGCGTGCATGCGTGGTCAGCGGAAGTGGTCTGGGAAGGCCCACCGGAGTGGGTGAGAGTCCCGTACGTGAAGACTGTGTGTGGCGTGTTGTCGTATTCCCGAGTAGCAGCGGGCACGTGAAATCTGCTGTGAATCTGCCGGGACCACCCGGTAAGCCTAAATACCCAGTATGACCGATAGCGGATTAGTACCGTGAGGGAATGGTGAAAAGTACCCCGGGAGGGGAGTGAAATAGTACCTGAAACCGTGTGCCTACAATCCGTCAGAGCACCTCTTGTGTGTGATGGCGTGCCTTTGGAAGAATGAGCCTGCGAGTCAGCGGCATGTCGCGAGGTTAACCCGGTGAGGGGTAGCCGTAGCGAAAGCGAATACTAACTAGTGTGGATTAGTGGCATGTCCTGGACCCGAAGCGGAGTGATCTACCCATGGCCAGTGTGAAGCGACGGTAAGACGTCGTGGAGGCGCGAACCCACTTAGGTTGAAAACTGAGGGGATGAGTTGTGGGTAGGGGTGAAAGGCCAATCAAACTCCGTGATAGCTGGTTCTCCCCGAAATGCATTTAGGTGCAGCGTTGCGTGGTGCTTGCCGGAGGTAGAGCTACTGGTTGGTTGAGCGGGACTACAATCTTAGCAATGTCAGCCAAACTCCGAATGCCGGTTAAGTTAGCGCAGCAGTGAGACTGTGGGGGATAAGCTTCATGGTCGAGAGGGAAACAGCCCAGATCGCCGGCTAAGGCCCCTAAGGGTGTACTAAGTGGAAAAGGATGTGGGATCGCGAAGACAGCCAGGAGGTTGGCTTAGAAGCAGCCATCCTTGAAAGAGTGCGTAATAGCTCACTGGTCGAGTGGTCCTGCGCCGACAATGTAATGGGGCTCAAGTACACCGCCGAAGCCGCGGCAATGATCTTCAGTGATCGTTGGGTAGGGGAGCGTCGTGCACGCGGTGAAGCAGTACCGTGAGGGGCTGTGGAGTGTGTGCGAGTGAGAATGCAGGCATGAGTAACGAATTGGCAAGTGAGAATCTTGCCCGCCGGATGACTAAGGGTTCCTGGGTCAAGTTCGTCTTCCCAGGGTGAGTCGGGACCTAAGGCGAGGCCGACAGGCGTAGTCGATGGACAACGGGTTGATATTCCCGTACCCGTGTATGTGCGCCCATGGTGAATCAGTGATACTAACCACCCATAATCCTTCCGTGTCGGGCTTTGCCCGGTGTGGTCGGGGCGTGCGTGGAGCCTGATCTGGTAGTAGCCAAGTGATGGGGTGACGCAGTGGGGTAGCCGTGCCACTTATTGGATTGTGGTGTAAGCGTGTAGCACGAGGGGACAGGTAAATCCGCCCCTCATACAAGTGTGAGACGTGATGCGTAGCCCCTTTGTGGGTGATGTCGGTGATCCCGTGCTGTCGAGAAAAGCCTCTAGCGATGTACATACATGGCCCGTACCCCAAACCGACACAGGTAGTCAGGTAGAGAATACTAAGGCGTTCGGGTGAACTGTGGTTAAGGAACTCGGCAAAATGCCCCCGTAACTTCGGGAGAAGGGGGGCCTGCGCTGGTGAAGCATCTTGCATGTGGAGCTGGTGTGGGTCGCAGAGAATAGAGGGAAGCGACTGTTTATTAAAAACACAGGTCCGTGCGAAAACGATAAGTTGATGTATACGGACTGACGCCTGCCCGGTGCTGGAAGGTTAAGAGGACCGGTTAGGGGAGTAATCCCCGAAGCTGAGAATTTAAGCCCCAGTAAACGGCGGTGGTAACTATAACCATCCTAAGGTAGCGAAATTCCTTGTCGGGTAAGTTCCGACCTGCACGAATGGCGTAACGACTTCCCTGCTGTCTCAACCACAGGCCCGGTGAAATTGCAGTACGAGTAAAGATGCTCGTTACGCGCGGCAGGACGAAAAGACCCCGGGACCTTCACTATAGCTTGGTATTGGTGTTCGGTTCGGTTTGTGTAGGATAGGTGGGAGACGTAGATCACATCACGCCAGTGGTGTGGGAGTCGTTGTTGAAATACCACTCTGATCGGACTGGACACCTCAACCTTGGCCCATGATCTGGGTCGGGGACAGTGCCTGGTGGGTAGTTTAACTGGGGCGGTTGCCTCCTAAATAGTAACGGAGGCGCCCAAAGGTTCCCTCAGCCTGGTTGGCAATCAGGTGTTGAGTGTAAGTGCACAAGGGAGCTTGACTGTGAGAGTGACAACTCGAGCAGGGACGAAAGTCGGGACTAGTGATCCGGCACCAACTAGTGGATGTGGTGTCGCTCAACGGATAAAAGGTACCCCGGGGATAACAGGCTGATCTTCCCCAAGAGTCCATATCGACGGGATGGTTTGGCACCTCGATGTCGGCTCGTCGCATCCTGGGGCTGGAGTAGGTCCCAAGGGTTGGGCTGTTCGCCCATTAAAGCGGCACGCGAGCTGGGTTTAGAACGTCGTGAGACAGTTCGGTCTCTATCCGCCGCGCGCGTAGAAACTTGCGGAAGGCTGTCCCTAGTACGAGAGGACCGGGACGGACGTACCTCTGGTGTGCCAGTTGTTCCGCCAGGAGCAGGGCTGGTTGGCTACGTACGGAAGGGATAACCGCTGAAAGCATCTAAGCGGGAAGCCTGTTTCAAGATGAGGTTTCATTTGAGGTTCCCCATAGATGATGGGGTTGATAGGCCGGATCTGGACGCACAGCAATGTGTGGAGGTGACCGGTACTAATACACCGACAACAACACACCACCCCCCACGTGTGGGAGGTGTGGACTTACGCACCGTAACAAAATCAAGCAAACACTCAAGGTTTGCCCGCGTCCACTATGCAGTATCTGACACAACACACCCGTATCACCGGGCACACCCCCCCAGGGGGGTGTTGTTCCGAGGGTGTGTCGGTGGTTGATAGCGGCAGGGAAACGCCCGGTCCCATTCCGAACCCGGAAGCTAAGCCTGCCCGCGCCGATGGTACTGCACCCGGGAGGGTGTGGGAGAGTAGGTTACCGCCGACACTAAAAATTTCACAGAGAAAACGTCGAAGGCGCGGTCCGGTGAGTTGAGAAGGTTTTCTCCTCACCAGACCGCGCCTTAGACGCATATACCCACCAGGGTAGAGACTATGGGAGAGAATAGCCGCATGTCCGATCGCCCCAGCCGTGACAGCCAGAACAATCCCCGCGGAGGACGTCCGCAGCGCCCCGCCGGCTCAGGCCGCCGAGATGAGCGCCGCGATGACCGTGGCAGCCGCGGAAACCGCGGCGAACGGGCTGGCGACGGCGACCGCCGCCATTCACAGCGGGCCGGCTCGGACCGCCCCTCCTTCGACCGCTCGGGTCCCCAGCGTTCCGGCTTCCGCGAGGAACGCCTGAACAAGCGGATGACCGAGCCGGATCTCCCCGACGACATCGAGATCACTGATCTGGACCCCATGGTGCTGCAGGATCTGAAGGTCCTGTCCAAGGACAACGCAGATGCGGTCGCCCGCCACATGATCATGGCCGCGACCCTCATGGAGGACGACCCCCAGCTGGCGCTGCGCCACGCGCGGGCGGCGAAGGAACGTGCCGGCCGTGTGGCCGTCGCGCGGGAGACCAACGGCATCGCCGCCTACCGGGTCGGCGAGTGGCGCGAGGCCCTCTCCGAGCTGCGTGCGGCCCGCCGTATGCAGGGTGGACCTGGCCTGATGGCCGTCATGGCCGACTGCGAGCGCGGTCTGGGCCGGCCGGAGAAGGCCGTCGACATGGGCCGCTCCGATGAGGCCCGCATGCTCGACCGCGAAGGCGCGGTGGAGCTGGGCATCGTCATCGCCGGAGCACGCCTGGACATGAGCCAGCCGGAGAGCGCCGTGGTCACCCTCCAGCGCCTCAACCCGGACAAGTCCTCCACCGGGCAGGTCAACGCGCGCCTGTCCTACGCCTACGCGGACGCGCTGTCCGCCGCCGGCCGCACGGCCGAGGCCGTCGAATGGTTTACACACGCAGACAAGATCGACGAGGAAGGCCAGCTGGACGCGGCGGACCGCATCGCCGAACTGTCCTGACGCCCTACGGCACCCGAGCCGTACCAACCTGATTACACTGGGAAAACATGAGCCTTCTCGCCACGCATGATGCCCTGCTCCTCGATCTCGACGGAACCGTCTGGGAAGGGGGGCGCGCCATCCCCGGGGCGGTGGAGGCGGTCAACGCCTCGCCGCTGCCGGGTGTCTACATCACCAACAACGCGATGCGCGCCCCCTCCGAGGTGGCGGAGAAGTTGCGGGCCATCGGCCTGGACGCCGCCGAGGATGATGTCGTGACCTCCGCGCAGGCCGCCATCGAGCTGGCGGGGGAGTCGCTGGAGCCGGGGGACGCCGTCTATGTGATCGGCACCCCCTCTTTCAAGGAGCTGGCGTCCCGCGCGGGTTACACCGTCGTGGACTCCGCCGACGAGAAACCCAAGGCCGTGCTGCAGGGCCTGGACCCGGAGGTGACGTGGGCGCAGCTCTCGGAGGCCGCACTGGCCATCCGGGGCGGCGCCGCGTTCTTCGCGTCCAACCTGGACACCACCCTGCCCACCGAGCGGGGGCTGATGGTGGGCAACGGATCGATGGTTGCTGCGCTGGTGTCTGCCACGGGCGTGACGCCGACCTCCGCTGGAAAGCCCCTGCCGGCGATGCTCATCGCCGCGGCGCGCCGTCTGGGTTCCCGGCGGCCGCTGGTGGTCGGGGACCGGCTGGACACGGACATCGAGGGCGGCAACGCCGCCGGCATGCCCACATTCCAGGTGCTCACGGGCGTTTCGGGGCACATGGCGCTGCTGGAGGCACCCAAGGAGCAGCGCCCCACCTACGTCGCGGAATCGCTGGCGGAGCTCACCTCCCCGGCCGCCAGCCTGACGCCCGGTGCGCAGGGCGGGTTCACCGCCCGCGTCGACGACGGCGACATCCTGCTCGAGCGCGGCTCCGGGGCGTCGACGTCGGTCCAGGCGCTGCGGACCGTGCTGGAGGTGGCGTGGGCGCTGCCTAAGCCTCCGGCACTCATCCGCCCGATGAGCGACGACGCCTACCGTGCGGTGGAGTCCTGGTGGTGAACCCCGGCGACCTGGCGCGCACGCCGTTGAGTGGGGCGGACGTCGAGAAGCAGCTGGCGGAGGTTCTCGGAGAGGACACCTCCGGCCTGGCCGACGAGGCAGATCAGCTCACGCGTGCGCACGCGGTGCTGCACCGCGCACTGCAGGACAACGGATAGGAGCTGATTCATGGCTGTCGCACGCAGGCGCCTGGACGCCGAACTGGTGCGCCGCAAGATAGCCCGTTCGCGGGAACAGGCCGTGGAGATGATCAGGGCCGGGCGCGTGTTCGTGGGTGGTTTCCAGGCGATGAAGCCGGCCACCGTCGTGGAACCGGAGGTGTCCATCCGCGTGGAGGAGACCGGTGACGACGACTGGGCCTCACGGGGCGCGCACAAGCTGCTCGGCGCCCTCGAGGCCTTCGAACCCCAGGGGCTGACGGTCGCCGGACGGAAGGTCCTCGATGCGGGCGCCTCCACGGGCGGGTTCACCGACGTGCTGTTGCGTCGCGACGCGGCCGAGGTGGTCGCCGTCGACGTCGGCTACGGCCAGCTCATCTGGCGCCTGCAGAACGATCCCCGCGTGACGGTCCTCGACCGGACCAACATCCGCAACCTCACACCGGAGATGTGCGGCGGGCAGTGCGACATGATGGTCGGCGACCTGTCGTTCATCTCGCTGCGGCTGACGCTGCCGGCGATCGCGGCCTCGCTGACCGAGGGGGCTGATCTGCTGCCGATGGTCAAGCCGCAGTTCGAGGTGGGCAAGGACCGCCTCGGATCGGGCGGGGTGGTGCGTAGCCCGCAGCTGCGCGCAGAGGTCACCCGGGAGGTGGCGGAGTTCGCCCTCACCCTAGGGCTGAGTTGCCGCGGTGCGGTGGCGTCCCCGTTGCCCGGGCCCAGCGGAAACGTAGAATACTTTCTGTGGCTGGTCAAGGACGGCGGCGCATCCGCGCCCGCGCCTGAGCAGCTGACCTTGATGATCGAGCAGGCCGTGCAGGAGGGCCCCCAATGAGTGAGCACCTGAACGACGAACACCGTGAGATCCTGCTGGTCCCGCACACCGGGCGCAGCAAGAACCTCGTGGCCGCGGAACGCACCGCCGAGCTTCTCGACTCCGCCGGCATCACCGTCCGCGTCCTCGTCCACCAGGACGGGCGCCCCCTGGAGGGCAGCCCGGTGCTCTCCCGTCTATCACGCGTCACCCACACCGCCGACGCGGCCGAGGGGTGTGAACTGGTGCTCGTCCTCGGTGGCGACGGCACGTTCCTCCGCGCCGCGGACCTCGCCCATTCCGTCGACGTCCCGGTCCTGGGCATCAACCTCGGGCACGTGGGGTTCCTCGCCGAATGGGAGGTGGAGTCCCTGGACGTGGCCGTCCGGCGGGTCATCGACCGGACCTACCGCGTCGAGGACCGCATGACGGTGGACGTCACCGTCCTGGACAACGACCTGGAGGTCATCGGCCGCGGCTGGGCGCTCAACGAGGTCAGCGTGGAGAACCTCAACCGCCGCGGCGTCCTCGACGCCATCCTCGAGGTGGACGGGCGCCCCGTGTCCTCCTTCGGCTGCGACGGCGTCCTCATCTCCACCCCGACGGGCTCCACCGCCTACGCCTTCTCGGCCGGCGGCCCGGTGCTGTGGCCGGAGCTTGACGCCATTCTGGTGGTGCCCAACAACGCGCACGCCCTGTTCACGAAGCCGCTGGTGGTCTCCCCGCGGTCGACGGTCGCGGTGGAGTCCAATCCGGAATCCTCCCCGGCGATGGCGGTCATGGACGGTTTCCGGCCGATTCCCATGCCGCCCGGCTCGCGGGTCGAGGTCGTCCGCGGTTCCCGCCCGGTGCGGTGGGTGCGTCTCGACGACTCCACCTTCACCGACCGGCTGGTGACCAAGCTGCGGCTGCCCATCTCGGGCTGGCGAGGTCCGCGCGCGACCAAGACCCCGTAG
This sequence comes from Corynebacterium marinum DSM 44953, assembly GCF_000835165.1. NCBI lineage: Bacteria > Bacillati > Actinomycetota > Actinomycetes > Mycobacteriales > Corynebacteriaceae > Corynebacterium > Corynebacterium marinum. Next base: position 1,213,655 of record NZ_CP007790.1, read on the forward strand.
CGCCCGCCGCGCGATTGGTACAGGTGTTCGGGTAGGGTGGTCGGCATGCTCGCCGACATCGCCATCGAGAACCTGGGCGTCATCCCCGCCGCCTCCGCAGACCTGGCAGAAGGGCTGACCGTGCTGACCGGTGAAACCGGCGCCGGCAAGACCATGGTGGTCACCGGTCTCCGGCTGCTGGCCGGGGGCCGCGCAGACGCCTCCCGGGTGCGCACCGGTGCGCCCCAGGCAGTGGTCGAGGGCCGTTTCGTCACCTCCTCGCTCGCGGCGGAGGCGGCGGGTCAGGTCGCCGAGCTGGTGGACGCCGCCGGTGGCGCCCCCGACGAGAACGGCGAGTTCATCGCCTCCCGCACCGTCAACGCCAACGGACGTTCCCGCGCCCACCTGGGCGGGCGTTCCGTCCCCGCGGCGACCCTGGCGGAGTTCGCGGCGCCGCTGCTGACCATCCACGGGCAGAACGACCAGCTGCGCCTGCTCGCCCCGGAGCAGCAGCTCGTCGCGCTCGACAGGTTCGAACCGGCGGTCGGGCCCCTGCTGGAGAACTACCGGCGGGCGTGGCGGGAATGGCGCGCGCTGGAGAAGGATCTGCGCCAGCGCACCGAATCCCGCCGGGAGCTGGCCCAGGAGATCGACCGGCTGCAGTTCGCGCTGGACGAGATCGAAGCCGTCGACCCCGGGCCGGGGGAGGACGCGGACCTGCTCACCCGCATCCGTCGCCTGCAGGACGTGGACACGCTCCGGGAGGACGCGGCCACCGCGCTCTCGGCCATCGACGGCCCGGAATCGCTCGGTGGCTATTCTGAGGACGATCCCGCGTCCACGCTCCTGGGCCGGGCGGAGTCCGCGCTCAGCGGTTCCGAGGACCCCCAGCTCAAGGAGCTGGGGGAGCGGTTGACGGAGATCACCACGCAGCTCTCCGAGATTTCCGTGGAACTCGGCGGCTTCCTGGCGGATCTGCCCGCGGACCCGGAGCAGCTCGAGGAGCTTCTCCAGCGTCAGCAGCAGCTGAAGATGCTCACCCGCAAGTACGCCCCCGACATCGACGGCGTGCTCGCCTGGCGCGACAAGGCCCGGACGCGGCTGAGCAGGATCGACATCTCCTCGGAGGCGCTCGACGAGCTGAAGAAGCAGGTGGCCGCCGCGAAGAAGGCGATGACGGCCGCCGCCCGGAAACTCAGCGCCGCCCGGCGCAAGGCCGCCGTCCGCCTGGCAGAGGAGGTCTCTGCGGAGCTGCAGGGCCTCGCCATGGCGAAGGCGCGGCTGGTGGCGGAGGTGCGCGCCGTCGCTCCGGGGCGCGACGGCGCCGACGAGGTCGAGCTCATGCTCGCCCCCAACGCGGGCAGCGAACCCCGGCCGTTGGCCTCCTCGGCCTCCGGCGGCGAGCTCTCCCGCGTCATGCTGGCGCTCGAGGTCATCCTCTCGGCCGGAACGCAGGGGGCGACGCTGGTGTTCGACGAGGTCGACGCTGGCGTGGGCGGGCGCGCCGCAGTGGAGATCGGCCGACGGCTGGCCCGGCTGGCCACGCGGAACCAGGTCATCGTGGTCACCCACCTGCCACAGGTCGCCGCCTACGCGGACACCCATCTGCACGTGGCCAAGGACGTCGGCGACGAGGCCGTCACCTCCGGTGTCCTCACGCTCAGCCCGGAGCAGCGGGTGGAGGAGCTGGCACGCATGCTCGCCGGGCTGGACGGAACCGAGACCGGCCGTGCGCATGCCGCGGAGCTGCTGGAACACGCCCGGACGGAACGCGAGGAGTTTCGTCGCGCCTGAGTCCCGCGCGCCTTCGCCATTCGGGTGGACCGGACCGCCACAATAGCCCCATGAGCCTGTTCTCCCGCACCGCCGACCTGCCCGGGCTTCAGGGCACCCTGCGCGACTGCACGACCGGGGGCAAGGGATATTCCCGCCTCCGCGCCGGCGACATCGCCGTGATCAACACCCCCGACATCACCCGCCAGGAGGCCCAGCGCCTCCTCGACGCCAAGCCTGCCGCCATCCTCAACCTGTCGCAGTTCTCGACCGGCGCCGTCCCCAACTTCGGCCCCCATATGCTCCTCGAGCCCGGGACCCTGCTCGTGGAGAACGTCGGCGCAGAGATCGGCACCGCCCTCAAGGACGGCAAGAAGGGCCGGGTGACCGAGGACGGCGTGCTCCACGTCGGCGACCGCGAGATCGGCGGTGGCACCGTGGTCACCCCGATGAGCGCCGAGCTGACTTTCGTCGAGGCGCAGCAGTCCCTCGTGGACCGCATGGAGGCGTTCTTCGGGAACACCATCCAGTTCATCCACCAGGAGGGTCCGCTGCTCATCGACGGTCTGGGGATCCCTGACACCGGCATCAAAATCCGCGGCCGGAAGGTGCTCGTGGTCAGCCCGGGCCCGGAGCACCGCAACGAGATCAAGCTCCTGCGCAACTTCATCCGGGAGTACGACCCGGTGGTCATCGGCGTGGACTCCGCCGCCGACACCCTCCTCGAGCTCGGTTACAAGCCCGACCTCATCGTGGGCAACCCGGCCGGGATCGGGGCGGACACTCTGCGCAGCGGTGCGCGCGTGGTCCTCCCCGCGGACCCGGACGGCCACGCCGCCGGACTCGAGCGGATCCAGGACCTGGGCGTCGGGGCGATGACCTTCCCGACGACCGTCGATTCCGCCACCGACCTGGCTTTCCTGCTCGCTGGCTACCACGGTGCGCAGCTGATCGTCCACGCCGGCAGCCCCTTCAACCTGGACGACGTCTTCGCCGGCCAGTCGGGCGCCACCCCCTCGGCCATGCTCATCCGCTCGAAACTCGGGCCGAAGCTCGTGGACGCCAACGCCATCGTCGGCCTCTACACCGTGGGCGGCGGCAGGGGAGTGGCCTGGCTGTGGGCGGTGCTGGGCATTCTGGTGGCGGTGGCCGCGATCGTGCTCGTCATCGGGTTGGCCGGCCCGGACTCATTCACCGACAACCTCATCGACACCTGGAACAGCATCGCGCTGACCTTCCAGGGCTGGTTCCGTTAAGGGGAGCGACGACACATGGCACGAGGAAGCGGAAAGGCCGGTTGGCTGGTCGGCGGGCTGGGATTCGGCGTAGCCGCAGGCGTGCTGCTGGGCACGCTGGTGATCGCCCCGAACATGCCGGAGGGTTCCGGACCCTCGGCCGGTGTCCCCACGGAGAAGCTGGCGGCCGCGGAGACCCGCGCGGACATCGCCGAGGCGCAGGCGGCCTCCTCCGACAGCGTGGTCGGCGAGTTGGCGGCCGCGGCGGTCGAAGGGGCGCTCGCGGACCGTCCGGTCCTGGTGGTCCGGACCGCGGACGCGGCCGGGGAGGATGTGGCGGGCGTCGAGAAGCTGCTTGCCGACGCCGCCGCCGTCCCCGCCGGCACCCTCACCCTGGGCGGGGAGTTCTTCAGCCCCGCCGGGGCGGACCAGCTCAAGGCCATCGTGGCGAACACCCTGCCGGCGGGGGCGCAGCTCTCGGAGGACCGGCTCGACCCCGGCCTGCACGCCGGTGAGGCGCTGGGCTCCGCGCTGCTGCTCAACCCGGAGACGGGTGAGCAGCAGGCCACCGAGGACGAGCGCGCCCTGCTGCTGCGCGCCCTGCGGGACGCGGGTTTCCTCGACTACGAGGACGGCACCATCTTGCCCGCGCAGGTCATCGTGGTGGTGACGGGGGACTCGGACGGCGGCGGGGACACCGGTCTGGCGGCCCGCAACCTGGCCGATTTCGTCGCCGCCCTGGACACCCGAGGTAACGGGGCCGTGCTGGCCGGCCGGATCCGGACGGCCTCGGACACCGGCGCCGTCGGGTTGCTCCGCGCGAACCCGGACAACGGCGTATCGACGGTCGATTCGGTGGATCGTGCCGTGGGGCAGATGGCGGCCGTGCTGGCCGTCCGTGAACAGCTGGCGGGGGAGACCGGGGCCTACGGCTCAGCGGAGTCCGCGGAGGCGGCCACCCCGGCTCCCTGACCCCCTGGGGTTCCTATCTGTCGATAGATAGGTTATTCTGGGATCCCGTAGTGCTCCACCACCTACGGACCCACGGGAGGCACCCATGCCTGCAACCGCACCCCACACCACCCGCCACATCATCGTCACGGGGGGAGTCGTCTCCTCGCTGGGCAAGGGCCTGACGGCCGCCAGCCTGGGACGCCTGCTCATCTCCCGCGGACTGCGGGTGACCATGCAGAAGCTCGACCCCTACCTCAACGTCGACCCCGGCACGATGAACCCCTTCGAACACGGCGAGGTCTTCGTCACCGACGACGGCGCGGAAACCGACCTCGATCTGGGCCACTACGAGCGCTTCCTCGACCGGGACCTGACCCGCGACGCCAACGTGACCACCGGTGCGGTCTACTCCGCCGTGATCGCGCGCGAACGCCGCGGCGGCTACCTGGGCAAGACCGTGCAGGTCATCCCGCACATCACCGACGAGATCCGCGACCGGATGGTCGCAGTGGGCGAGGGCGTCGACGTCGTGATCACCGAGATCGGCGGCACCGTCGGCGACATCGAGTCCCTGCCCTTCCTCGAGGCCGCCCGGCAGCTGCGCCACACCGTGGGCCGGGAGAACATCGCCTTCATCCACGTCTCCCTCGTGCCCTACCTCGCACCCTCGGGGGAGCTGAAGACCAAACCGACGCAGCACTCGGTGGCCACGCTGCGCTCCATCGGCATACAACCCGACGCCATCGTCCTGCGCTGCGACCGCGAGGTGCCGGAGGCCCTCCGGCGCAAGATCGCGTTGATGTGCGACGTCGACGAGACCGGCGTCGTCTCCTGCGCGGACGCGCCCTCCATCTACGACATCCCCGAAGTCCTCCACGACCAGGGGCTCGATGCCTTCCTCCTCGAACGGCTGCGGCTCCCGGCCGGGGAACCCGACTGGCGGACCTGGCGCGACCTCCTCGACCGTGTCCGCCACCCGCAGACGACGGTGACGGTGGGCATCGTCGGCAAGTACACCGAGCTTCCCGACGCCTACCTCTCCGTCGTCGAGGCGATCCGCGCCGCCGGATTCCACCACCGGGTCGACGCGCGGGTCGAGTGGATCTCCGCCGACGACTGCGCCACCCCCGAGGGTGCCGCCCGTGCCCTCGCGGGCGTCGACGCCGTGATCATCCCCGGCGGCTTCGGCCAGCGGGGTATCGAGGGCAAGATCGGCGCGGTGACCCACTGCCGCGCGCACCTCGTGCCGCTGCTCGGCATCTGCCTGGGGCTGCAGACCGTGGTCATCGAGGCCGCCCGGTCCGCCGGGCTGGACGGCGCCACCTCCACCGAGTTCGACCCGGACACCGACACCCCGGTGATCGCCACGATGGCGGAGCAGCGGGCGGCCGTCGCCGGGGAGGCCGACCTGGGCGGCACGATGCGCCTCGGGGCCTACCCGGCCACGCTCGCGGAGGGGTCCGTCGTCGCCGGGACCTACGGAACACTCGAGGTCAGCGAGCGCCACCGCCACCGCTACGAGGTCAACAACGCCTACCGCGCGGAGATCACGGCCGGATCGGGACTGCAGTTCTCCGGCACCTCGCCGGACGGCCGGCTGGTGGAGTTCGTCGAATACCCCCGCGACCAGCACCCCTACCTCGTGGCCACGCAGGCTCACCCCGAGTACCGTTCGCGGCCGACACGGGCGCACCCGCTGTTCGTGGGGCTGCTGGGCGCGGCGCTGTCGGTAGATTAGTCAGCATGACAAGCCCCGGCACCCACGATTTCCGCGTCCTGGACACTGAACTGCTGCTCGAGTCCCCGATCCTGGCGGTGCGCCGCGACACCCTCGCGATGCCCGGCGGGGACACCGGACGCCGCGAGATCGTCGAGCACTTCGGGGCAGTGGCGGTCGTCGCCGTCCGCGACAACGGGGACCTTGCCCTGGTGCGCCAGTACCGGCACAGCGTCGGGGCCCACCTGTGGGAGCTGCCGGCCGGGCTTTTGGACGTGGACGGGGAGGACGAGATCACCACCGCCCGGCGCGAACTCGCCGAAGAGGCAGGCCTGGGGGCCGGGCGGTGGGACGTGCTCTGTGACCTGGTGACCTCGCCCGGCTTCTGCGAGGAAACCGTCCGGGTGTTCCTCGCCCGGGATCTGCACGAGGCGGAGCGGGGCGAGGTCGAACACGAGGAGGCCGACCTGCTCCTCGAGTGGACCCCGCTGGACGAGGCCCGCGAGATGATCATGTCCGGCGAGATCATCAACTCCATCGCGATCTCCGGGATCATGACCGCCGCCGAGGTCCTCGCCGGACGCGCCGAACCCCGGCCGGTCGACGCACCCAACCCGTGGCGGCCGACGTCGCTGCCACGGCGGCGTCGGGAAGCGGGCGCCGGGCCGGACCTGAAGAAGCTGCCGCAGTGACCACGGCGCGCGAATGCGCGGCGACGTGGCTGGACCACCTCGCCGTGGAGCGGGGGCTCTCGGCGAACACCCTGAGCAACTACCGGCGCGACGTGGAGCGCTACCTCAGTTGGCTGGAGGCGGCGGGGCGCACCCACCTCTCGGACGTCTCCACCACCGACGTTGAGGCCTATGTCGCTGACCTGCGCCGCTCCGGGCTGGCGGCGAGCTCGACCGGCCGGGCGCTGGTCGTCGCCCGCGGGCTGCATAAATTCGCCGTGCGCGAAGGTGTCGTCGGCGTCGACGTGGCGTCGGAGGTTTCGCCGCCGGTGGGCGGGCGGCACCTGCCCGACACCCTGAGCATCGCGGAGGTCGCGCGGTTGCTCGACGCCGTCCCCACCGACGACCTCGCCACGCCCGTGGACCTGCGCGACAAGGCGCTGCTGGAACTGCTCTACGGCACCGGCGCGCGCATCTCCGAGGTGACGGGGCTGCTCGTCGACGATGTCGTCGACTGCGACGGCATCCTCCGCATCACCGGCAAGGGCGGCAAACAGCGGCTGGTGCCCGTCGGCTCCAAAGCCCTCGAGGCGGTCGATTCCTACCTGGTGCGCGCCCGCCCGGCCTTCGCGCGGGGGAGAAGCCATGCCCTTCTGCTGAACACCCGGGGCGGGGCGTTGTCCAGGCAGAGTGCGTGGGCGGTGCTCAAGACCGCGGCGCAGCGGGCCGGGCTGGACCCGGCGCGGATCTCACCGCACACCCTGCGCCACTCCTACGCCACCCACCTGCTGGAGGGCGGCGCCGATGTCCGCGTGGTGCAGGAACTCCTCGGTCATTCCTCGGTGACCACCACGCAGATCTACACCCACGTCACCGCCGAGAATCTCCGCCAGGTGTGGCGGGAAGCGCACCCCAGGGCCTGATCTTCAGGCGCGGCCAATGGGCCGTATCCCGGAGCATCTGCCGGTCGTGGGTGACCAGGACGACGGCCGCCGAGGTCTCCTCCAGCGCACGGGTCAGCCGGGCGACGGCGTCGATCGACAGATGGTTGGTGGGTTCGTCGAGGAGCAGGACAGCAGGCCCGGTGGCGAGCAGACGGGCGATGTCGCGGCGGCGGCGTTGGCCGGTGGACAGGGGTGCCGCATCATCCTCGGACTCCTGGCTGAGGCGGCCTATCCGGGTGGGGTCCGGGACTGCCAAGCTGCCGGTGGTGGCGGCCAGCCGTCCGGTGAGGACGTCCAGCAGCGTGGATTTCCCGGCGCCGTTGGGTCCGGTGATGACGAGGCGGTCCCCGCCGCGGACCGTCAGGTCGACAGGGCTTCTCAGGCGCCCGGCCACGGATATGCACTCGGCTCGGAGATAGGTGTGCCCGGCACGGGCGGGGAGACGGGGGAAGACGAACTGGGGCGGGGGCGGCGGGAGGGTCACCGCGGATGCTTCGAGGGCCTCCTGCCGGCGCCTCACCGCCTGGACAACTGACGGGGCATGCGATTGCCGGGCGTGCTTGCCCGTGCCTTTGGGCGGGCGCCAACCGGCGGACAGACGGGCCTGGGCCTGCTCGAGATCGGACCGCAGCTGTGCCTGGCGGGCGGTCTGCGCCGCGTATTCCTCCGCCCACGCCTGTTCCAGGGCGGCGCGCCCGTGGCGGTAGCCCTCGTAGCCGTTGCCCCAGGTGCGGGGCAGCCCGTCCGGGGTGGGATCGAGGTCGATGACGGTGGTGGCCAGGTCCGACAGGAGGGCGCGGTCGTGCGAGACGATGAGCACCGATCCCGGACGCTGGCTCAGCTGCGCAGTGAGAAACGCCAGGCCGGCATGGTCGAGGTGGTTGGTGGGTTCGTCGAGAAGCAGATGGTCCTGGTGGCCGCCCAGTAGGCAGGCCAGTCGGACGCGGTAGCGCTGGCCGACGGAGAGAGTGTCCAGCGCGACGTCGTCGCCGAAGTCGGCGTTCAGGGCAGCCAGCGCGGAACGTACCCGTCGACGGGCGTCCCAGGCGTCGAGGAGCTCGGCGTCGTCGAGCGCGGCCTCGTATTCTTCGGGGTCCGACTCGATCGTGATGAGGGCGTCGTCGAGACGCTCGAGGGCCTGCTCCGCGGGACGGATGGTTTCCCGGACGGCGTCGCCGACGGTGCGGCCGTCCCCGGCGGGCATCTGCTGGTCGGCGATCGCGATGCTGCCGTGCCGGGTGATCCGGCCGGAATCCGGGAGGATGCGGCCGACGAGCGTGTTGAGCAGGGTGGTTTTCCCGCGGCCGTTCTCGCCGACTACGAAGACCCGGTCGCCCGGGGACAAAGACAGGGACAGATGAGTGAAGATCTTTCGGGTGCCGAGCGTCACGGAGACGTCGTCGGCCACCAACTGGGCACGATGGCGTGCCGGAAGAGGGGAATTCATGGAGGGGCTTTCTGCACTGGACTGTGGGGGACCGGCCGATGCGCGCCGACAGACCGGCAGCCGCCCGTTGAGAGCGGGGCCGGAGGGCGCACGAGGGGTTCCTACAGGAAGTACAGATGCATGACGCTGAGTTTACTCGAGAGGGAAGCCGGGACGGTAGGGTGAGCAGTCGATTCCGGACCTCCGAAGAAAGGACGCTGTGCGCCGCGTCATCACCATCGCCACTTTCACTGTTCTCCTGGGGACGGCGCCTGCCGCCTTGGCACTCCCTGCCCTTCCCCCGGGGGTCAATGTCCAGGACATCGTCGGTGCGCCGATTTCGGTTCCGGCCGGGCAGACCACCACCGTCGACCTCGGGGTGCCGGTCAGCGTCAGCTACCACGCAGACGGCTGGTCGGTCGTCTCCGCGGGCACGGCAGTCTCGGTCACGCCGCCTGCGGAGGGAAGCACCAGCATCGTGGTCCCGGTTTCAGCGGCTGGATACAGCGCGAACCTGACGCTGGTGGCGGAAGAGGACGCTTCTGCGCCTGTCCCTCCTGCCTCGGCGGGCACCTCCGGCGGTGGAGAGGCTCCGGCCGGTGCCTCAGGAGGATCCCCGGAAGTCGCCGGAGAAAGGGAAACGCCTGCGGGTGCTCCGGGGGGCATCTCCCGGGACGACCGGTCCACGGCCTACCCGGCAGAGCGCAGCGGGGCCGAGCTCATTGATCTGGAGTCGACGGTCGAAGGAAACCGCATTGTCGCATCCATGGGGATGATGCAGGCGCTGAAGCTCTTCAACCAGTTCAAGGACGTCTCCCGCGAGGGCCTGACCCTGCGTTACCTGGACGCGGAAGGGAGGGTGATCGAGGGCGTGACCCGCGACGTCGACGAGGTCTCGCGCACACTGACGTTGACCTATCCCGAGGGCGAGATGCCCGACAACCCGTTCATCATGGAGCTCGTGCGTGACGGCGCCGCCGTGGCAGTGGTCACCCTCACCGACCCCCGCACCCCGACCGCCGCGCGTGAGGGAGCAGAGGAGCCGGCCGAAACGGCGATCCCCGTCGCGGCCGGCTCCAGCACGGGATGGCTGGCCGTGGCGGGAGTTCTCGTGCTTCTGCTCGGTGTGGGGGCGGTTTCACTCCTCGCCCGTCTGAGGCGTTCCCGAGGATGAAGTGGCAACTATTGACTCGTTAAGTCTAGTTCACAAGGTTGACTTCTGGTTTGTCTGCCGTGTCGCTGAGGCGCGGTCTATCAACGATGTAACCTGTTGAACAGCAGAGGCGTTCAGCGCCGCAGTGGAGTGGGTCAAGGAAGAGGGGATGACTGTGAGCCGAAAGGGACAGTCCGATGATCTCGACGTCGAGCTCGGCCTGACCGGCCGGCCGGTGCGCGAGCTTCCGGAGCCGGAACCGCTGGAGAAGCACGGGCCCGCGAAGATTATCGCGATGTGCAACCAGAAGGGCGGCGTGGGGAAGACGACCTCCACGATCAACATGGGTGCCTGCCTCGCCGAGCTCGGCCGCAAGGTGCTGCTCGTCGATCTCGACCCCCAGGGTGCGCTCTCGGCGGGTCTCGGCATCCAGCACGACGAGCTGGACATCACGATCTACGATCTGCTCCTGGACAACCAGACCTCCATCCACTCGGCCGTCCACCAGACCTCCATCCCGGGCATGGACATCGTCCCCGCCAACATCGACCTGTCGGCGGCGGAGATCCAGTTGGTCAACGAGGTCGGCCGTGAGCAGACCCTCGCCCGGGCGCTGCGTCCGGTGATGAAGGACTACGACTTCATCATCCTCGACTGCCAGCCCTCCCTCGGCCTGCTCACCGTCAACGCCCTCGCCTGTTCCGACGGCGTTATCATCCCCATGGAGTGCGAGTACTTCTCCCTGCGCGGCCTGGCGCTGCTCAACGACACCGTGGAGAAGGTCGCCGACCGGCTCAACTTCGACCTGGAGGTCCTGGGCATCCTGGTCACCATGTTCGACCGGCGCACCAGCCACGCCCGCGAGGTCATGTCGCGGGTGGTCGAGGTGTTCGGGGACAAGGTCTTCGACGCGGTGATCACCCGCACCGTCCGGTTCCCGGAAACCTCGGTGGCCGGGGAGCCCATCATCACCTGGGCACCCAACTCCCAGGGGGCGCAGCAGTACCGGCACCTGGCGCGCGAGGTGCTGGACCGGACCTCCGGCCGGTGACCCCGGCCCCGGAAGCCGGCTTCCGAGTCGCCCTCAACAACTTCGAGGGCCCCTTCGATCTACTGCTCCAGCTCATCGGCGCCCGGAAGCTCGACGTCACCGAGATCGCGCTCGCCGAGGTCACCGACGAGTTCATCGCTTATACCCGAGCTCTCGGCGAGACCGCGGACCTGGACGAGACCACTGAATTCCTGGTCGTCGCCGCCACCCTGCTGGACCTCAAGGCCGCCCGGCTCCTGCCGCGCGGGGACGTCGACGATGTCGAGGACCTCGCGCTGCTGGAGACCCGCGACCTCCTCTTCGCCCGGCTCCTCCAGTACCGGGCGTACAAGCAGGTGGCGGACATGTTCGCGAGGTGGCAGCGGAAGGCGTTGCGCCGCTACCCGCGCGCCGTCGGACCGGAGGAGCGGTTCGCCGACCTGCTGCCGCCCGTGGTTCTCGGCCACACCCCGGCCACTTTCGCGGAGCTGGCAGTCGGGGTCTTCCGGCCCCGCCCCCCGGAGCGGGTGGGGACGTCGCACCTGCACCAGTCCGCCGTGTCGGTGCCCGAACAGGCGGGCCGCATCCTGGACACCCTCCGGCTCATGGGGCCGGGCCGCTGGCTCACGTTTCCCGCCCTCGTCCGCGACTGCACCGTGTCCATGGAGGTCATCGGCCGCTTCCTGGCACTGCTCGAGCTGTACAAGGTGCAGGCAGTGGAGACCCGCCAGGAGGGGCCGCTGGAGGAACTGGCGGTCTCCTGGACGGGCCTCGACGTCGATCCGGCAGTGGTTGCCGCGACGGAATGGGACTAGCGGGGCGGGAGCGTCAGGGGCGTGCCTTGAGGAACTCGAGGATCTCCGGCTGCAGGTCGCGGTCCGCGTAGAGGCGAACGTCGGGCTCAGCCGGATCCTCCTCGGTGCCCACGCGCCGGCCTTCCCAGACCGGTCGGAAGCCGAGCTTCTCCAGGATGCGTGCGGAGGCCGGGTGGTTGGTGGTGATGCGCGCCGTGACCGGGGTGTCCGGGTCCATGCGGCGCACGGCCTTGAGGGCGGCCTCCGCGACCTCGGTGGCGTAGCCGTTGCCCCACTTGTCGGGGCGGAAACGGTACTTCAGGTCCCACACCCGCCCGTCGACGAGTTCGATGCCGCCGACCCCGATGAACTCGGAGGGCTGGTCGCGCAGATACACGCCCCAGGGGCCGAGGTCCTTGGCCGCCCAGGAGGCCTGGGTGCGGCCGATGAGCTGGTGGGTTTCGCGCACGTCCTCGTGGCGTGCCTGGGGACGGTGGGCCCAGATGCGCTGGTCGCTGTAGACCTTGTAGGCCTCCTCGTCATGCTTGCTGCTCAGGGGCATGAGGATGAGGCGCTCGGTTCGGGTGATGGTAGCCATAAGGGAATGTTACACACATCACAACCTCCCGCAAAAGTGATTAGCAACAAAATCTTTGCCGAGTGTCACACGCATAGACTGGCGGGCATGAATCCGTTGATCACGGCAGAGGAACTCGCGGTCCTGCTCCGCGGGGAAGCACCCGTTGTCCTGTGCGCCTCGATGGGGCCCAACCCGCCCACGCGGGGTATCCCCGGGTCCTTTCCGGCCGATCTGGAGGGGGACTTCTCGGACCCGGCTAACCCGTTGCCGCACACCGCGCCCGACGATCTGACCGGGCTATTCGAGTCCTACGGCGTCTCCGACGGCACCCCGGTGGTGGTGTACGACGATCAGGCCGGGGCTTCCGCGCCGCGCGTGTGGTGGCTGGCGAAAGCCGCCGGCGTCGACGCCCGCGTCCTCGACGGCGGCCTGAACGCATGGTTGGCCGCCGGCGGGTCGGCCGCGGAACTTGCGCGACCCGCCGCCCGGGGATCACTCACCGCCGTGCCGCGGCCGCACCTGCTTCTCGACGCTGACCGGGTCACCGCAGGAGGCCGCCTCGTCGTCGACGCCCGCAGCGCAGGACGCTTCACGGGTGCGGAACCGGAGCCCCGCCCAGGACTGCGTGCCGGACACATCCCCGGCTCGGTGAACCTGCCGTACACCCGGGTCTACGACGGGGCCGGCCGGCTGCGCCCCGAGAAGGAGCTGCGCGAGATGTTCCGGGAGGTGGCGGGCGGGGAGCGGGCGCTGACCTTCTCCTGCGGGTCCGGGGTGACCGCGTGCGTCACCGCACTGGCCGCCACTGTCGCCGGCTACCGCGATCTCGCGGTCTACGAGGGCTCCTGGGCGGAATGGGGGCGGGCGTGAGCGATCTGCCCCTGATCAGCCAGCTGCGCTCGCGGCTGGAATCGGTGCTGCTGGTCATCGACTCACCGGTGAGCGTCGCGACGCTCGCCCGCGTGCTGGAGGCGGAGGAGGACACCGTGGCCGGCGTCCTCAAGGCCACAGCCGCCGAGTTCGACGAACGCGGCTCCGGTTTCGACCTCCGGGAGACCGGCGAGGGGTGGCGCCTGTACACCCGCCCCCTGAACGCGCCGGCGGTCGAGCACTTTCTCCTGGACGGCACCCAGAGCAAACTCTCCCGCGCGGCGCTGGAGACCCTCGCCGTGGTGGCGTACCGCCAGCCGGCGACCCGCTCCCAGATCTCCGCGGTCCGCGGCGTCAACGTCGACGGTGTCATGCGCACCCTCCAATTGCGGGGCCTGATCCGGGAGGTCGACACCGAGGAATCGACCGGCGCCCACCGCTATGTCACCACCGAACTCTTCCTGGAGCTGCTGGGCATCGACACGCTGGACCGGCTGCCTGATCTGGCGCCGCTGCTGCCGGACGTCGACTCCATCGACGAGGAGTTTTAGGCCTTCGTCCGGTATGGTTGATCAGAACCAACTTCATAGCAGAGATAAGGACACGATTCCCGTGACTCCACCCGCTCGCCGTGACGGCACACCGGAAAATCAGGGCAGAAAGCCCCGAGCATCCGAGATTCCGCTGTCCAACGCCCGCCCCGCCCGCCACCAGAACGTCTCCGCCCAGGAGCTCCGTAAGAAGGCCTCCACCGCACGCTCCGTCGCCGAGAGTCTCGGCGCGGACTGGCTCTACGAGGGGGAGAACGCCCCCGAGGCCGCCGGCGTGCGCCTGCAGAAGGTGCTCGCCCAGGCCGGTGTCGCCTCCCGACGCCACGCTGAGGTCCTCATCGAGAAGGGCCGCGTCGAGGTCAACGGTAAGATCGTCAAGACCCAGGGCATGCGCGTCAACCCGAACGTGGACGTCATCCGCGTCGACGGCGTGCGCATCAACGTCAATGAGGACCTCGAGTACTTCATCCTCAACAAACCGCGCGGCGTGCTCTCCACCATGTCCGACGACGAAGGCCGCCACTGCGTGGGCGACATCGTCGCCGAGAAGATCGCCTCCGGCAAGCGCCTGTTCCACGTCGGGCGCCTCGACGCCGACACCGAGGGCCTGCTGCTGCTGACCAACGACGGCGAGCTGGCCAACCGCCTCATGCACCCGAAGTACGAGGTGGTCAAGACCTACCTGGCCACCGTGCTCGGCGAAGCCGACCGCAAGCTCGTGCGCACCCTCAAGGACGGCGTCGAACTCGACGACGGCCCGGTCAAGGCCGACTACGTCCAGATCGTGGACACCCACGAGGGGCATTCGCTCCTGCGCGTCGAGCTGCACGAGGGCCGCAAGCACATCGTGCGCCGCATGCTCAAGGAGGCCGGTTACCCGGTCGAGCGCCTGGTCCGCACCAAGATCCACACCGTCCAGCTCGGCGAGCAGAAGCCGGGCACCCTGCGTGCCCTCAACAACGCTGAGCTGACCTCCCTTTACAAGGTGGTGGGAATGTGACGTACGTGAACATACCCGGCGGCGGCCTCATCCTGGCTGTCGACGGTCCCTCCGGCACCGGCAAGTCCACCACCTGCCGCGCGCTGGCCAAGCGCCTCGACGCCCGCTACGTCGACACCGGCGCGATGTACCGCGTGGCCACCCTCGCGGTGCTGCGCGCGGGCGTGGACCCGGCGGACGTCGACAAGGTCATCGAGGTGACCCGCGACCTGCCGCTGGCCGTCAACGACGACCCCGATTCCAGCGAGGTGCTGCTGGCCGGTGAGAACGTCGCCGAAGAGATCCGCGGCGCGGAGGTCACCCGGAACGTCTCCGCGGTCTCCGCAGTGCCGGAGGTCCGCGAGAACCTCGTCGCCCTCCAGCGTCGCCTGGCGGCCGACGCCCACCGCGCCATCGTGGAGGGCCGCGACATCGGCACTGTCGTGCTCGCCGACGCCCCTGCCAAGGCCTACCTCACCGCCTCGGCCGAGGTGCGCGCCCGCCGTCGCTACCAGCAGGACCGCTCCGCGGGCCGGGAAGCCGACTTCGGCACCGTGCTGGCCGACGTGATCCGCCGCGACGAGATGGATTCATCCCGCGCCACCTCACCCCTGCGTCCCGCCGTGGACGCCACCATCATCGACACCTCCGAGCTGACCCTCGACCAGGTGCTCGAATCCCTCATCGAGCTCGTGAAGGAGTCCTCCCGATGACTGAAGAGAACAACCACGAGGACGACACCCAGTTCGTCTTCCATTCCGCTGACGGCGGAGAAATGGACGCCGAGGGCGTCTTCGTCGACGAAGACGAGCTCGCGCCCGGCGACGGGTGGGCCTCGGACGACTTCGACGCCGGGGAATTCAACTTCGAGGACATGACCGAGGAACAGTGGGCCTCCCTCGAGGAGCGGATGGGCGTCGAAAACGAGGAGCACCTCGCCGAGGAGCTCTGTACCGTCGCTATCGTCGGCCGCCCCAACGTGGGTAAGTCGACGCTGGTCAACCGTTTCCTGGGCCGCCGGGAAGCCGTCGTCGAGGACTTCCCCGGAGTGACCCGCGACCGCATCTCCTACCTCGCGGAGTGGAACGGCCGCCGCTACCTGGTGCAGGACACCGGCGGCTGGGACCCCAACGTCAAGGGCATCCACGGCGCGATCGCCCGCCAGGCCGAGGTGGCCATGGAGACCGCCGACGTCATCGTCATGGTCGTGGACACCAAGGTCGGCATCACGGAGACCGACGCGGTGATGGCCAAGATGCTGCAGAAGGCGGACGTGCCCGTCCTGCTGGTGGCCAACAAGTTCGACTCCGACTCCCTCTACGCGGACATGGCGGAGTTCTACGCCCTGGGTCTCGGCGATCCGTGGCCGGTCTCCGCCCTTCACGGCCGCGGCGGCGCCGACGTGCTCGACGAGGTGCTGGCCAAGTTCCCGGAGAAGCCCCGCGCTTCCTCCATCGTCGAGGGCCCGCGCCGCGTCGCCCTGGTGGGCAAGCCCAACGTGGGCAAGTCCTCGCTGCTGAACAAGGTGGCCAAGGAGGAGCGCTCGGTCGTCGACAACGTGCCCGGCACCACCGTCGACCCGGTCGACTCGCTGGTCCAGCTGGATCAGAAGCTGTGGAAGTTCGTCGACACGGCCGGACTGCGCAAGAAGGTCAACACCGCCCAGGGCCATGAGTACTATGCTTCCCTGCGTACCCGCGCGGCCATCGACGCGGCCGAGGTGTGCGTCATGCTCATCGACGCCTCCGAGCCCATCTCTGAACAGGACCAGCGCGTCCTGAACATGATCCTGGAGTCGGGCAAGGCCCTGGTCATCGCCTTCAACAAGTGGGACCTCATGGACGAGGACCGCCGCGACCTCCTCGACCGCGAAATCGACCAGCAGCTCAGCCACCTGCCGTGGGTGACCCGCATCAACATCTCCGCCCAGACCGGCCGCTCGCTGCAGCGCCTCGAGCCGGCGATGATCGAGGCCCTCGAGAGCTGGGACAAGCGCATCACCACCGGCCAGCTCAACACCTGGCTGCGCGAGACGATCGCGTCGAACCCGCCGCCGATGAAGTCCGGCCGGCTGCCGCGCGTCATGTTCGCCACGCAGGCCTCGAGCCGCCCTCCGGTGATCGTGCTGTTCACCACGGGCTTCCTGGACGCAGGTTACCGCCGCTACCTGGAACGCAAGTTCCGCGAGCGCTTCGGTTTCCACGGCTCGCCGGTGCGGATCGCCGTGCGTATGCGTGAGCGCCGCGCGAGGAAGTAGCGGCCACCTACCGCTGGGCGGCGGGCGGCGCTACAGACGCCCGGTCGCACACCAGGTGTAGAAAGCCGTCAGCCCCTCCCGGTGCGAGGGGTAGGTGTGTTTCCCTTCCCCCAGGACGAGCGTGAGGTCGCGCGGGATGGTGTCGGTTCCTGCAATGGCGGTGGCGATCTCCACCGTGCAGCCGGATTCGTTGTCGTGGATGAACCCGGTCCGCGAGATGAGCAGGTCGTCCGTCCCGCGGAAACCCAGGTCCTGCGCGGCCACCGGGAAAGCCTGCGTGGTCACGGCGATGAGGTCGGTGGAGTTCGGCTCCCCGTAGGTGACCCAGTCCAGGGTCTGATCGACGAGCTCAGTCACGTCAGGTGTTGTCATGGCTCCACATTAGGCGCCGCGCGGGGGATTCTGCCACGCCGGGGACATGTCCGCTGCCTCTTCGGCTGGGCCATCGACAGGCGTCGGGTGGTGACGTCGATCATCCTGTCTACGGCCTCTCCCGCTTCGTCGATTGAACGCGGTGGAAGATCATGCGCGCATTCATCCCGATTCTCACTCTGTGCCTGGCGCCCTGCGGGCCGGGCCGTGCGAAGTGATGGCTGAGCGCAAGGATCGCCATGCCTCCACGGATACGCCGCACGTTCTGAGCGGCGGCAGGGGGGAAGAACCAAGATCCGGCCGCACCCTGGAGAGGGTGCGGCCGGATCTGTTGATCGCCCGGTGATTACAGGGTGGGCAGGAGGACAGCGTCGAGGACGTGGATGACGCCGTTGCTGGCGTCGACGTCGGTGCTGACGACGTTGACCCGGTTGCCGGAGTTGTCGACCAGGGTGACCTGCTCGCCGTCGACCTCGATGGTCAGCTCCGCGCCCTGGACGGTGGCGACGGACTGGCCGTCCATCTCCAGGACGTCGGCGGCCATGACCTCACCCTCGATGACGTGGTACTTGAGGATCTCGGCCAGGTCCCCGGTGGGATCTGCCAGAAGCTCGTCGAGCGTTCCCTCCGGGAGAGCGTCGAAAGCCTCGTCGGTGGGGGCGAAGACGGTGAACGGTCCCGGACCCTTGAGGGTCTCCACCAGGTTGGCGGCCTCCAGCGCCGTGGCCAGGGTGGTGAAGTCCCCGGCGGCGACTGCGGTGTCCACGATGTCGGTGGTGGCTGCTTCGGCCGTAGTGGTTTCGGTGACCTCGGTGGTTTCGGTCGCCTCGGTCGTGGTGGTCTCAGCGACGGTTGCCGTGGTGGTATCGGCAGAGTCTCCTGAGTCGGTCGACTCCGCACACGCCCCGAGGGCGAGCGCGAGGCTGATGACGCCGGCTACTGCGATGCTCCGCTTCATGGGGAACCTTTCGTTGTGGGTCAGATCACTTTGTGTGACTGAAAACTATCTTGCCAGGCGTACTAATGACGTGTCCACAATTTATGAGAATATTCAGCAAATTACTAGGAAAATCCCGGCGCCTGGAGGTTTCCTGTCGTGGGGCTGTGCGGGATGCTCCTCTCCAGGACGAAGGCATCGGTGCGGTAGGGGATGGGCAGCAGCTGCCCTTCCTGGAAGCCGAGGCGCTCGAAGAGGTACCAGTCCAAGTTGCGGGTCATGCGCTCGCGGATCTTCTGCGGGGAGCGCAACCAGTAGGAACGCGTCTGCATGAGTTGATGCACCTCACCGGTGCGCAGATGCTGGACCCAGCCGGTGCGCAGCTCGAAGGTGATGCGCCAGGGGTCGTGGACCTCCGGAAGGAAACCCGGACGCTGGATATCGCCGGAGTGCATGATGCGGGCCAGACGCAGGATCCACGGGTGGGAGACGTCGAGGTTGTTCCACACCAGCACCACCCGCCCGCCGGGGCGCACCACCCGGTCCAGCTCCCGGCAGGCGGCGGCCGCATCGACCCAGTGCCAGGCCTGGGCGCAGGTGACGGCGTCGACGGAGGCGTCGGCAAGCGACGTGACCTCGGCGGTGGCCCGCCACACGGGCACACCCAGGCGGGCGAGGACCCGGACCATGTCGGGGCTGGGGTCCGAGGCCAGGACCTCGTGGCCTGACTCGATGAGCCGGGACGTGAGCTTGCCGGTGCCGGCGCCGACATCCAGGACCGTCCGGCGGCCGGCCACGAGGTCGACGACTTCGTCCGGGTAACCGGGCCGGACGAAGTCGTATGTGTCCGCGCCGGTCCGGAAGGCGGAGGCGGAGCGGTACCGGTGGGCGTCGTCGAGGAACTCCGGCGCGTCCTTGGCGGAGGCTGGCCGGGAAAGGGAATCGCGTGGCACGGGGTCAAAGTTACCTGTCGTATGCTTGGGCACCATGAATCGACTTCCCGCAGCTGACGACCCACGTTGGTTGCCCCGGACGGTGATGTCCCGGTGGCGGTGGACCATCCCCTCCGCACTGCTCATGGCGGTCAGTTTCCTCACCAACGGGTTGTCGCCGGTGATCATCGGGCAGGCCATCGACGACGCCATCGCGGAATCGGATCCGCGCCGGCTGGGAATGTGGATCGGGGTGCTCGCCGGCACCTTCCTCGTCGGCATCGTGGCCAGCTGGTTCGGCCGTCGACTGCTCAACCGTTCGATGCTGGTGATCGGGCACGATCTGCGCATGGAGGTCACCGACCGGATCCAGCACCCGCGCGGCGTGGGCGGGCGGCGCCGCACCGCCGGCGAGCTGCTGTCGATCGCATCCTCTGACACCCAGCGGGTGGCCGACGCCGTGTTCATGACGGTGTTCCCCGTTGCGGAGGTGGCCTCCATCCTCTACGTCGGCGCCGTCATGCTCACCATCAACGTGCCGCTGGGCATCGCCGTCCTTGTCGGCGGACCAGTGATCGTGTGGGTTGCGCTCAACGCCTCCGGCCCGCTGCGCCGCAAGTCGACGAACCGGCAGCACGCGCTTGCCCGGGCGGCCGCCACCGCGACCGATGTGGTGCAGGGCCTGCGGATCCTCAAGGGGCTCGGTGCCGTGGACATCGTCCGGGGGCGCTACCGTTCCGTGTCCGACGAGGCCTACGCCCGCACCGTCGACGCCAACGCGGCCCAGGCCCGCCTCAACGTCACGACCGAGAGCACCGGTTCCCTCTATGTCATCGTCATCGCCGTCGCCGCGGCCTGGCTGGCGCTGCAGGGCCGCCTGAGCATCGGCGAACTGATCACCATCATCGGGCTGACCCAGTTCATCATCATGCCGATGACCATGCTGGGCAAGAACATCGCCTCGCGGTGGGCCGCGGCGCAGGCGTCGGCGGCCCGCATCCGCGAGGTGCTCGACGCCCCCTACGAGCTCGGCCCGGAACACACCGGCGTGCCGGATCTGCCCCCGGGCCTGTCCGTGGTGACCGGACACGCCCCGGAACAGCTCATCCTGGCCCCGCGCGACCGTGTGATCGTCGCACCCCATTCGGCGGACCTGTTCGAAGGCTCCGTCCTGGCCAACGTCCACCCGGACCCCGACCGGGCGCGGGCCGCGCTGCACACCGCGGCGGTGGAGGACCTGCCCGGCGGCCCGGAGCGCGAGGTGGGGGAGAACGGCCGGAACCTCTCCGGCGGGCAGCGCCAACGCGTGGCGCTGGCCCGTGCGGTGGCCGCCGACGCGGAGGTGCTCGTCCTGCAGGACCCGACCACGGCGGTGGACTCGGTGACCGAATCGAGGATCAGTCAACGGGTGGCCGCCTGCCGGGCGGGCCGGGCGACAGTGGTGTTCACCGACGCCCCCGCCTGGAAGGCCGTGGCCGACCGGGTGGTCGGCGGGGCAGAGGAGTTGAGCGTATGAGCGACCTGAGATTCCCGCTGGCGGACCTCGCCCAGGTCCGCCGCGAAGTGGGTCGGCAGATCAGCGCCGTGCCCGGCGCGCGGGCGCAGGCACTGCTCGCCGTCCTGCTGCTCAGCCTCGGGGCGGGCGCCACCGTCGCCATCCCCTGGCAGCTGGGCAGAATCGTCGACCTCGTCATCGAGGAGGGCGCCGGCCTGCTCTCGGCCGGCGGCTGGCTGGTCCTGGCGGCCGTGGCGGGCGCGGGCCTGAGCGCGGCCGGGTTCTTCCTCATCTCCCGGCTCAGCGAGCGGATCATCGCCACCCTGCGCGAGGAGATGGTGGGCACCGCCCTCGGCCTGCCGGTCCACCGGGTGGAGGACGCGGGCACCGGCGACCTGGTGTCGCGCTCCACCGACGACGTCTCCCAGCTGTCCTCGGCCGTGACGGAGACCGTGCCCATCCTCAGCAGCTCCCTGTTCACCATCCTCGCCACGGCCGTGGCGCTGGTGTCACTGAACTGGCGTTTCCTGCTCATCCTCGTGGTGGTCGCGCCGATCTACTTCTTCGCCGCGCGCCGCTACCTCCAGGTCGCGCCGGGCCGCTACGCCGCGGAGCGGGCGTCGATGGCGGACCGGGCCCGCCGGCTGCTCGAGGCGATCCACGGGCGCCACACCGTCCGTGCCTACCGGATGGAGGCGGTGATGCACGAGAACATCCGCCAGGCGTCGCAGGCCGTGGTGGACAACGGATTCTCCGCGCGCCTGTCCATGATCGCCCTCCAGGTGTGGATGTCGCTGGCCGAGTTCCTCATCCTCGCCGGCGGGCTTGTCGTCGGCTATCTCACCGTCCGCGAGGGGTCGCTGACGGTCGGCGCCGTGACAGCCGCGATGCTCATGCTCATCCGTCTGCGCGGTCCACTGATGATGTTCATGCGGGTGCTCGACACGGTGCAGTCCGGGTACGCCTCGCTGACCCGCATCGTCGGCGTGGTCATCGACCCACCCGCCGCGGTCCCGGATTCCGGCGCCCCGGCGAAGGTGGGGGAAGTGGTCGTGGACGGCGTGAGCTTCAGCTACGGCTCCGGCTGGGCCGTGCGCGACGTCTCCCTGCGGATCCGCCCCGGCGAGACGGTCGCGCTCGTCGGCGCCTCGGGTGCCGGAAAAACCACCGTCGCCGCGCTCCTGGCCGGGTTGCGCATCCCGGATCAGGGCAGTGTGACCGTCGACGGGGTTGAGGTGTCCTCGCTTTCCGACGCCGAGCGGGTCGCCCGCCTGGCCATGATCTCCCAGGACGTCCACGTCTTCTCCGGCACCCTGCGCGAGGACCTCACCCTGGCCAGCCCGCAGGCCACCGACGCCGACCTGCTCGACGCCCTCCGGCGGGTCCGCGCCGACTGGTTCCCGGACCTGGCGGACGGTCTGGACACCGAGGTCGGTGCCCGCGGCCATCAGCTGGACCCCGTGGCCGCCCAACAGCTGGCGCTGGCGCGCATCCTGCTCCTGGACCCGAAGGTGGTCGTCATGGACGAGGCCACCGCCGAATCGGGTTCCGCCGGCGCCGGCGACCTGGAGGCCGCCGCGGAGGAGGTCACCGGCGGTCGCGCCGCCCTGGTGGTGGCGCACCGGCTCGACCAGGCCGCCCGCGCCGACCTGGTCCTGGTGATGGAGGAGGGGCGGATCGTGGAATCCGGGACTCACACCGAGCTGGTCACCCGGGGCGGCCGCTACACCGACCTGTGGTCCGCCTGGGCCAGGGGACGCGCATGAGGGCCGCTCTCACCCTGATCACTGCCGCTACGCTCCTGCTCGCGGGGTGCGCCGCACCACCGGAGCGGGGGGAGAACGCGGCGTCGAGAAGCATCGGCGCCCCGCAGAAGACCAGCCAGGGCACACTCACGGTCGACGGCAAGGTGCGGCACTACCGGCTGTCCACCCCGGAGGGCTTCTACCGCGGGGCGCAGTGGCCAGTGATCTTCGCCTTCCACGGCTGGGACGAGACGGCCGCCGCACTGGAGGAGACGACGGGGCTGAACGACGCCCCGGCTCTGGTCATCTACCCTGACGGCGTCGACCGGGCCTGGGCGCCGGCGCCCTACGCGCGGACGAGCGGGGCAGAGGACCTCGCCTTCGTGCGCGCGCTGCTCGACGACGTGGTCTCCGAATACCCCGTCGACCGGCGCCGCATCTTCGCTACGGGCTTCTCCAACGGCGGCGGATTCGCCGCGTACCTCAGCTGCCGCATGCCGGACACCTTCCACGCGGTCGCCCCCGTGGGGGCCGCCTACTATGCGCCGATCCACGCCGACTGCGTCGACCAGCCCGTCGCGCGGCTGGACATCCACGGTACCGACGACCAGGTCATCGACTACCACGGGGGCACACGGCACGGCACGCTCTACGAGTCTGTGCCCGCCGTGCTCGACGAGGTCGCCCGGCGCAACGGCTGCGGGGGGACCGCCATCACGCGCAACAGCCAGCAGGTCATCGAACAGCACTGGCTGAGCTGCCGTCTCCCGCTGGTCCACCTGCGCGTGGGCGGAGGCGCGCACGTGTGGCCGGACCTGGCGACAGCGGAGGTGCGCAACTTCTTCGGTGTGTAGGTTGGGGATTCATGAGCACCAACGATTCCGCTGATTCCGACCGCCGCGTGGCCGTGGTCTACAACCCCGTCAAAGGGGATCCCGAGGATCTGAAGCGTCTGGTGGCCGACGCCGCCGCCGAACACGGGTGGCACGCACCCCTGTTCCTCGAGACTTCCGTGGAGGACCCCGGCTTCGGCCCCGCCCAGCGGGCCGCCGAGGACGGCCACGACATGGTGCTCGCGGCCGGTGGCGACGGCACCGTCCGCGCGGTCGCCGCCGCGCTCCACGGCACGGACGTGGCCCTGGGCGTCATCCCCGCGGGCACCGGGAACCTCCTGGCGCGCAATCTCAAACTGCCGCTGGACATCCCCGAGGCCGTGCAGGCCGCCTTCACGGGGCAGGACACCCGCATCGACGTCTGCACTGCCCTGCTCACCCGCCCCGACGGCGAATCCGAGGAACTCGACTTCGTCGTCATGGCCGGCATCGGCGTCGACGCGGGCATGATCGTCAACACCGACGAGGACCTGAAGAAGAGGGTGAAATTCCTGGCCTACGCCGTGGGTATCGCCAAGTCGCTGACCGGCGGGCGCCGCGTCCGGCTCACCTGGCGGCTCGACGGCGGCCCGGCGCGCCGCACCCGCGTCCACTCCCTCATCGTGGGCAACTGCGGGGACCTGGTGGGCAGCATCCCGCTGCTTCCCGACGCCGTGGCCAACGACGGGCACTTCGACATCGTCTCCCTGCGTCCCACGGGTCTGCCCGGCTGGCTGCAGATCGCCGGGCAACTGGCGCTCCACATGGGCCGTAAGGTGCGCAACCGCCTGGCGCGCCGGGATGAACAGGTCACCGGCGGCGCCAACGACAGCGACACCCTGCGCTACGCCACGGGCACCCGCCTCGAGGTGACCCTGGCGCATCCGGAGGTCTTCGAAGTCGACGGGGACGAGGTGGGCGAGGTCTCCTCCTTCACCGTGACGATGGAACCGGGGAGCCTGGTGGTCCGGGAGCCCGTGCCGGAGCCGCCCACCGAGCCGGGGGAGCCCCGGCCGGGCACCAGGGCATTCGACTCATAATTCCTTAAGGCGGGTGATGGCGGGTGTGACATGGTAGTTAAGTACATTGAACGACGTATCAGATCACACCTGGCAATGGAAGGAACTCCTCATGTTCTCCCCTCGCACCACGGTGGTGGCAGGCCTCACCGCCGCCGCCCTCTTCCTCACCGCATGCTCCTCTGACTCCGATTCCTCCACGGACGCCGCGGGCGACGACGCGTACACCGTCGGAATCAACCAGCTCGTCCAGCACCCCGCCCTCGACGCCGCCACCGCCGGCTTCAAGGAGGCCTTCGCCGACGCAGGTGTGGACGTGGAGTTCGACGAGCAGAACGCCAACGGCGAGCAGGCCACCGCACTGACCATCGCCCAGCAGTTCGCAGGCAAGGACCTGGACATGGTGCTGGCCGTTGCCACCCCGGCCGCGCAGGCCACCGCACAGAACATCACCGACATTCCGGTCCTGTTCACCGCCGTCACGGACCCGGTCTCCGCCGAACTGGTGGATTCCGAGGAGGCCCCGGGCGGCAACGTCACCGGCACCTCCGACGTCGCCCCCATCGGGGACCAGCTCGACCTGCTCAAGGAGCTCGTCCCGGACGCCCGCACCGTCGGCATCGTCTACGCCTCCGGCGAGGTCAACTCCCAGGTCCAGGTCGAGGCCGCCCGGGAGGCCGCGGGTCCCCGCGATCTGGAGATCACCACCCAGACCGTGACCACGGCCAACGACATCCAGCAGGCCGTCGAGGCCCTCGGCGACGTCGACGCCATCTACGTGCCCACCGACAACATGGTCGTCGCCGGCATCGCTTCCCTGGTCCAGGTCGCCGAGCAGAAGCAGATCCCGGTGATCGCGGCCGAGGCCGGCACCGTCGAGGGCGGCGCCGTTGCCACTCTGGGCATCGACTACACCGAGCTGGGCCGCCAGACGGGCGAAATGGCCCTGCGTGTGCTCCGCGACGGCGAGGACACCGCCACCATGCCGGTGGAGAAGGCCACCGAGTTCACCTACGTCATCAACGAAGACGCCGCGCAGCGTCAGGGCGTGACCGTCCCGCAGGCGATCCTCGACGAGGCCGAGACCGTATGATCGGCGCCGTCGAAGTCGGCCTCATCTACGGGGTGATGGCCCTGGGCGTCTTCCTGACGTTCCGGGTCCTCAACTTCCCCGACCTGACGGTCGACGGCAGCTTCACCACCGGCGCAGCCACCGCGGCCGTCGGCATCCTCAACGGTTGGCATCCCGTGCTGGCCACCCTGGCGGGCTTCGTCACCGGTTTCCTTGCCGGCGCCGTCACCGGTCTACTGCACACCAAGGGCCGCATCGACGGGTTGCTCGCGGGAATCCTCACCATGATCGCCCTGTGGTCGATCAACCTGCGCATCATGGGCGGGGCGAACATCCCCATGCTCCGCCAGGAAACGCTGTTCACCCCGCTCCGTGACGCCGGAATCCTGGGGACCTGGGCCGGCGCGGCCATCCTCGCCGTCCTCGTCTCGCTGCTCGGGCTGATCGTGGTGTGGTTCCTCACGACCGACCTCGGCCTGTCCCTGCGCGCCACCGGCGACAACGGGCAGATGATCACGTCCTTCGGCGTGTCCACCGACTTCACCAAGACGCTCACCCTGGCACTGTCGAACGGTTTCGTCGGCATGTGCGGCGCGCTCGTGGGCCAGTACCAGGGCTTCGCCGACATCTCCATGGGCATCGGCCTCATCCTCGTCGGACTGGCCTCGGTCATCCTCGGCCAGGCCGTCCTCGGCCAGCGCATGCTGTGGCTCGCGGTGTTCGCCGTCATCGTCGGCGCCGTGATCTACCGCATCATCATCTTCCTGGCGCTGCAGGTCGGACTCGACCCCAACGACATGAAGCTGATCACCGCGCTCCTGGTCATCGTCGCCCTCCTGGTGCCACGCTGGAAGGGTCTGACCAGCAGAGTCAGCCGCCGGCCCGCAGCAGCGGCCGGCGCCAAGGTTCCGGCCGGAAAGGCGGTGTAGCAGTGCTCAGCATCGACTCCATCTCCAAGACGTTCTTCCCGGGCACGGTCAACGAACGCACCGCACTGGACAACGTGAGCCTGACCATGGACGAAGGCGACTTCGTCACCGTCATCGGCTCCAACGGAGCGGGCAAGTCCACGCTCCTCAACGCCGTCTCCGGCCGCCTTCCCGTCGACTCCGGCACCGTCCAGATCGACGGGAAGAAGGTCAACCGGCTGCCCGAATACAAGCGCGCGCAGTATGTCGGCCGCGTCTTCCAGGACCCCCTGGCGGGCACCGCCCCCAACCTCACCATCGAGGAGAACCTCTCCCTGGCGCTGTTGCGGGGCAAGCGCCGCGGCCTCGGGCGCGGGTTGAACAGGAAGCGGCGTGAAGAGTTCGTCGAGAAGCTCGCCAGCCTGGAGCTCGGCCTCGAGGACCGCCTCGCGGCCAAGGTGGGTCTGCTTTCCGGCGGCCAGCGCCAGGCGCTGTCGCTGCTCATGGCAGGGTTCACCAACCCCCGGATCATGCTTCTCGACGAGCACACCGCCGCCCTCGACCCCCAGCGCGCCGAACTGGTCACCGGCCTGACCGAGAGGATCGTCTCCGAAGGCGGGCTGACGACCCTCATGGTCACCCACAACATGGAACAGGCGATCCGCCTGGGCAACCGGTTGATCATGATGCACGAGGGACGCATCGTCTACGAGGCCGACCAGGCCACGAAGTCGAAGCTCACCGTGAGGGACCTGCTCCAGGAATTCACCAACATCAAGGGCGCCACGCTCTCCGACAAGGCGTTCCTGGGCTGACCGTCCGAACACGGGAATCCGCCGCCGGGCATCCGGCGGCGGATTTTTCTCGTCTCAGTCGACCGCCATACCCTCCACGAACGTGATGAACTCCTTCTCCCGGCTCATGATGTCCAGGAACCGCGGGGCGTCGGGGACGGTGCTGAAGGTGCCGGACTCCGGGCGGGGAGTGGGGTCGCGGTAGATGAGGTCGCCGTCCCGGTAGATGAGCAGCACCGGGATAGTGGAGATCTCCAGGTCCTTGACCAGGCGCTGCTGGATCTCGACCTCGGCGTCGCCGAAGGAGGCCGACGGGACCGCCTCCGAGGCGGTCTTGAAGATGCGGTGGAAGCGCAGGCACGGCCCGCAGGAGGTGGACCAGAAGTTGACCAGGACCAGGCCGTCCCGGCGGGTGAAGTCGTCGAAGGTGTCGTAGGTCAGGGGAGTGATCATGTGTCCATTGTCGCAGGAGAGGTGGACGAATTGGTCGGTTGACCTGCACGTATCTGTTGGCTACCCCTGGAGTTTACCCCCATGTCGGGGTCGTGCTCTAACTTGATTTTCGAACACATAGTCTATCGGCGGGAAGGGAGGAGGCATGGGCATGCGGGCATCATGGGCGGTTCTCGACGCAGACGACTTCTACTACTCTGCCCGGCAAGCGAAAGTCTCCTCCGAGTACGCGTTCTGGCGCATCTGCCAGGTCGGCACGGAGCCGGCTTCCGAGGAGGACTGGACCACGGTCACCGCCATGCTCCACCGGTCCACCGGCATGTCCCACGGCACCATAACCCGCCATCTCGACGCCCTGCACACTCTTGACCGTCTGCCCCGGCTGAAAGCGTTGGTGGAGTCCACCTGGCTACTCGACATGACTCACCTCGGCTACATCGACCGCACGATCATCAAGGCCCCCGCCGAACTGCGGGAGGACGCCTTCTTGTGGGCCGCCCTCGACGACGATCTCATCGAATGTTTCACCCCCTCCCGGGCCCGTCAGCTGCTGCCCGGGAAGAGGGCCATCGTCGACACGGTGAGCAACACCATCCGGAGCGTCGAGGCCGCCGCCGCCCCCGATCAAAAGCCCGAAGGCGGGGAGACGTCCGCAGGGCCGACCCCCTGCGAAGACCCGGCGTCGCTGATGCGTACCCTCCCGCCGCCCGAGGATCCTTTCTCTCCCGTGCTTGACGTGCAGGATCTGGCCGGAGGTGAAATTCGCTTCGAGCTCATCGTCGACCAGGCCACGGGTATCCGGATATCGGACGCTGTCAGCGGGGTCGCCTCCGGCGGCAAGATCAGTCAGGCCAAGGCGATGGTGTCTCTTCTGCTCGGGAACGTCACCGCCACCGTGACGACGTTGCTCTACCAGGCCTCGGACATCGAGCACGCGCCCGCGCTGCACCCCACCCACGGCATTCTCACCGACCGGGCTGCTGAGGTGCTGGCGGGCATGGTCACCCGGACCATCGACATGGCTGGGGCCGCCGAGGCCGTCACCCACGCCTATGTACCGACCTTCGGGATCCGGTGCAGCATCATCGGCCGCGACTGGGTCTGCCGCTGGCCGGGGTGCAACCGTCGGGCTGCCCGCTGCGACGCGGATCACCGGGTCAACCACGCCGAAGGCGGCCCTACGACGGCGGGCAACATGATCATGCTGTGCAGGCACCACCACAACCGGAAGACCGACGAGCAGATCCACTACGTCCTCGACCCCCACACCGGGGATGTGTACTGGTTATTCAAGGACGGCACCTGGACGGTCAGCGAGGCGGTCGGCCCCCTGACTCCGAAAAAGAAACGCTGGGCGCAGACCTACAGCCAGCGCCGGTCCCGTCAGTACGAACGCGCCGCCGCGAAGGCCGCCGCCGAGCGCTTCGAGGCCTACCAGTCGAAGGCGGCGAATGCGCCACCGGCCCGGACTTCCGGGTCCGATCCCGACCCGCCGCCCTTCTAGGGATCGTGGCCGACGGGGCGGGGGAAATAAAAAGGGCCAGTGCCTTTTTCAAGACATTGACCATTACTTTGTCGGACTGACAGGATTTGAACCTGCGACCCCTACACCCCCAGTGTAGTGCGCTACCAAACTGCGCCACAGTCCGCCGTCGCACTCGAAGTGCAACGTGGTTCAGGTTACAACAATGTCATCCGATAAGGCGAATCGGCTGTTCAGCGACACATTTGGACGAAATTCCGGGCAATGGTGCGGCCCGTCGCTGCTACCGCCTCGTCGACCGCCTCCATTCGACGGATCATCGCTTCGGCATCGGCGGGAGTCCAGGCGCCCATGGTCTCCGGGGAGGCTTCGGGGTGGAACTGGAGGCCGACGGCGGAGCCGATGCGGAACGCCTGGATTTCATAGCGCTGCGATGCCGCGAGGAGTGCTGCCCCGTCCGGTAGGGCGCTCACGACGTCGTGGTGGTGCTGGGCCACGGTGAGGGGCGTTGTCAGGCCTGAGAACAGGGGGTCGGTCAATCCTGCGGGCATGAGCTCGATCTCGAACGGGCCATGTTCGCCCTCCAGCCCGAAGGCGATGTCCCCGTCAAGGGCGTCGGCGAGGATCTGGTGGCCCAGGCAGATCCCCAGGACGGGCACCTCCGCGGACAGCCAGGAGCGGATGGACGCGTGGAGTTCGGTGAGCCAGGGGTAGGAGCGGCAGTTGTCCGTGCCGCCGAGGATGATGACGCCGTCCCCGGCGGATTCGGGGACCCCGTCCACGGCAGGGTCAACCAGGTGGAGGGTGGCGCCGGCGTCGGTGAGCCAGCCTTCGAAGCGGTCCAGGGGAGCCCGGGGGTCGGGTTGGACGACGGTGATCTGCGGCGCGTTCATGTACCTATCGTACGATAGGTATCGGGGTCTCCACAAGGGTCAGGACACGTCTCCGGCGGTGTAGACCCATTCGCGTCCGATGCGGCGGAAAGTGGACCGCTCCCGCTGTGAGCCGGCCGGATCCCCCTTGTAGAAGGCCTCGAACTCGACCACCCCCTCCTGGTCCAAAGGCCCGCCGCCGACGGTGTCCAGGATGTCCAGGCGGTAGAACTGCACGGGCAGGTCCACCAGCGTCAGGTCGAAGGGCCGGGTGTCGGGGTCCCAGGTGCGCAGCAGGTAGTCGGCATCACGGGTGACGAAGGCGGAGAAGCGGGAACGCATGAGTGTCTCGGCGGTGGGGGCGACGGCGCCGGCGTGGTAGCGGCCGCAGCACTCGTCGTAGCTCAGGCCGGTGTTGCAGGGGCACCTCATGCGGGGATGTCCATGATCTTGGCGCCGGCGAGCATGTTTTCGACGGGGGAGGTGCGGGCGGCGTCGAGAAGCTGGCGGCGCTGGGCGGCGCTCAGCTCGCCGCGGAGGACGATCTTGCGCTCGAAGATGTTGCGGGAGGCGTTGACGATGGTGACCTCGACGTCGTCGAGCTTCATCCCGGTGGCTGCCTCGCGGATCGCGTGGGTGGAGGCCGCGGCGAGCGCGGCCATGAGCAGGTCCACCGGGGAATGCCCGCGGCCTTTCCCGCCGCTGGTCTTGGGCAGGTCGGACTTCAGTTCGCCGGCGGGGGCGTCGAGCACCACGCCGTACTTTGTCCCGGCGGCCACGTGGGAGGTCACCTCGTCGCTGCGTACGGCTGCCCGCTCGCGGGAGGGGCGCAGGTAGGGGCGCGCCCACTCGGCGATGAGCCGACCGGCCCGCCGGGCGGAGTCGCCGCGGGTGAGCAGATGGTCGGCCTGGTCCATGGCGACCAGGGACTTCGGGTAACGGGTCGCGCTGAAGATCTTCTGTGCGTTTCCCACACCCACGGTCTGGTCCACGGGGGAGTGCAGCAGCAGAAGAGGCTTGCGCATCTCGGGCAGGTAGGCCTCGGGGTTGGTGTCGGCCAGGTCCTCGAGAAACTCGCGGGAGATGTCGATATCCCGTCCGGCGAGGGTGACCGTGACGCAGCCCTCCTCCTCTGCATCGCGGACCCGGTCGGCGAAGTGCAGGACTGAGTGCGCCGGATCGAAGGGGGCACCGAGGGTGGCGACGGCGGCGATGGACTCCATCTCCGGGCGGGTCGCAGCCTTGAGGGCGGCCGCACCGCCGAGGGAGTGGCCGACCAGCAGCTGCGGGGCCTCGTGGTTGTCGGCGAGCCACCGGCTCGCGGCGATGATGTCCTCGACGTTGGTGGTGAACGTCGTGTCCTCGAACTCGCCCTCGGACTGTCCCAGGCCGGGGAAGTCGAAACGCAGTGCCGCGATCCCGTGCTCCGCGAGCGTCTTGCACACCCGCGAGGCCGCGGGCACGTGCCGCGAACAGGTGAAACAGTGCGCGAAAATCGCGTACGCGACGGGCGGGGAGTCAGGGTAATCGATGGTGCCGGCCATCATCGTCCCCCGTGCCGAGGGAATTTTCACGCTCACAGAATGCATGTCACCAAGGATAGCCACCCGCCTCAACTAGGGTGATGAGCAGTACTTGCAGGCCCCACAGGAAGGATCAACGTGGCATTCGACTGGTTCTGGCGGGCAATGGGGGCCCAATCGACCCGTAATCAGAAGCGCAGCCGGACGATCGTCGCCGACGCCGGTGCGCAGACCGCGGAGTTGACCCGGCTTGACGACGCCGCCCTCGCCCAACGCGCCCACGATCTCGCCGCAGGCGGCGAGATCACCGAGCCTGCGGAGTTCCTGGCGCTGCTGGGAGTCGCCGCCGAGCGGACCCTGGGCCTGACACCCTTCCCCGTCCAGTCCCAGGCGGTGCTGCGGCTGGTGGAGGGCGACGTCATCCAGATGGCCACGGGCGAGGGCAAGACCCTGGTCGGCGCGATGGCGGCCACGGGTTTCGCCCTGACGGGCAAACGCGTCCACGTGATCACGGTCAACGACTACCTCGCGGAGCGCGACGCCGAGTGGATGCGCCCCCTGGTCGAGTTCTTCGGATTGAAGGTGGCCCCGGTGACGGAGAAACTGGGCCCGCGGGAACGCCGGGAGGCGTACGCCTCCGACGTGGTGTACGGGCCGGTCAACGAGATCGGCTTCGACGTCCTGCGCGACCAGCAGATCACCCGCCGGGCGGACGCCGTGCAGGCCCCGGCCGATGTGGCCCTGGTCGACGAGGCGGACAGCGTGCTCGTCGACGAGGCCCTCGTCCCCCTCGTCCTCGCAGGCAGCCGCCCCGGGCTGGAGACCACGGGGCAGATCACCGACGTGGTGCGGCACCTGCGCGAGCGGGAGCACTTCACCATCGACGACGAGCGCCGAAACGTCTTCCTCACCGACGCCGGCGCGGACCGCGTGGAACGTGAACTGGGCATCGACTCCCTCTACGACGACGAGCACATCGGCACCACCCTGGTGAAGGTGAACCTGGCGCTGCACGCCCGGGCGCTGCTCATCCGCGACATCCACTACATCGTCGTCGACGGCAAGGTCCAGCTCATCGACGCCTCCCGGGGCCGCGTGGCGGACCTGCAGCGCTGGCCCGACGGACTGCAGGCCGCGGTGGAGGCCAAGGAGGGCCTCGACGTCACCGAGGGCGGACGCATCCTGGACACCATCACGCTGCAGGCGCTCATGCGCAGGTACCCCATGGTGTGCGGAATGACCGGCACCGCGGTGGAGGCCACAGACCAGCTGCGGCAGTTCTACGACCTGCACGTCTCCGTCATCGACCGGAACAAGGAACTCAAGCGCTTCGACGAGGCCGACCGCATCTACGCCACCGTCGCGGAGAAGAACCGGGCGATTGTCGAGGAGATCGCCCATCTGAACTCCACCGGCCAGCCGGTGCTCGTGGGCACCCACGACGTGGCCGAATCCGAGGCGCTGGCGGAGGCGCTCGGCGACCTGGGCATCGAGGTCAACGTCCTCAACGCGAAGAACCACGCGGAGGAGGCCCGCATCATCGCCGAGGCCGGCGACCTCGGGCGGGTCACGGTGTCGACCCAGATGGCCGGGCGCGGAACTGATATCCGGCTCGGCGAGTCCGTCGCCGAGCTGGGCGGGCTCGCCGTCATCGGCACCTCGCGACACCGCACCGCGCGCCTGGACAACCAGCTGCGTGGCCGCGCCGGGCGCCAGGGGGATCCCGGGCTCTCGCTCTTCTTCGTCTCCCTGCAGGACGACGTGATCGTCGCCGGCGGGGCAGGCGACACCGTCACCGCCCAGCCGGATCCGAGCGGGTTCATCGATTCGCCGCGGATCCGGGACTGGGTCGGCCACTGCCAGCGGGTCACCGAGGGGCAGCTGCTGGAGATCCACGCCCAGACGTGGAAGTACAACCAGCTGCTGGCAGACCAACGCGTCACCGTCGATGAACGGCGCACCCGCCTGATCGACACCGGCCAGGCGTGGAGCGAACTCGCCGGGCGCAACCCCGGGCGGGCCGCGGAGCTGGCGCATCTCGACCAGGACACCCGCGAGCAGGCGGCCCGCGACATCATGCTCTTCCACCTCGACGACGAATGGGCGGAGCACCTGGCAGTCATGGACGACGTCCGGGAATCCATCCACCTGCGCGCGATCGCCCGGGAGACACCCATCGACGAATACCACCGCATCGCGGTGCGCGAGTTCAAGGATCTGGCGCAGCGGGCCGTCGACAAGGCGTCGGAGACCTTCGCCGCAGTCCGCATCGACGAGGACGGCGCGCACCTGCTCGACGGCGGCCTCGCGCGGCCCTCGGCAACCTGGACCTACATGGTCTCCGACAACTCGCTGGCGGGATCGGGCAACTCCGTCGTGTCGGGAATCGGCAACCTTTTCCGCTGATCAGCCCACCCAGGGGGATGCCCGGGGTAAACCACCCGGGCACTGACACACTCATGCGGTCATCGCAGTCGCTATGATGGCAACAAGTCACAGTTCCGACAAAGCGGAGGATTCAAAATAATGAGCGAGAACACCGGTACTCCTGAGGCACAGGTCGAGACCACGTCGGTCTTCCGCGCCGATCTTCTCAAGGAAATGGAGTCCGGCGCAGGCTCTGCCCCCGCCGCAGCCGGCGCCGACAACCTTCCTGAGGGTGCAGGCCTCCTGGTGGTCAAGCGCGGCCCGAACGCCGGCGCCCGTTTCCTCCTGGATCAGCCGATCACCACGGCCGGCCGCCACCCCGAGTCGGACATCTTCCTCGACGACGTGACCGTGTCGCGCCGTCACGCGGAGTTCCGCATCAACGAGGGCGAATTCGAGGTCTTCGACGTCGGCTCCCTCAACGGCACCTACGTCAACCGCGAGCCGCGCAACTCCCAGGTGCTGACCACCGGCGATGAAATTCAGATCGGTAAATTCCGTCTCGTATTCCTCGCCGCCCCGAAGAACGACTAGGAACAGTCGAAGTAGATAACAGTGAGTGCTGTTCGAAAGTCGACGGACGCCGGTTCGACCTCGACGCACAGCTCCACCGGGGGTGCACCCCGGACAGTGAGGACCCTGTCCATCGGTAAGGTCCTCGAGGAGCTGCGCGGCGAGTTCCCCGACGTGACCGTCTCCAAGATCCGGTTCCTCGAATCAGAGGGGCTCATCACGCCGCAGCGGACCGCTTCCGGCTACCGGCGTTTCACCGCCGACGATGTCCAGCGCCTGCGCTACATCCTGCTCACCCAGCGCGACAACTACCTGCCGCTCAAAGTGATCAGGGAGCAGCTGGAGGCCATGGATTCCGGTGCGGTGACCGCGATTCTCAGCGCCGCCGAGGCGGAGCCGATAGTGTCGCCGGACAGCTTCCGCGCGCCGGCGGCCACCCGCCTCACCGACACCGAAGTGGCCGAGCAGGCGGGTGCATCCATGGCGGACGTCCTCGAGCTGCTCGAGGCCGGGCTTATCAAGCCCGACGCGGCGGGTTTCTTCAACGTCGACGACGTGCGCCTGGTCACCACGGCGCAGGCGCTCAAGGGCTTCGGCTTCGACCAGCGGCACCTGAGGTCGCTGCGCAACACCGCCTACCGGCAGGCCGACCTCATCGGCCAGGTCGCTGGCCCGGTGGCCCGGTCGAAGGGGGATTCCGCCCGGCAGCGCGCGGAGGAGATGGGGCAGCAGATGAGTGCCCTGGTAGTGTCCCTGCACGCCGGACTGGTCAAAAACGCCCTGCGGGAGGAACTGTCATGACGTTGATCCCCGTGGAATTCCACGGCATCCACACCACCGGCCCCGAGCAGTTCACCTGCGTGATCCTGCGCTGGGCCGAGCAGAACCGTGTCCTGCCGATCTGGCTGTCCCCCCTGGCCGCGGCGGAACTGGATATCCGGGAGGGTGGTTACACCCCGCGCCGACCAGGCACGGTCGACCTCCTGCTCGACCTGCTCAACCGGACCACCGGCGGGGTCACGGCGGTGAACATCATCAGCCATTTCGAGGGGGTGTTCATCGCCTCCATCGTGTTGGCCGACGGCGAGCAGCTCGACGCCCGCCCCTCCGACGCCCTGCTGGTCGCCCGTGCTCTGGAACTGCCGATTCACGTGGAGGAGGATGTCCTCACCCACACTTCCTTCTTCGTCTCGGACGACATCATGGAGGAGAGCTTCGGCCTGCGTTTCGATTCCGTACCGCAGGCCGGGGGAGAGGAACTCTCGGCCTCCGGCGATGCGAAGGCGGACGCGGATTTCGAGGAGATGATGCGCTCCCTGGGGATGTCCGAATCAGACTTTTTCCGGGGCAACGGCCCGCACGGTCCTCTCGACCGGGATGATGACGCCGACACCGGCGGGTCGCGGGGTGACGGCGAGAAGGAGTAGGCGTGACCTGCTATTGAGGGTCTGAGTTGCGGCGTGTCGGCGGGTGGACCATTGACGTTCGTCTACCCTTGGTCTTTAATGACGCATAGGGCGCCTTTCCAAACCCCATGGGAGTAATTACGTGAGCACGAACGATCAGCCTGTCCAGGAGTCACTCTTCGACCTCGGTCCGGGTGAGGAAGTCGGCTACCGCGTGCCCATTGCGTGCCAGGTTGCGGGCATCACCTACCGCCAGTTGGATTACTGGGCGCGGACCAAACTGGTCGTGCCCTCCATCCGCGGCGCCCGCGGTTCCGGCTCCCAGCGTCTCTACTCCTTCCGCGACATTCTCGTGCTGAAGATCGTCAAGCGTCTGCTGGACACCGGCATCTCCCTGCAGAACATCCGTCTCGCGGTGGACAAGCTGCGCGACCGCGGGGCCAACGACATCGCCGAGATCACCCTGGTCTCCGACGGCACCACCGTCTACGAGTGCCGCTCCGCCGACGAGGTCATTGATTTACTCGGCGGCGGCCAGGGCGTGTTCGGCATCGCGGTCCCGGGAATCATGAAGGAACTCACCGGGACCATCGCGTCTTTCCCGTCCGAGCGTGTCGAGGCCGACAACGAGCCCACCGTCATCGGCATGGACGAGCTCGCCGCCCGTCGTCAGCGTAAGACCAGCTAGACACCCGCTTCTCCACGCCGCCTTCCTCCCCGCCCCGCTCACGTGCGGCCGGAGGGAGGCGGTTTCTCCGATTCCGGGGTCAGAGCCCCGCGGCCGCCCGCAGCGCGGACTCGAGCTGCGCCGGATCTGTGATCTGGGTGTGCCCGGTCAAACCGGCCAGGACCCCATCGACCTCGCCGCCGCCGACGTGGACCACGTCGACGGAGACGTCGGCGTCGCCGATCGCGTCGGTGAACGCCTGGGTGAAGGCGGCGTCGTCCATGTCCTGGGCGGTGCCGCTGGTGACCAGGAGAACCCGGGCGGGTTCACCGGTGGCCCGGGACTGGTCCGCCGCGTTGGCCAGGGCGGCCACGAGGGCGGAGCGGGTCTGCGGGACGCCGCCGGTGCCGAAGCGCAGCACGGCGTCGGCCGCCTGCCGGCCGTCGGAGAAGTTCACGTTGCGGCGCCAGCCCTGTGTCACACCCGGGTTGAGCGGGGAGGAGTAGTTCCACAGGGCCACCTGCTGCCCGCCGGCGCCGAGGTCGCGGGCAATCGGGCCGAGGGCGGCGGCCGACGCGGCGTAGATGGAGCGGTCCCCGAAGGCGGCGGTCGTTCCCGCCGAGGTGTCCAGCAGAATGAGGGTGTCGGCCGGCGCGGCGGTCTCCGGCGCCTCCGCCTCCGGAGTCTCCTCGGCCGCCACGTCCTCGGTCACGGCGGCCCAGGCGGCGGAGCGGTCCGGAAGGTCGGCCGGGACGTCCCCGGTGGCGTCGTGGAAGTCGGTGAAGGCGGCTGCCGCGCGGGACTGTTCCTCGGTGACGTCGCCTGCGGGGCTGAGGATGTGGGCGAGGGTGACCACCTCGGCCCCGTCGATGACTTCGGTGGCGCCGGCTCCCTTGTGGATGCCGGCGGCGGGGCCGACGGCGAGGATCTCGGCGTCGGAATCCGTTGTGACCTCGCGGTCGCGCTGGATGAGGGCAGGTGCGCCCTCGCCGGCCAGTGCCACGGCGACAGCGACGGCCGTGTCCGGGTCGGTGGCGACGGGGTAGCTCACCTCGGCCGGATCGACATCGTTGAGCGCGGTTTCGTCGCCTGCGGTCCACAGCTGCCCGGTCCACACGTCCACGGGGACCGCGGAGGAGGCGGTGCGGTCGCCGAGCAGCTCGGCGGCGCGCGGATTGTCCGTGGTGAGGAGGACGGCGGCGTCGTCGACGGAATCGACCAGTTCCGCTGTCACGCAGTAGTCGCGGACGACGGGGCCGGTCTCGTTCCACTGGTTGATCAGTGCTTCCGCGGACACCCCCTGACTTTCAGCGACGGGCAGGATCATCTCGCCCTGGATGCATTCCTGCGCCTGCGGCTCGGATTGGGCATTGTCGCGCAGGCTGAACCACCACACGAGAGCGGCAATGAGCGCGAGGATCACCACGCCGACGACGATGACGGAACCGGAGAGGGCGTAGTTGTTCTTGCCACTGCTGTGACGGGCCACGGGGATGCCTTCCTGACGCGACGGACGTTAGGCCTGAAGTGTAGTGGCTTCCGCGCGGTCGATGAGGGAGACAAGCCGGTCGCGCAGCGGCCTTCCTCTTTCGGCCAGCCCGCGCTGCCGCTCGACGTACTCGGCCTTGCCCTCCGGTGTCTCGATGGGCACGACGCCGATGCCGTGGGCGCGGCAGTCGTAGGGGGAGGCCTCCATGTCCAGGACACGCGCGTCGACGGCCAGCTCGAAACAGTCGAGGAAGAGTTCGCCGGGCACCAGCGGCCCCAGTTTCGACGCCCACTTGTACAGGTCCATCGTCGCGTGCACGCAGCCGGCCTGGTCGTTGGCGGGCTGGTCCGCGCGTTCGAGCACGGTGAGGTTCAGCGGCCGCGCGGCCGGGGTGAAGAAGCGGTAGGCGTCGAAGTGGCTGCACCGGATCCGGTGCTTCTCGACGACCGCGTCGCTGCCCGCCGCGCCCAGGCGCAGTGGCAGGTCGTGGCGCGGGGAGTCGGTGCGGTAGACCATGGCCCATTCGTGCAGGCCGAAGCAGTCGAAGTGGGCGGGGTTGAGGTTGGTCCGGTGCAGCAGTTCGCGGATGTAGGTGAGAGAATCGCCCCGGCGGGCCCAGAAACCCGCGAGGTCGAGGGTGGTGCGGCCGCCCGCGACCCGGTAGTCGCGCCACTGCGCGTGAGGTGCGGTTCCCTCGAGGTCGACGCCCAGGCCCGGGTGCCACCGGCGCAGGTGCGAGGGGCGGACCGGGTAGTACTCGAAGAGGAAGTCGTGGACCGGGTGCTTCTCCTGGCGCTGGCGGCGGGCCAGGTGGTCGCGGGTGAGCCGCTCGGCGCGGTGCTCGTGGGCGGTCATGCGGCGCTGCCAGGAGGGGGCGTCGAGAAGCTCAGGCATCCTCGTGGGTCCAGTCGTTGACGGTGCCGACGTACTCCTCGATGAGGTCCTCGAGCGTGATCAC
Source organism: Corynebacterium marinum DSM 44953 (assembly GCF_000835165.1). Taxonomy (NCBI): domain Bacteria; kingdom Bacillati; phylum Actinomycetota; class Actinomycetes; order Mycobacteriales; family Corynebacteriaceae; genus Corynebacterium; species Corynebacterium marinum. The sequence continues at coordinate 1,252,505 of NZ_CP007790.1, forward strand.
GCCGATGAGTTCGCCCCGGTCGCGGACCTGCGCCATGTGCGCAGAACGGCGGTGGAGCTTGCGCAGCGCCTCGTCCATCGTGCCGGAGCCGTCGACGATGGTCAGCGGGCGCAGTTCCGTCCGCGGGATGTGTTCCTCGGGAACGGCGGTGGCCAGGCGGTCGAGCACGTCCTTGACGTGGATGTAGCCGAGGAAGGAACCGTCGGTCCCGGTGACGGGGAAACGGGAGTAGCCTGTCTCCACGACGGCCTCCTCGAGGTCGCCCAGAGTGGGGCCGCGACGGCCGAAGTCCAGGGTGCGGACCTTCTCGAGCGGGATCATGACCTCCGTGAGGGAACGCTTCTCGGAGCGCAGGGCCTTGGACAGGCGCAGGGTCTCCTCGGCGTCGAGAAACCCCTCCTCGCGGGACTCCTTGATCATGAAGGCCAGCTGGGCCTCGTCGACGCTGGAGTCGAGCTCGTCCTTCTGCTCGATGCCGAAAGCACGCAGCGTGATGCGGGCGACCCAGTTCATGAACTCGATGAGCGGGCGGGTGATCCTCACCCACCAGATCATTGCCGGGGTCAGCCACATGGCCAGCGTCTCCGGGCCGGCGATCGCGATGTTCTTCGGAACCATCTCGCCGAAGAGGATATGCAGGAACGTGATGAACCCCAGCGCGATGACGAACGACAGCGGGTGCAGCAGGTCCGGCGGGACACCCAGCGCCAGGAACGGCTCCTCGAGGAAGTGCGCGATCGCCGGCTCGGCGACCTTGCCCAGGATGAGCGAGGCGATGGTGATGCCGAACTGCGCTCCGGCCAGCATGATGGACAGGTGCTCGGTGGCGTAGAGGACCTTGCGGGCGCCCTTCTTGCCCTGCGCGATCAGCGACTCGATGCGGTCCTTGCGCGAGGAGATCAACGCGAACTCGGAGGCGACGAAGAAGGCGTTGGCCGCTAGCAGGGCGACGACCATGACGATGGTGCTGAAGACGTTCACTTAGAGGTATTCCTTCGCTTCCTCGTCGGTGACCGGGGTGAGGATCACCTTGTCCACCCGGCGGTCCTCCATGACGGTGATCCGGGCGATCCACCTGCCGGTGATGCCGGACTCGAACTCGGCGTGGGCCGGCCGGTCGGCCTCCGGCAGCAGGAGCACGTCCGTGATGGTGGGGATCCTGCCCAGGGCGGCCATGATGAGGCCGCCGAGGGTCTCGTAGGGGCCGGAGGGCGCGGTGTAACCGACGCGGGCGGTGAGGTCGTCGATGCGGACCAGCCCGGAGACTTCCCAGGAGGAGCCGAACTGCTGGAAGTCCTGCTCCGCGCTGGCGTCGTCGTACTCGTCGTAGACCTCGCCGAGGATCTCCTCCACCACGTCCTCGATGGTCACCAGACCGGCGGTGCCGCCGTACTCGTCCGCGATGAGCACCACCTGGGAGCCGGCGGAACGCACCGCGTTGAGCACGGCGTCACCGTCCAGGGTGTCCGGCAGGACCGGGACCTTCCTGGCCAGAGGCCCGAGGGTCGTGGTGGAGCGGGCGTCGCGCGGAACGGAGAAGGCGTCCTTGATGTGGACCACGCCGACCGTCTCGTCGAGATCGCCCCGGGCGACCGGGAAACGGGAGTGCCCCGTCTCCAGCGCCAGCGCGATGAGGTCGTCGACGGTGTCCTCGGCACCCAGGTAGGAGATGGTCGCGCGCGGGGTCATGAACTCGTTGGCGGTGGCGTTGCCGAACTGCAGCGAACGGTCGATGACCCGCGCCGTGTTGACGTCCAGCCCGCCCTGCTCCGCCGAACTGCGCACCAGGCTCCCCAGCTCCTGGCTGGAGCGTGCCGACGCCAGCTCGTCCGCGGGCTCGATGCCCAGCTTGCGGACGACGGCGTTGGCCGAGCGGTTCATCACGCGGATGAAGCCCCTGAACACGAGGTTGAACACCCGGACCGGGTGGACGACCACGCGTGCGGTCTGCAGGGGCATGGTGATGGCCACGTTCTTGGGCACCAGTTCGCCGAACACCATGGACAGGAACGTCGCCACGACCAGCGCCAGGATCAGCGCCACCGCCGAGGACGCCTGCTCGGTCAGTCCGACCAGCTCCAGGAGGGGAGTGAAATACCGCGCCAGGATCGGCTCCGCGAGGAAGCCGGTCGCCAGCGTGGTCACGGTGATACCCAGCTGAGCGCCGGAGAGCACGAAAGAGAGGCTCTGGTAGTCGCGCTGCACGGCCCGGGCGCTGCGGTCGCCCTTCTCCCGCACATGGTTGTCCACCGTGGACCGTTCCAGGCCGGTCAGCGCGAACTCGATCGCGACGAAGAGTCCGGTGGACGCCGTCAGTGCGACGAATCCGAGCAGCGAAAGAATGCTTAAGAGTATGTCCATCAGTTATCGGCCAGGTGGGGAACTAGGAGGGGTTAGGAGGAGCGGCGGCCGCGGCGTTGACCTGCGGGCCGTCCGGTGCGGCTGCGCTGACGGGCCTCGCCCTGCGGGGTGGGCCGGGAGGACGGCTTCTTCCTGCCCTGGGTCTGCTGCTGGCCGGGCACCGGGAGCGGGACACCGGAGGGCACCCGGGCACCGGTGATCTTGGCCAACGCATCGGAATCGGCGGTGACGCGCACCTCGGGGGCCTTGACACCAGCCTTGCGCATCATGGCCTCGACCTCCTTGCGCTGCTCGTCCATGACGAGGGTGACCACGGTGCCGGAGAGGCCGGCGCGTGCCGTGCGGCCGGCGCGGTGGAGGTAGGCCTTGTGCTCGGCGGGCGGGTCGACGTGGACGACCAGGGAGACGTCGTGGATGTCGATGCCCCGCGCGGCGATGTCCGTGGCCACCAGGACGGGGACAGAACCGTCGGAGAAACCGGCGAGAGCGTTGGTGCGGGTGGACTGGCCCTTGTCGCCGTGCAGCCCGGCCGCCTGGACACCTTCGCGGCGCAGCTTCTTCACCTGCCGGTCGACACCGTGCTTGGTGCGCATGAACATGATGGTCTTGCCCTCGCGGGCGCCGATGCGCAGGATGACGTCGCTGCGCTCGTCACGGTCGCCGACCAACAGACGGTGGTGCTCCATCGTGTCCACCGACGCCTCCACCGGTGCGGTCGAGTGCGTCACCGGATCGGTGAGGTAACGGTCGATGAGTTTCTGCACGTCACCGTCCAGGGTGGCGGAGAAGAGCAGACGCTGGCCGCTCTTCGGGGTGCGGTCCATGAGACGGCGGACCTGAGGCAAAAAGCCCATGTCGGCCATCTGGTCGGCCTCGTCCAGCGCGGTGACGGAGACCTCGTCGAAGAAGAGCTTGCCCTGGTCCAGCAGGTCCTGGGCGCGGCCCGGGGTGGCCACCAGCAGGTCCACCGGCGCGGCCAGCGAGCGGATGTGGCGGTTGACGTTCACGCCGCCGACGACGTCGAGGGTGCGCAGGCCGAGGGCGTTGGCGGGGGCGTCGAGACGCTCGCGCACCTGGACGGCCAGCTCGCGGGTCGGGGTGAGGACGAGCGCGCGCGGGTGTCCCGGGCGGCTGACGCCGGACTCGGCCAGGCGCGCCAGCATCGGCAGTCCGAAGGTGAAGGTTTTGCCGGAGCCGGTGGGGCCGCGGCCCAGCACATCCCGGCCGGCCAGCGCATCCGGGATCGCGGCCTCCTGGATGGGGAAAGGCTCGGTGATACCCTGCCGCTGAAGTTCACGCACGATGGGCAGGGGAAGACCGAGGTCCTTGAAAGTTGTCATTGCTGACAGTGTAGTCGCTGCCGGCCGAAACTCCATGGTCGGGACAGGACGGGTGATGCGGCGGAGGCGCTAGGACTCGATCTCGGAGCGGTCGCCGGACCACTGGGTGTGGAAGGTGCCCTCCTTGTCGATGCGCCGGTAGGTGTGCGCTCCGAAGAAGTCGCGCTGGCCCTGGATGATGGCGGCCGGCAGGCGCTCGGCGCGCAGGGAGTCGTAGTAGGACAGCGAAGAGGAGAAGACCGGCACCGGCAGACCCAGCTGGGTGGCGACGATGACGACTTCGCGCCAGGAGTCGATGAGATCCCCGAGCTCGCCCTTGAAGTACGGGTCCAGGAGCAGGGCGGGCAGAGCGGGGTCGTTGTCGTAGGCCTCGACGATGCGGTTGAGGAACTTCGCCCGGATGATGCAGCCGCCGCGCCAGATGGTGGCCAGGTCGCGGGGGTCCACGCCCCAGCCGTACTCGTCGGAGCCTGCCTTGATCTCGTCGAAGCCCTGGGAGTAGGCCACCAGCTTGGAGGCGTAGAGGGCGCGCCGGACGTCCTCGACGAAGCGCTCCTTGTCCAGGTTCAGCTCCTGGAAGGTCTTCAGGGCGCCGGTCGGCAGGTTGCCCTGGGCGGCCTTGCGCTGATCGAGGGAGGAGGACAGGGCGCGGGCGAAGACGGCCTCGCCGATGCCGGTGACCGGTACACCCAGGTCGAGGGCCTCCTTGACCGTCCAGCGGCCGGTGCCCTTCTGGCCGGCGGCGTCGAGGATGACGTCGACGAGCGGCTTGCCGGTCTCGGCGTCGACCTGGCGGAGCACCTCCGCGGTGATCTCGATGAGGTAGGAGTCCAGGTCGCCCCGGTTCCACTCGGCGAAGACGTCGGCGATCTCGGCCGGCTCCATGCCCGCGCCGAAGCGCAGCAGCTGGTAGGCCTCGCCGATGACCTGCATGTCGGCGTACTCGATGCCGTTGTGGACCATCTTGACGAAGTGGCCGGCGCCGTCCGGGCCGATGTGGGTCACACACGGGGTGCCGTCGACGACGGCGGCGATGGACTCCAGCAGCGGGCCCAGGGTCTCCCAGGACTCCTTCGGGCCGCCCGGCATGATCGACGGGCCGTTGAGGGCGCCCTCCTCGCCGCCGGAGATGCCGGCGCCGACGAAGTGGCGGTTGCGCTCGGCCATCTCCTTCTCGCGGCGGATGGTGTCGTTGAACAGCGCGTTGCCTCCGTCGATGATGATGTCGCCGTCCTCCATCGCGTCCGCGAGCTGGCTGATCACGGCGTCCGTGGCTGGGCCGGCCTGGACCATGATGATGGCCTTACGGGGGCGTTCGAGCGAGGCGACGAAATCCTCGATGGTTTCGGAGGCGATGAAGTTGCCGTCCGTGCCGTGCTCGGCGATGAGGGTGCGGGTCTTCTCCGGGGAGCGGTTGTAGACGGCGACGGTGTGTCCGCGGGAGGCGAAGTTGCGGGCGAGGTTGGAACCCATGACTGCGAGTCCGACGACGCCGATCTGGGCGAGATTCTCAGGGGTGTTCATGACTCTGGATTCTACGCACCGAGCCCCGGTTAGGCAGCCATCCGGGGCAAAAGATCACATCTTTCCACTAGTTGCAGGCCCGTGGGTAGGATCTTCCACCATGAGCGGGAAGTCGATCAGGGATCTCGTCGCGGCCGCGGCCGCGACCACCGAGGGCATCGGCGCGGAAGCGTTGGAGCTCGTCAACGCCGGAGTGGGCGGTCTCGACGCCGCCCTGGGTGTCCGCTACACCCGCATCGCCAACGGCCGGGTGGAGGCCGAGGTCGCCGTGGACGAGCGGCACCTCCAGCCGGTCGGGCTGGTCAACGGCGGGGTGTTCTCGGCGCTGGCGGAATCCACTGGTTCCCTGGCCGGCATGGTGGCGGCGGAAGGCCGGGTCGTCGTCGGGGTCAACAACAACACCGACTTCATCGCCTCCGTCCGGGACGGCGTCATCCGGGCGGAGGCAACGCCCGTCCAGGTCGGCGGGCGCACCCAGGTGTGGCAGGTTCTCATGCGCAACGACGGCCGCCTGGTCGCGCGCACCACCTTGCGGACGATGGTGCTCTAGGAGCCGGTCACAGCCAGTTGTTGCGGCGGAACCACCAGAACATCAGCGCCACCAGCAACGCGATGAGCGCCAGGACGATGTAGTAGCCGTACTCGTGCTCCAGCTCGGGCATGTGCTCGAAGTTCATGCCGTAGATGCCCGCGATGAGGGTCGGGGCGGCCGCCATACCGACCACCGCGGAGATGGTGCGCATGTCCGTGTTCTGCTGCATCGTGATCTTCGCCACCGAGGCGTCGATGAGGGCGGTGAGGCGTTCGTCGTAGCCCGCGATCTGGTCCTTCACCGTCATCTCGTGGTCGAGGACGTCCCGGAAGTAGCTGCGCAGCTGCTTACCCAGGATGTCGCGGTTCTCCGCGATGAGTGAACGCAGGGCCGGCGCCAGCGGATCGGTGGAGTGGCGCATCTCCAGGATCTCCCGCTTGTACATGTAGATCTGCTCGATGTTGAAGCGTGATCCGGGGGTGAACACCTCCTCCTCCAGCTCGTCGACCTCGCTCTCCAGCTGTTCGGCGATCCGGCTGTAGTCGTCCACCAGGTGGTCGGCCACCCGCCACGCCAGGGCCGCCGGCCCGAGGGCGACCAGCTCCGGGCTGTGCTCCAGGGCGTCGGAGAGCTCCGGCATCAACGCGCCGTGACGCACGGTGATGATGAAGTCGGGGCCGATGAGCATCTGCACCTCACCGGTGGTGATCACCTCCCGCGAATTGCCTTCGTAGGCGTCCGCCCAGAAATGCACGGAACGCACGACCATGAACAACTGGTCGTCGTAACGCTCCACTTTGGGGCGTTGATGGGCGGTGACCGCATCCTCGACGATGAGCGGGTGAATGCCGAACTCTTCCGCGACCCGCTCCATCTGGTGGGAGTCCGGCTCGTGCAGGCCCAGCCACACGAAACCGTTGCCGTGGTCGCGGACCTCCTGGAGGGCGGAGCTCACGTGGTATTCGCCCGGCCGACGAGTCCCGTCGGTGAAGACGCGGCAGTGCTCGATCGCCCGCTCCAGCGGCACCCGGATGCGCGGTCGTTCCACGGAAGGCCGTTGGTTCCCGTTCTTCCGCGCCAGCGGCGGGAGAGCACGTTCAAAAGGACTGGGCACTGGGGCGGTCTCCCTCCTGGGCCGGGCGGATGGACGTCCATCAGCTTATCCCGCCGGTGTTCCTATACTGGTCTCCATGGCTACCTGGACTGACGTGACCGCGCAGAATCCCGACCACTCGGAGAACTACGCCCGCCGCTGGCAGACGATGATCGACCGCGGCGACGACATCGACGGCGAGGCCCGGCTTGTCGACGCCCTCGTGCCCCGCAACGCCCGCATCCTCGACGCCGGCTGCGGGCAGGGCCGCGTCGGCGGTTACCTCGCGGCGCGGGGCCACGAGGTGACGGGCACGGACATCGACCCGGTGCTCATCTCCCACGCCCGCGAGCTCTACCCGGATGCGGCGTGGGCCGTGGGCGACCTGAGCGCCGACGAGATCCCCGGCGGCGGCTTCGACCTGGTGGTCTCCACCGGCAACGTCATGGGCTTCCTCGCCCTCGACGGCCGCCTGCCCGCCCTGGAGAACATCGCCCGCGCGCTCACACCTGGCGGCCGCTTCGTCGTCGGCTTCGGGGCGGGCCGCGGCTGGGGCTTCGACGACTTCATGGCAACCGCCCGGGAGGCCGGACTCGAGCCGGAGAACGTCTTCGAGTCCTGGGACCTCAAGCCCTTCACGGAGAACTCGCAGTTCCTCGTGGCGATCTTCACCAGACCCTCAACCCCCGCCCACAGAAGGTAACCCCCCATGGCCCCCACCAGAATCATCATCTCCGGCGCGTCCGGACTGATCGGCTCCGCCCTCGCCACGTCGCTGGAGGCTGACGGCGTCGAAGTCGTCAGGCTCGTGCGAAGACAGCCCCGCAACGCCGGCGAAGCGTTCTGGGAGCCAGGGAGCGGCGACCTGGATCCCGGTCTGCTCGCCGGTGCCGACGCGGTCGTCAACCTCAACGGCGCCAGCATCGGGAAACTCCCGTGGACGGGGAAATACCGCCAGGTGCTCCGCTCCTCCCGGCTGGCACCCACCCGCACGCTCGCCGACGCGATCCGCACACTGGGGAAGGACGCGCCGATGCTGGTCTCCGCCTCCGCCGTCGGCATCTACGGCGACCGCCCCGGGGAAACCCTCACGGAAACCAGCGGCCCAGGTGAAGGCTTCCTCGCCCGGCTCTGCGTCGACTGGGAGGCGGAAGCCCTCAAGGCCGGCCCCGAGGCGAAGGTGGCGCTGCTGCGCACCGCGTCCCTGCTGCACCCGGAGGCGGTGCTCAAACCTCTGATTCCCCTCACCCGGTTCGGCCTCAACGGCCCGCTGGGCACCAGCCGTCAGATCTGGCCGTGGATCTCCCTGGAGGACGAGGTTCGCGCGATCCGCCACATCATCGACCACGGCATCACCGGGCCGGTCAACCTCAGCGGCCCGACCCCGGCCAGCGCCCGCGACATCGGTCGGCACCTCGCTGAGCGTCTGCGCCGGCCCTACCTCATCCCCGCGCCGAAGTGGGCGCTGCGGATGGTCCTGGGCCGTGACGCCGCGGAGTCCCTGCTGCTTGCCGACGCCAGGGTGGAACCGGAGGTGCTCACAGGCTCCGGTTTCCAGTTCACGGAGCCGACCGCGCAGTCGGCCATCGACAGCGCGCTCGGGCACTGACTACCAGGCGCGGTCGGCCTGGGCGAAGAACTCCCGCTCGTAGACGCAGGCGTTGAGGTAGGCGGCCATCGCCTGTTCCCGCTCGGCCGGGGAGGCCGCCGCCAGGGCGCGCTCGGTGCGCGCGATGGCGCCGCGCGCGCCCTCGATGAACTCCTCCCCGGAGTAGGTCTGCAGCCATGCGTGGTAGGGGTGCTCCGGATGGTTGTCCCCGGTCAGTTCGAAGCCGATCTCCGCGTAGAGCCAGTAGCAGGGCAGCACCGAGGCGGCCCCCACGGCATAGGGCTCTACGGCGCAGGAGGCGACGAGGAAGTTGGTGTAGGCCAGGGTGACGGGGGAGGGGGCCGTGACGGTGACGCCGTTGGTTCCCAACCAGTCGCGGTGCAGCTGCGCCTCGCCCGCCAGCACCCCCATAGCGCCCTCCGACCAGCCGATCTGCCCCTCCTGGTCGGTGGCGTTGGCGGAGAGCAGCGCCAGCGCCCGGGAGTAGCGGTTGAGGTACTGCGCGTCCTGGTCCAGGTAGAAGGCGAAGTCCCGGTGACGCAGGGTGCCGTCCCGGAGCTCACGGATGAACGTCAGGTCCATGATCTCGTTCCAGACCTCGCCGGTGGCGTCCCACATCGCCTGCGTGTGCGGTCCGGCGGGAGCCAGGTGCGGGGCGGGGGCGGGCACGCTCGGCAGGGTGCCGGTGAGGTGCCGCCACGGGGTGGTGTCCGCCGCGGCCGCCAGGCGGCGGGTGCGGTGGAAGTGGTCGACCGGGCCGTGTCCGCCGCCGACGTCGAGGTCGTCGGCGTGGCGGATGGATTCGTGGAGCCAGCGGGTGGACCACTCGAGGGCCTCGGCCGCGGACTCGCCCGCTGCCATGCGGGTGGCCAGGGCCGCGGACAGGGAACAGCCGGTGCCGTGCGTGTTTGCGGTGTCGATGCGTGCGGTGGGGACGTGGTGGACGGTGCCGTCCGGGTGCACGACCGCGTTGTCGGCGGCCGAGCCCGTCAGGTGCCCGCCCTTGACGATGACGGTGGTGCCCGCGTCCGCGGCCAGTCCCGCGGCCTGGGCGATGGCCTCGTCGAGGTCGCCGGCCATGTCCGTGCCGCAGAGGACCGCCAGCTCCCGCAGGTTCGGGGTGATCACGTCGACCAGGCGGCCGAGTTCGCGGACGCCGGCCTCGGCGTCCTCGTCGAGCAGCCGGTCGCCGGAGCTGGCCACCATGACCGGATCGAGGACGACGTGCCCGGCCGGGCGGGCGGCCAGGGCGTCGCAGACGACCGCGATGGTGTCCACGTCGCCGAGCATGCCGATCTTCACTGCGTCGACGGTGACGTCGTCGAAGACGGCGGCGAGCTGTTCCCGGAGGAACTCGTGGGGCGGGGTGTGCACGGAGCGGACCCCGTGGGTGTTCTGCGCCACCAGCGCGGTGACGGCGGCCATGCCGAAGCCGCCGGCTGCGGCGATGGACTTCAGGTCCGCCTGGACACCCGCGCCTCCCGTCGGATCGGTGCCGGCAATGGACAGAACGCGTGGCTGAGTCACGACAATCCCTTCGCTAGTTCTAGCTAGAGCAGGTTCAATGGGTATGTTCTCAGCACAGCCCTGCAGCCGTGCACCCCAATGTCGTGGAAAAGACTATCAGTAAGTGGTGATCCCGCGGTCGAGGAAGACCCGGCGCGTGTCCTCGAGTGCCCCCGGCGACGGGGGCTTCGTGTCCGCCAGGTGGTAGGGGATGCCCAGCTCGCGCCACTTGTCGGCGCCCATGTTGTGGAAGGGGAGCACTTCCACCCGCTCGACGTTGGGCCAGCGCGCGACGATATCGGCCACCTGCGCCACGTTCTCGGGGTCGTCCGTCAGACCAGGCACCAGGACGAAGCGGACCCACACCGGCTTGCCCAGCCCGGCCAGACGGTCGCCGAAGTCGATCGTCGGCTGCAGGGACTGGCCGGTGACCGTGCGGTAGGTGTCCTCGTTGCCGGACTTGACGTCGAGAAGCACGAGGTCGATGTTGGCCAGGTCCCCGTCGCTGAGACGGGAGCCGAGAAAACCGGAGGTGTCTATGGCCGTGTGGATCCCCGCCTCATGGGCTGCGGCCAGCACCCGCCGGGTGAAGGCGAGCTGGAAGAGCGGTTCGCCGCCGGAGATGGTCAGGCCGCCGCCGGTCGCCCGGAAGACGCGCTGGTAGCGCTTGACGCGCTTGACCACGTCCTCCACCCGCTCCAGGGTGCCGGTGCGCATCTCCATCGTGTCCGGGTTGTGGCAGTACCGGCAGCGCAGCGGGCAACCGCTGAGGAAAAGCGTCATGCGGGTGCCGGGGCCGTCGACCGAGGTGACCATCTCCCAGGAATGGACGAGGGCGACGTCGCCGGTGAGGCGGGCGTCGAGAAGCTCGGGGCGGGTGAGGTCCCCGGCGGTGCCGCCGAGACCGGCGGCGACCCCGCGGGCCTTCTCACCCTGCGACGGGGTGAGATGAACGGCACCGGTCACACCGTCCCCGGCCACTACGCGCCCTGGTGGAAGGTGCGGGAGATGACGTCGCTCTGCTGCTCGCGGGTCAGCTTGACGAAGTTCACCGCGTAGCCGGAGACCCGCACCGTCAGGTTGGGGTAGTTCTCCGGGTTGGCCATCGCGTCCTCGAGCGTGGACTTGTCCAGGACGTTGATGTTGGCGTGGTACAGGCCGGAATCCATGTTGTTCGCGGAGCGGGAGGCCTTCATGTCTGCCATGCGCTCGTCGAAGGTCTTGTTGGACATGCTGGGGGTCTCCTAGTTGTCGTCCATGATGAAACCTGCGTCGAGGATTCCGACGAGGTTGCCGATCTGCTCGACCTTGGTGCGGCCGAGCCCGGAGGGGGTGATGGTGTTGGTCAGCGAAATGCCGTCGAGTGCGTCGTGGTAGTCGAGCTTGCCCACCGACAGCATGGACGCGACCATCCCGTGGGTGTCGGCGCCGTTGCTCGGGTTCGCACCGGGCGAGAACGGGGTGCCCGCGCGGTGGCCGTCGGGGAAATTGCCGGTGGCCTTGCCGTACACCACGTTCGAGGTGATGGTGAGCACCGACTGGGTGGGGATCGCGTCGCGGTAGAGGTGGTTCTCCCTGATCTTCGCCATGACCGTGTGAACGATGGTCGCGGCGATGTCGTCGGCGCGGTCGTCGTCGTTGCCGTAGCGGGGGAACTCGCCCTCGGTGAGGTAGTCGACGACCAGGCCGGTCTCGTCGCGGACCGGGGTGACCTGCGCGTACCGGATGGCGGACAGGGAGTCCGCGACGATCGACAACCCCGCGATGCCGCAGCCCATGGTCCGGATGATGTCCGAGTCGTGCAGTGCCATTTCGATGGCCTCGTAGGCGTACTTGTCGTGGGACCAGTGGATGATGTTGAGCGCCTCGATGTAGGTGCCGATGACCCAGTCGAGCATCAACTCGTACTTCTCCCAGACCTCGTCGAAGTCGAGCGGCCCGTCACCGGTGACGGGGGCGAACGCGCCGGGCAGGGTGACCTGCTTGCCGGTGACCTCGTCCCGGCCGCCGTTGATGGCGTAGAGCAGGGACTTCGCCGCGTTGACGCGGGCGCCGAAGAACTGCATCTGCTTGCCCACCTTCATCGGCGACACGCAGCAGGCGATGGCGGCGTCGTCGCCCCAGCGGTCGCGGATCTGCTTGTCCGACTCGTACTGGATCGAGCTGGTCTCGATGGAGATGGCGGCGCAGAACTCCTTGTAGCCGTCAGGGAGCTGATCGTCCCAGAAGACGGTGATGTTCGGCTCGGGCGCCGGCCCCAGGTTGCGCAGCGTCTGCAGCAGGCGGAAGGACGTTTTGGTCACCTGCGGGCGGCCGTCGTCCATGAACCCGGCGTCGGACCAGGTGGCCCAGTAGGGGTCGCCGGAGAAGATCTGGTCGTAGTCCTCGGTGCGCAGGAAGCGGACGATGCGCAGCTTGATCACCAGGGCGTCGATGATCTCCTGCGCGCCCTCCTCGGTCAGCGTTCCGGCGGCGAGGTCGCGCTCGAAGTAGATGTCGAGGAAGGAGGACAGCCGGCCGATCGACATGGCGGCCCCGTCCTGCGACTTGATGGCGCCGAGATAGCCGAAGTAGGTCCACTGCACGGCCTCCTGTGCGGTGGCTGCAGGCCCCGAGATGTCGATGCCGTAGGACTGCGCCATCACCTTGAGCTTCTTCAGCGCCTTGATCTGCTCGGAGTGCTCCTCGCGGTAGCGGGCCCAGTGCTCCGAGAAGCCCTGCGCGTGCACGGCGTGCTTCGCGGCCTCCTTGTCCTGGATGAGCTTGTCGACGCCGTAGAGCGCCACGCGGCGGTAGTCGCCGATGATGCGGCCGCGGCCGTAGGCGTCGGGCAGACCGGTGATGATGTGCGCGGAACGCGCGGCCCGGATGCGCGGAGTGTAGAGGTCGAACACCGCTTCGTTGTGGGTCTTGCGGTAGCGGGTGAAGATCTCCTTGACCTTCTCATTCGGCTCCTTGCCGGCCTCCCGGATCGCGGCCTCGACCATGCGCCAGCCGCCGTAGGGCATCATGGCGCGTTTGAGCGGGGTGTCGGTCTGCAGGCCGACGATGACGTCGTCGTCGTCGGAGATGTAACCGGGGTCGAAGGCGTCGATGTCCGCCGGGGTGTCCGTGTCGACGTCGTAGACGCGTCGTTCGCGTTCGACGGACAGGTACCTGTCCTCCAGGTGCCGCCAGGTGCGCAGCGTCTTCCCGGTGGGGCCGGCGAGGAAATCCGCGCCGCCGGTGAAGGGGGTGAAATTCCGCTGGATGAAATCGCGTACGTCGATGGTGTCGACCCACGGGCCTTCCAAGAAACCTTCCCATGCCCGGGTCTCGAGCGGGGTGGTGGTGTTCACGTGTCTACCTCTCAGGGTGGGATGTAAAGACGGTGCAGTATTCGGTTGACGGTGGCGCCATTGCTACCCCCACAACCCTTCGAGCGCCCCAGCCGGGCGGTGTCGAGCAATGCGTGCCACAACCACAGCCCAGTATATCCCCTCGGCGCACAGTGTCCCAGTAGGATGTAATACTATTAAGGCGAGGAAGGCCCGGACGAGACAGTTCTCGTCCGGGCCTTAACCTCGCCGCTGCGTAAGCGACTAGCGGATCTCTTTCTTGCCGGTGAACTTCGCGGTGTCGCGCAGTTCGATCGGGGTGTCGCCCTCGATCTCGGAGGTGAACTCCTGCAGCTTCATCAGCGCCGTGCGCGAATGCAGCTGCTGACGGGTGGTGGCGAGGTTGTAGCGCTTCGGCGCGACGCTGTTGAGGCCCCAGTTGATCATGGAGACCGCCCGGTTGCGGAAGCCGACGAGGAACATCACGTGCACGGCCAACCACAGCAGCCAGCCGATGAATCCGGTGACCTCGACCTTGCCCATCTTCACCACGGCGCTGAAGCGCGAGACGATGGCCATGGAGCCCTTGTCGAAGTACTCGAAGGGAGTGCGCTGGCCCGGGGTGGAGCGGCCGGCGGCCTCGTCCGCGATGTGCTCGGCGGCGTACTGGCCCGCCTGGATGGCGACCTGGGCCACGCCCGGCAGGTTGTTGTAGTTCATCATGTCACCCACGACGAAGACGTTCTTGTGCTCGCCCACCGTCAGGTCTTCGTTGACCATGACACGGCCGGCACGGTCGGTCTCGGCACCGGCCTGCTCGGCGACGAGCCTGCCCAGCGGGGAGGCGGACACTCCGGCAGACCAGATCTTGGTGAAGGTCTCGATGGTGGTTTCGGTGCCGTCGACGGTGTTCTTGTACACGACGGTCCGGTCGTCGACGTCGGTGACCATGGCGTTGAGACGCACGTCGACGCCGAGCTTCTCCAGCTGGCGCTGCGCGTTACGGCCCAGGCGCTTGCCGAAGGGCGGCAGCACCTGAGGTGCACCGTCGAGCAGGATGATCTTCGCGGCCGCCGGGGAGAAGTTGGAGTACTCGCCGGTCAGCGTGCGGTGGGAGAGCTCGGCCAGCTGGCCCGCCAGCTCCACGCCGGTCGGGCCGGCGCCGACGATGACGAAAGTGAGCAGGCGCTCGCGCTGCGCGGGGTCCTTGGCCAGCTCGGCGCGCTCGAAGGCGCCGACGACGCGGGCGCGGATCTCCAGGGCGTCGTCGATGGACTTCATGCCCGGCGCGAACTCGGCGAAGTGGTCGTTGCCGAAGTAGGACTGGGAGGCGCCGGCGGCGATGATGAGGGAGTCGTACCCGTAGGTGCGGGTGTAGGCGCCGAGGGAGGTGGTGACAATCTGGCCCTCGAGGTCGATGTCGGTGACTTCCCCCTTCACCACGTGCGCGTTGTCCTGGCCCTTGAGAACCTGGCGGATCGACGGCGCGATCTCGCCGGAGGACAGGATGCCGGTCGCTACCTGGTACAGCAACGGCTGGAAAAGGTGGTGGTTGGTCCGGTCGATGATCGTGATGTCCACGTCGGCGTTCTTCAGTTCCTGCGCGGCAAAAAGGCCGCCGAAACCGGAGCCGATGATCACCACGTGGTGGCGGCCGCCCTCAGGGCGGAAAGGGGTGTTCGTCATTGAAGATCAGTTCCTCATCTACTTTGCGGGAAGCAACGGACCCTATCGTATCGGGTTCCTGTCACCAATACGGCCGTGGGAGGACCTGAAATTTCTGGTCAACCCCGGTTCCGGGCATCGGAAAGCGGAGGTTTTCGTGTTTGCGGGCAGGGCGGGGGTTAGGATCGTCGGTTGTGAGGCATCCCCATCTGGCGGCGATCGACGCTGCGGCGTGGCCCGGCCTGGCTGACGTCCCGGCCGGACGGCTCGTCGACCTGCGCGCACGCGTCGCGGAGGCGTCGTTCGCACGCGCCTGCGCCGCCGCCGGCCTGGAACTGGACCCGGCCGGCGACCCCGATCTCGTGGTCGAGCATGACGCACTGTTCCCCCGGTTGGCCGTATCCGGCTGGCTCGGACTGGCGGAGAGTTTCATGGCGGGCGAGTGGCGCTCGGACCGTCTCGCGGATGTTCTCGAAGCGTTGATCGGCACCGGTTACCGTCCCCGCGGAGGGATCCCCGGACGGTTACCCTCCCCGGGGCGTTACGGCGGGGGCGAACTGCCCGCCGAACTGGTCCGGCTCAGCTCCGGCGACGGTTTCAGCGCCTTCGGCGGGGTCTTCGCCTCCGGGGTGCCCACGACCGTCCGGACCGCCGTGCCCAGCCACGTCCCCGGGCATTCCCGCGGCCGCGGCCTGGCCACGCACTTCGTCGACCTGACCACCTTCTCCGACCCCGAGGACGTCGACCGGGAGGATCTCGGCGACGCCCAGGCCCGGACGGTGGAGATGCTTCTCGACGCCGCCCGCGTCACCGCCGGCACCCACCTGCTGGAGTACCCGAGCACCGGCGGGGCCGTGGCGATCGGGGCGGCTCACCGCCGGGCGACCGTCGACACGCTCACCGCCGACCCCCGGCAGGCGCGCTGGGTGACGGAGCAGCTCATGCTCGCCGGCGTGGACGCCTCGGTGCACACCGAGGTCATCGACCACCCGGTTCCCGGGCCGCGCGACTGGCGTGGCAGCCACGACGCGATCGTGTCGGTGGAGAAGCTGGAGGTCCTCGATGAGCGGGACCGGGCCGGCTACATCCGGGCGCTGGACCGGTTGCTCACCATGGGCGGTTTCGTCTCGATGCAGACGGTCATCGCCACCGACGCGTTGAGCCCCGTCGCCCGCGGCGCGCTCGACGCGTTGCGCGCCTACGTCTGGCCGGGGCTGGCGTACCCCACCGCCACCGACGTGCACCGGCTGGTGGACCGCGAGTCCGGCCTGCGGGTCACCGCCCAGACCCACGTAGGAGGCCACCACCAACGCTCCCTGGCCATGCAGCGCTCCCTGTTCGAGGGGCAGACCAGGGAAGCGGCTGCCGCGGGCTTCGACATCGCCTACCGCCGCCTCTGGAGCTACCAGTTCGCGCTGCGTGAGGCACTCTTCCGCCTGCGGATGCTGGACACGGTCCAGTTCACCCTGACTCACCGCAACCGCAACGGCCGCCGATGAGCGTGGAGCCATCCCACCATGCCGGGCGCGTGCTGGTCTTTCATGACAGAATCCGCGACCGGCTCGGTGACACTTCCCTTCGTGACGGCTCCGGATAATCCCGGCTGCGGCCCGAAGCCGGCTTCATTCTTCCCGGCGGCCTTCCGCCCGCAGCTGACGGAGGAGTTCCAGCTGCTCCCGGTTGATCTCCAGCAGCAGTTCGATCTCTTCCTTCGCCGCCGTGTCAGTCTCGAAGTCGTGGCGGGCCATGGCCGCAGAGATCGCATCCTGTCGTTTCGCGGCGATGAGCAGAATCGCGCCCTGGAGACCCGCCAGCATGGACAGGAACAGGTTCAGGAGAATGAACGGGTACGGATCCCAGGGCCTGCCCGCCACTACATTCGCTGCCGTCCACGCGGCCATGGCCAGGAGGAAAGTGGCTACGAATCGCCAGCTTCCCATGGCGTTGCGGAGGACATCAGCGGCACGTTCCCCCCGGGTGAGGGACTTCTTGTGGTCCGAATGCCAGTCATTCTTTTCCTGGGACATGGCTCATGTTTACCCTTCAGGCTTCAGCGGAGGGGTGTCTCCCGAACTCCGACTGCCAGTACGGGACCTGGTGTCTCGCCCGCGATGCCGAAGGAACTTGTGGAGACCATCCACCGCCAGCAGGGTCGGAATGACCAGGAGAGCAACCAGCGCAGCCTCCAGCGGTGGTGGCGCGTGCCCGAGAACCCTGGCCACCGGGGCCAAGGAGAGAAAGAAGAGCAGGAGCACCGCTTCGACGACGACCGCCGCCACCAGCATTCTGTTGCTGAACCAGTTGATTCTCCAGGCCGGGAGGGTGGCGCTACGGCAGGCCACGGCGTTGGCCATCTGGCCCACTACCACCGTGGAGAACGCTGCACCGGAGGCCGTGGCCAGCAGCCCCGGCGAAGGTTGCGCACCCCAGGTCCATCCTGATCCCCACAGCACCAGGGTGAAGATCCCCATCGCGAACGCTGCCTGTACCGGTCCGAGCACCACAAACACCCGCGCCAGCAGCGCTCCGTCCATGAGGTGACGCTTCTCAGGCGGCTTGCGCAGAACGTTAGGGCTCGGTTTCTCTCCGCCGAGAGCGAGAGCCGGAAGCAGGTCGGTGCCGATGTCCAGCGCCAGGATCTGCAGCACCCCGAGTGCCAGGGGGAAGCTCCCGCCAGACAGAATCCAGACCACGAACGGTACGAGCTCCGACACGTTACTCGTCAGGTGGTAGGTGAGGAAGCGGCGGATGTTGGTGTAGGTAGCGCGCCCCTGTTCCACGGCGATCATGATGGTGGCGAAGTTGTCGTCGAGAAGCACCAGGTCGGCGGCCTCGCGGGCGACGTCGGTTCCCGTCATACCCATTGCCACGCCGATGTCGGCCTCGCTGAGCGCCGGGCCGTCATTGACCCCGTCGCCGGTCATCGCGAGCACATGCCCCCGACGCTGCAGGGCGCGGGCGATGGCGAGCTTCTGTTCGGGGGAGACACGACTGACCACCACGCCGTCGCGGTCGAGTAACTCGCCCAACTCGGCCTCGTCCTCCGGGAGATCATGGCCCTCAACGACCACCGGCTCACCCGGTGCGAGACCGATCTGCCGGGCTATCGCCGCTGCAGTGGCCGGATGATCCCCCGTGACCATCGCGACCTTGATCCCCGCCTGCCGCGCCTGCCGGAGGGCCTCAGGGACGTTCTGGCGGGGCGGATCCTGCATTCCCACCAGTCCTTCCAGGGTCAGCTCGCGTTCGAATTCCCCGCGGGACGCCGGTCTCCCCGGGGGGAGTGCCCGGCTAGCCACTGCCAGGACCCGCAGTCCGCGACCTGCCATACCCGCGAGCTCGGCGGCGGCCCGCGCCGCGTCCCCGGTGTTCGTGCACAGGGGCAGCACACTCTCCGGGGCGCCCTTCACCAGCAGCTCGTCCCCGACAACCACCGATTCCCGCCGCCTGGCCGGGTCGAAGGCGAAACGGGCATCGGGCTCCGGATCCGGGGGCCGTCCTTCTCCGCCAACCTATGCGCCAGGGCATCCAGCGCCGCCTCCATCGGATCCCCCTCCGCGATCCAATCCTCCGCCCCGCGCCGGATGCGGCCCCGGGATGCGGTTCTGGCGGCCCAGGCCAGCCGGCGCGCCGGGCCGGTTGCGGCGGGCGGTCCGGCGATCTCCGCGACGGGGGAGTAGCCCTCACCGTCGACGGTCACCACCCCCGTCGGTGTCCAGACCTCGACGACGTTCATGCGGTTCTGGGTGAGCGTCCCGGTCTTGTCCGTGCAGATGAAAGTGGCGGAACCCAGGGTCTCCACCGCCTGGAGGTTGCGGACCAGGGCGTTGCGGTCGGCCATCCGCTGGGCGCCCACGGCCAGGGACAGGGTGACTGTGGGCAGAAGTCCCTCGGGAATCATGGCTACGGCGACGCCGATGGCGAACAGGAGCGCGTTCTGCAGGGGCGTGCCCACCAGGATCGAGATGACGCAGAAAGCGACGCCGAATCCCAGCGCCACAGAGGAGATCGTCCGGACGACGCGGCGTAACTCCCGCTGGAGCGGCGTCGGCGGCGGGACCACGTGTGCAGTCAGGGAGGCGATCTCCGCCAGGCGGGTGTTCCTTCCGGTTGCGGTGACCAGGGCCTCAGCGGTGCCGTTGGCGAGGAATGTCCCGCCGAAACCGGTGTCGCCCGCTTCCTTGGGCAGCGGAACACTCTCGCCGGAGAGCATGGATTCGTCCGCGGTGCAGGTGTCCGTGCTCAGGAACTCCACGTCGGCCGGAAGCCGGTCGCCGGCGGTGAGCATCACGACGTCGCCGGGAACGACGTCGGCAGCCGCAACTTTCGCCGGGGCGCCGTCCCGGACGACGTTGACCTGTGTCGGCAGGAGGCCGCGGAGTTTCGCCGCCGCCTGGGTTGCCCGTTCCTCCTGCGCGAAGGCGAAGAGCCCGTTGATGACCACCACCGCGCTGACGGCGACGGCCAGTTCGGGGATGCGCGCGATCAGGGCGAGGACTCCCGCGCCCCACAGGAGCAGGGCGAAGAAGCTGGTGAACTGGCTGAGGAAACGCCGCCAGACCGGCACCCGCCGAACCGCCGGAAGTTCGTTGGCCCCGGCTTCGGCTAACCGTCTCTCCGCCTCGGCCGTCGTCAGCCCCGGGTGGCCGACAGGGCCCGCAGTGGTGTCCACTGGTTCACGTCGGCGGGGGAGAGGGGGAGAGGAACGGTGCCGAGCGGGGAGCTTTCTTCATTGCGCTTCCTTGTGCCGGACGATTCGGGCGGTGCAGGGGACAAGGATCATTTTTCCACGGCCCGGCCCCCGCGTCGGGGGTCGTGACCCGATCGTTTTCTTGCCCGCCGGGCCGCACAAGGTGAAGGTTTTCCCCGCTCAGAAGCCCCCTGAGACCCGGCGCGACGGTCCCGCGGAAGGAGTAGTGTGGGCCGTAACACACTCCAATCCGATCTTCCGAGGACGGTGCAGGTACCATGTCGAACCCGATCGAAGTGAAATCGACCCTCAAACCCGCTTATGACCATGTCATCGTCGGCGGCGGCGTGGCCGCGGACAAGGCGGCCCGCGCGATCCGGGAGGAGGCGCCCGAAGCCTCCGTCCTCATCATCTCTGACGTCGGCGACGGCCCGCTCTACCGGCCCGGGTTGTCCAAGGACCTGTGGCTCAAGGCGGGCACGACCCTGGAGGACATTGACCTGGGCACCACGCAGACGGGTGCGGAGCTGCTCCTGGGCACCACGGTGACCGCCCTTGATCCCGCGTCGCACACCGTCACCACCTCGGACGACCAGCAGATCAGATACGGCCGCCTGCTGCTGGCCACCGGGGCCTCGGCCCGCCGCATCGACACACCCGACGACGACCGCATCGTCTACTACCGCAACGCCGACGACTACCGGCACCTGCGCTCCCTCGTCTCGGAGGGCACCCGGGTCGCCATCGTGGGCGGGGGCTACATCGCCTCCGAGATCGCCGCCGGACTCTCGGCGGTGGGAGCCGATGTCAGCGTCCATTTCCCGAACAACCGGCTGTTGGAGCAGATGTTCCCGGACTCGATCACCGGCCACCTGACGGAAGTCTACGAATCGAAGGGGGTCTCGTTGAACAGCGGTTTCCGGCTCTCCTCGATCCGGGCGGGCAGAAAACTCACCCTCGAGCCGGAGACCGGTGAGGCTGTGGAGGCCGATGTCGTGGTCCTGGGGCTCGGTGCCATCCCCAACGTCCGGTTGGCGGAGGAGGCCGGCCTGGAGATGGAGCAGGGCGGAGTCCTGGTCGACGAGACACTGCAGACCAGCGCCCCGGACGTCTACGCCGCCGGCGACATCGCCACCTTCGAGGACCCGCTGCTGGGCCGCAGGCGCGTCGAACACATGGCCAACGCGGAACGCTCCGGCGACGCCGCTGGCCGCACCATGGCGGGCAACCGCACCGGGTACCGCTACACCCCGTTGTTCTGGTCGGACCTCTTCGACGACGGCTACGAGGCCCTGGGGGAGACGCGCACCAGCCACCGGGTAGAGGAGGTGTGGAACGACGCCCACGACGCCGCGGTCCTGTACTACTTGGACGGAGACCGGGTCCGGGGAGTCCTGATGTGGAACACCTGGGGTGCCGTGTCGAAAGCCCGTGAGGTGATGGAGGCCTCGAAGGAGGGGCAGCTGCCGTTGTCCGAGCTGGCCGACCGGATCACGCCGGGCGGTTAGGCGGGCCGGATCCACCCCCCGGTTGACAGGTGCAGCCCGGCGGGATTCAATGCGGGTAGACACTCCGGCCTCGGGACGTCGTCATCCACAGCAGTGGAGAGTAGGAACCTTGTTCCGCCGCATGCTCGTCAAGGACGTCCGCCGTAATCTCACCGTCTCTCTCACGCTGATCGTCCTGATGATGCTGTCGGTGGTTCTGGCCACCGCCAGCGCCGGGCTCCTCGCGCGGCTGGCAGGATCCAGCGACCTGTTGCTTGAGCGTGCCGACGCACCGCACGTCGTGCAGATGCACGCCGGCCCGCTGGAACCCGAGGACATCGCTCGGTGGGCGGCCGCGCGCCCCGAGGTCACCGCCCACGGGACCCACCTGCTGCTGGACGCAGACAACCAGCCGGTGACCGACGTCGAGCCGGGCACCGTGTGGCTGCCCGTCTACTACGAGATCGAGGAAGACCTGCAGCCGGGGGCGCTGGACCTCGTCGCCGGCCCCGACGGGTTCCGCCACGATCTGACCGTCGCGGGTTTCGTCCGGGACTCGATCATGAACACCGCGATCGCCGGCTCCAAGCGACTGGCGGTGCAGCCGGGGGCGCTGGACCTCGTCGCCGCGCACACCGGCACGCCGGAGCACCTCATCTCCTTCTGGCTGGAGGATCCGGACACGCAGATCGCCGGATTCCGGAAGGCCTACCAGGACGACCGCCTGCCCAGCGCCGGCCACATGGTCGACCGCGCCACCTTCACCATGTTCAACATGATCAGCGAGGGCATCGTCGCCGGAGTGGTCGTCCTCGCCGCCTTGTTGCTGATGCTGGTCGGGCTGCTGTGTCTCCGGTTGTCCTTCCTCACGGCGGTCCAGCAGGACCGCCGTGAGATCGGAGTGCTCGCGGCCATCGGGGTCGCCCCGCGCGGGATCAGCCGGATCTACCTGGCCAAATACGCAGCGTTCGGGGCGGTGGCCTGTTCCCTGGGGCTGCTGGGGGGGGGGCCTGGCACTGGCCCCTGCGCTGTCCACGGGACTCAACCGCTACCTGGGCACCGGCGGCGGAGCGGCGTTATGGCTCGCCCCGGCGTTCACTGCGGTCGGTGTCTATGCGCTGATTCTGGTTTCCATCCGCCTCCTGCTGCGCAGGCTCAACCGGATCAGCCCGGTGGCGGCCCTGCGCGCCACCGAGCCGGGCGGGAAAGCCTGGGCCCGCGGTCTCAAGCTGCACAGGATGGCGACGCCGACCAACGTCTCGCTGGGGCTGATCGACCTGAGCCGCCGGTGGACGATGTTCGTGCTGCTCTTCTTCGTCTTCGTCGTCAGCGTCTTCATCGTGGTGGTGCCCAGCAGCGCCGCCCTGACCGTCCGGTCCCCGCAGTTTCTCACCTACATGGGTGTCGGTCCGGCCGATGTCCGCATGGATCTGCAGTACGCGGACGACTCCTCCGCCGAGCTTTTCGACGCCGCCGTCGACACCCTCGCGGCCACGCCCGACGTCGCCGAGTTCACGGCCTTGACCACGACCCGCCATGAGGTGGGCGGGACGGACGGCACCAGCGTCAACCTCTACGTCGAAAGCGGCGACCACGACATCCTGCCGGTCAGCTACGCCGACGGGCGGGCGCCGTCCGGCGAGGGGGAGATAGCGCTCTCCCTGCTCGCGCTTCGGCGCTGGCTGCGATGCTGCTGGCTGTCCTCATGACCATGATGTTCACCCGCATGCTGCTGGCCTCGGACCGCGGCCAGGTGGCGATCCAACGGGCGATCGGGGCCACGGACCGCGACGTGCGCGCGCAGTATCTCACGCGCATTCTCACCGTCCTCGTCCTGGCCGTGCCGGTGGGGCTGCTGGGAGCGGCGACCGTGGGGGAGAGGCTGTTCAACCTCATCTTCGAGGTCATGTTCGGCGGCACCGCCAACCTGCTCCAGGGCACCAGCCAGATCGATCTGCTCATCGGGCCTGCCCTGGCCGCCGTCGCAGCCGCCCTCATCCTGGCGGTGGGCGCCGCTACGACGGTGGCCACCCGCGAGGTCGGCAACGCCGGAATCAGCACCCTGAACGTCGAGTAAGAGGACCGGAAAAATGAAGGAAACACCAGCTCAGAACGCAATTCTGGAGGCGCGGGGCGTCGAGAAGCATTTCGGCGGCACCACCGTCCTGCACGGTGTGGACCTGACGGTCCGCCGCGGCGAGTTCCTCAGCATCATGGGGCCTTCGGGCTGCGGTAAATCGACGCTGTTGTACGCGGTCAGCGGGATGGATCGCCCGGACGCCGGTACCGTGAGCCTGGACGGGGAGGCGCTGGCGGACCTCAACGCCGCAGAGCTGGCGAATCTGCGCCTGACCCGCATGGGCTTTGTCTTCCAGCAGGTCCATCTGCTGAAAAACCTCACCCTGCTCGATAACGTGGTGCTCCCGGGATACCTGGCCAAGCTGGCCCCGCGTGCGGTGCTCAACGAACGCGCGGGCACGCTCATGGCGCGGACCGGAGTGAGGGAGCTCGGCGACCGGGACATCTCGCAGGCTTCCGGCGGCCAGCTGCAACGGGTGGCCATCTGCCGGGCGCTGATCAACGATCCGGCGATCGTCTTCGGCGACGAACCGACCGGCGCGCTGGATTCGACCGCGGCGCAGGAGATCATGGGGATTCTGGAGGAGCTCAATGCCGACGGCATGACCATGCTGCTGGTCACGCATGATCCGCAGGTGGCGTCCCACGGTGACCGGGTGGTCTACATGATCGACGGGCGGATCGCCGCCGAACTCGAACTTGACCGTGAGGAGCATCTCGGGGAGCGGCAGGCGGCGGTCGACACGTGGTTGGCGACGCTGCGCTGAGCGCGCGGGAGGAGTGCCGGCCCCACACGAAATGACATAATGTACATTATCGGACAATAAGCAATGCCGGGCAGACCGGCCCGAATCGCTGCTCGCCCCCTTTAGCCCCTTAGTCCTGACGCCTCTGCGCGTTCACGGTCCTGCCCCCGCCCGTCCTGACGTTCCCGCGCCGACGGATTGCTTCCGTCAGAAGTTCCGTGCCGAGCGGCCCGCCGCGGCGCGCCCGCTCATCCCCGGCGCACCGGCGCGGGTGCTGACCCGGCTCCCGACGGCACCCGTGCCACATGCGGCCCCGGGAACGCGCTAAGGCCCGTTGGCGGCCACTTCTACACCACCCCCGGGCCCCGCCCCATTACGTCACTGTGACGTAACTAGGGCTGAGTGCCTTACTCCGCGTCCCGCTGACGGTATGCGTACCAGAGCTGTCCCGCAGAGGCCAGAACCATGACGCCGGCGATGACGCCGACGAACCAGTGCCCCTGCCAGGCGACGAATATTCCGAACCCGAGGATGACGATGAGGCGCAGCCAGATCATCGGGATCATGCGTGCGGGAGTCATCAGTTCTTCTCCAGGGCAATGCGGATGTTCAGCTCGCCCACGTCGTCGATTTTGGCGGCGACGAAATCGGGCGACTCCACGCCGTACTCATTCCGGTTGATGAGGACGTCACCGGAGACGACGAGAAGCTCTCCGTCGCGGAGCACGTCGAACTCGTGGCTCAACGGGCGGGTCTCCCCGCGGATCTCCAGTTCCCCGTCCAGCGTCAGCTTCGCGGGGGTTCCGTCACCCGGGATCTCGGAGACGTCGACGGGCTCGGTGACGCGGAAGGTGGCTGTCGGGAACTCGTTGGTGTTGAGGATCTTGGTGCGGACGTTGATGTCGCGCCGCTCGTTGTCGGTGGATACCTCGTTCATGTCGACGGTGATCTCGCCGGCCTGCAGGGTGCCGGCCTCGATCGTCACGTAGCCCTCGACGTCCTGGGTCGACCCGGAGGTCTCCCGGCGGTCGGACGGCAGGATCTCGAAGAAGGTGAAGCCGACGGACGTGGTGTTCTCGTCCCGGGTCTGCGTGACGCGCCACTGACCGTTGATGTCGGTCGACGCCGGCTGCGCGCCCTCCGCGGACAGCCCCTCCGTGCGCACGCCCGGCCCCATTGCCATGGCGATGAGCACCGGCACGACAGCCACCAGGGCGAGTACAACGATGAGTACGACGAAGATCGCGATGACGATCTTGCTGGCGGATTTCTGCTGGGCCATCCTGTGTTACCTCAACTTTTCAATCGTCCGTGCGAGCGCAACCAATTCGGTGCACAGGTCGCGCAATTCGTCCGGGTCAGCGCCCTCCGCGGATGCGGTGGCGACGTCCTCGGCCGCGCACCGCAGTTCGAAGAGCGAATCCCGCAGTGCTTCGACGCGGTCCGGATGAATGATAACCGCTTCCGCCGGGATACTGGTACCTGCGACATTGTGGCGCTGTTCATAGGCCCGCTGTTTACAGGATCTGCTGCAGTACTTCCTCGGTCGGCCGCGGCCGGTGCTGTTCAGCTCCTTGCCGCACCACGCGCAGGAAACCGCAGGTTTGGTTGGGGATATCGTCACGTGACACACAATAACCGATCGTTGCCGTGCGCAGGGAACAAAAGGCGCGGCGGGTCCGTTATACTGGTACGTCTACAAGTGAACCGGGCGGGATCTTTCGCCCCGGTTCCCCCGGGAATGCAACGAAAAGGATGATGCCGCAATGGCAGATCGCGTACTCCGCGGCAGCCGCATGGGTGCCGTCAGCTATGAAACTGACCGCGACCACGACCTTGCCCCGCGCCAGATGGTGAAGTACCGCACAGACAGCGGCGAGATCTACGAGGTCCCGTTCGCCGACGACGCGGAGATCCCCGAAGAGTGGATGTGCAAGAACGGCCAGCTGGGAACCCTCATGGAGGGCGAAGGCGTCGAGTCCAAGCCCGTCAAGCCCCCGCGCACGCACTGGGACATGCTGCTTGAGCGTCGTTCCATCGAAGAGCTCGACGTCCTCCTCGAGGAGCGCGTCGAGCTGCTGCGCAAGCGTCGTCGTTCCGCGGCCCGCCTGCTCAAGGAGCAGCAGTCCAAGGAAGGCGAGTAGTCCTCCCCAGGACTCCCCCGCACCTGCTCCCCTCCCGTCCTCCTGGGAGGGGAGTTTTGCCGTGTCAGCGCCGGCGGCTGCGCTGCCAGTGCTTGAATTCGTAGCCGAGCATGCCCTTGGTTACCTTGGCGATCTCGGCGGCCTGGCCGGCCCGGTGCCTGACGCCCCAGCGGGTGACCTCGACGAGGGAGTCCTTGACGAAGCTGCCGTCGAGCTTCGATTCGCCGATCTCGCGCTCGGTGAAGGTGATGGGCACCTCGCGGACGTCGAAACCGCCGACGACTGCCCGCCAGGCGAGGTCGACCTGGAAGATGTAACCGGCGTTCGACAGCTCGTCCAGGTCCATCGCCTCGAGCACCTCGCGGCGGTAGGCGCGGTAGCCGGCGGTCATGTCGGACAGGCCACCGCCCAGCATGAACGAGATATAGGCGTTGCCGCCCTTGGACAGGATCCAGCGCTTCTTCGGCCAGTTGACGACCTTGCCACCCGGGACGTAGCGGGAACCGATGACCAGGTCCGCGCCGGAGTCGATCTCGGACAGCAGGAGGTGGAGCTGCTCCGGGGCGTGGGAGCCGTCGGCGTCCATCTCGCACAGGACGGTGTATTCGCGCTCCAGGCCCCACTGGAAACCCGCCACGTACGCGCCGCACAGGCCGCCCTTGCTCTCGCGGTGGAGGACGTTGATGCGCGCGTCCTCCGCAGCCAGCTCGTCGGCCTTGTCCCCGGTGCCGTCAGGGCTGTTGTCGTCGACGACGAGGATGTCGACCTCCGGGGTCGCGGCGCGGACACGTCCCACGATGAGCGGGAGGTTCTCCAGCTCGTTGTAGGTGGGGATGATCACCAGGGTCGCGTCACTGGGGTTGGTCACGAAGGTCTCCTATGGGGTGTTGACGGTCGAGGCTTGCCTGTGGCACGAAGCGGCTTCCGGCGGGCGGTCACCAGGGCGGCGGCCAAGAGCATGCCTCCCAGGATTATAAGTCCCAGCTGAACGATATGGCCGTACCGGGCCGCGAAGGTGAGCGAATCCCGCAGCGGCAGCGTCTCCACGAGGGTCCCGGGCTCGAAGATCCCCGTCTCCTGGCTGACGGAGCCGTCGGGGTGGACGATGGCGGAGACACCGGAGGTGGCGGCCACGACCAGGGCCCGGTCGACCTCGATGGCGCGCATCCGGCTCATGGCCAGCTGCTGGTAGGTCATGTCGGTGAAACCGAAGGTGGCGTTGTTGGTGGGCGTGCTCAGCAGCTGGGCACCGTCGAGGACCGCCTGGCGGTAGGCCGGGTCGAAGGCGACCTCGTAGCAGGTGGCCACGCCGAGGACGATGTCGTCCATCCGCACGGTGAACTCGGGCGGGCCGGGCTTGAAGTCCCCGGCCTGGTCGACGTACGGGGAGAACATGCGGAAGAAGTCGCGCATGGGCATGTACTCGCCGAAGGGCTGGAGGAAATGCTTGTGGTGGTGGTCTCCCCTGCCGGTCTCGGGGTCCATCACCACCATGGTGTTGCGGTCGCCGACCTCGTCGCGGGTGATGGTGCCCACGAGCACCGGCGTATCGACGGCCGCGACCGCCTGAGCGACCAGCTGCCCGGCCCGTTCGTCGGCGAAGGGATTGACGTCGGAGGAGTTCTCGGGCCAGATGACCAGGTCGAGTTCCTCCCCGCTCTCCCCCACCTGGGCGGCCAGTTGCTCGGTGACGTTGACGTGGTTGGTCAGCACCGCCCGGCGTTGGGCGTTGAAGTCCAGCCCCATGCGGGGCACGTTGCCCTGCACTGCGGCGACGGTGACCTGGCCGACGGTGGCTTCCTCGCGGTCGACCACGGTCAGGCCGGTGAGCAGGCCGGCCGCCGACGGAAGGATCACCGCCGCCACCGCCGTCACCCGTACCCGGCGGTCGCGCGTGAGCAGGCCCGCCAGCCCGGCGCCGACCACCACGGCGGCCAGGGTCACGAGGGCGGGGCCGCCCCAGACGGCGAGGTCGGCCAGGGGTCCGTTGACCTGGCCCCAGGTCAGCCGGACCCAGGCGAAGCCGCCGAAGGGGAAGGAACTGCGGGCCCATTCGACGAGCACGTAGACGAAGGGGAAAGCGAGGAATCCGTAGCGCCACCGGGCGACAGCCACCCCGCCGAGGCCGGCGGCCAGCGCGTAGAGGGCGCAGAAGACGGAGAGCGCGACGTAGGGCAGGTTGCCCACGAACTCGCCGATCCACGGCAGCATGAACAGGTACACCACCAGGGCGTGGACGAAGCCGATGAGGGCGCCCGCGCGCAGAGAGGGGCCCGGCCGGCCCTTCCAGGGCATGACCGAGACGTAGAGCCCCGCCATGCCCAGGACCCCCGCGATCCACCAGCCCAACGGTTCGTTGGAGGTGAAGGCGAGGAAACCGGAGGCTGCGGCGAGGAGGAGACGCAGCAGGAGAATCACTCCCTGTCCCCCGGCTTTCCGCCGAAGTCCTCGGGGCGGATGTCGCGGGTCCATTCCTCGATCTCTGATTCGTCGATGACCTCGCCGGCGGGCTCGCCGGAACGCGGGGCCTCCGGGTCGACGAAGCTGCCGTAGCTGGTGGCGGAGCGGCCGGCGTTGGTGGCCTCGAAGCTGCGGACGCCGAAGTTCTCGATGGAACCGATCAGCTTCGCGGCGAGCATCCTGCGCGCGAGGGAACGGGTCGGCGGGAAGATGAGCAACAGGCCCACCACGGAGGAGGCGATGCCGGGGGTGCCGGCCAGGATGGCGCCGGCGGTGAGCAGGCCGTAGTCGCCTGCCAGGCGCCCGGCGCTGATCCGCTGGGCGGCGGCGAGCCGGCCGACGCGCTGCATCTCCACTCCGGCGCTGACCAGCCCGAGGGCCATGAGGACGAACAGCAGGAGCAGGGCCCAGCCGACGCCGAGCCAGGAGGCCACAGCCCAGAAGGTGAGGGCCTCGATGAGGAGGACGGGAACGATTGCGAAGATCAACGGCACGTCTGCCACACTACCTGCGCAGTTGATCGATCAACCACCCGACGTTGCCGGGCAGGCGCCGGTAATAGGGGCCGAAATGATTCGCCCCGGTCCGGCCCGGCAGCCGGGGCGTGCGGTCCTCGAGCCACGTGAGTTCGGCGCCCTGCCCGCGCCACGCGTCCCGCAGTTCGCGGACCTGCCGGGCGGGGACGACGTCATCGTGCCGGGAGCCCCACAGCAGCACCGGCACGGACGGCGCCGCAGTGCCGAGCTCGCGGCGGTCGAATTCGGCGGCGACGTGCGGGAGGTCGTCGAGAAGCTCGCCGAGGGGCACACCGGAGCGGGTCCAGCGGGATGTGCCGCGCCACCCGGAGGTGAAGACCGAGCTGACCGCGCAGGTGGTGGTATCGGCGAGGACGTGGTCCATGCCCTCCCGGGAGAGGCTGGCGAGGATCTCCGCGCGGATCTCCGGGGAGATGACCAGCAGGCCCGCGACCGCGTAGGAGAGCACGCCCGTGACCAGGGAGCCGTCGAGATGGGTGAGCACCTCGTTGAGCCGGGAGGGCGGGGCTCCCACCACCGCGGCGCGGGTCCGCACGTCGGGAGCGTAGTCGGCCCGTTCCAGTGCCATGCCCACCGCCGCCCCGCCCTGCGAGAAGCCCCACATCCCCACCGGCGTGTCCTCCGGCAGTCCGAGGGGGCGGGCGGCGCGGACGGCGTCGAGAAGCGCGCGGCCGCCGGAGGGGTGGTCGCAGTAGAGCTGCCAACCGAAGTCGGGGTCCCGCGGGTAGTCGGTGAGGACGACGTGTGCGCCGGCGGCCAGCAGCATGGTCAGGGCCGGCAACTCGTAGGAGGCGACGATGTCAAGGGGCCCGTCGAGGCTGACGCTCATCCCCACCGAGCAGCTGTAGGAGGGGTCGCAGTGCTTCGCCACGCCCTGGGTCGAGGGCGCGAAAGCGACGACCGGCCGCGGGCCGCCGCGCCAGGGCCGGCGCGAGCGGAGGAAGGCGCCGGTGGCGGTGATGGTGCGGCCGCGGGCGTCGGTGGTGACGTACTCGATGCGCCAGGCCGTCGCGGGGTTGGCGGAACCGGAGGTCCCCAGCAGACGCATGGGCGCGGAGGCCAGGAGAGTCCCCGGTTTCTCACCGATCACCCAGGTGGCGTGGTCGAAGCTGGGTTCCGTGTCCCATTCGGTGAACGACGGCCGCCGCGGGGAGCCGTCGCGGCCGGTCAACCGACGGACTGCTCCCCTGCCGACCTCGTGCGCCAGCGGTAGCCAGGCGCGCGCTGCGGCCTCGCCCACGCCGGACCGGTGGATCCGGGGGTCGTCGGCACGGTTGGTGAACACGCACCCCACTGTAACTAGACTGCTCAGTCGTGACCGAACTTCTCCCCGCATTCCTCGACATCGCCGTGCCCGCGGGCGTGATCGCCCCCGGCGGGTGGGAGCCGCTCGCCGCGCTCGCCGACGAACACGCGGCCTCCCGCCTGCACCTCACCGACGCCGGTCGGCTGCGCCTCTACTCCGGGGGCCCGCTTCTCGACGCCGCCCGATCCGCCGGCATCCCCGTCGACCCGGGTGAGCTGGCCGCGCCTGTGGGCGAGATCGGGTGGCTCGCGCAGGAGGACGGGCTGGTGCACCTGGGCGCCGGGCTGCCGCTGGGTGTCCTGACCTCCCGGATGGCGCGGATGCTCGACGTGATCGAGGCGCCCGTGACCCTGTGCCGCGACCGGGTGCTGCGGATCGAGGGGCTGAGCGAATCCGTAGCCGAACAGGTCGTCCGCGTGCTGGCGCCGCAGGGGCTGATCTTCGACGTGAATTCGCCGCTGCGGACCGTCTCCGCGTGCGTGGGCGCCGCCCAGTGCTCCCTGGCGCTCTCCGACGTCCGGGGCGACGCGCTCCAGGCGGCGGCTTCCGGCGCCCTCGTGTCGGAACGCACCCACTTCGTCGGCTGCGCTCACCGGTGCGGTGCCCCGGCGCGCCCGCACACCGAGTACCTGGCCACCGGGGACGGCGAGTACGAGGTGGCGGGCTAGCGGGGCATGCGGCGCCAGACGGGGCGGGGGACGAGCTTCATCACCCAGGCCAGCAGGCGCAGCCGCCGGGGGATCCACAGGGTGGCGCTCCCCTTCCCGGTGCGGATCTCCGCGGCGACGGCATCCGCGACCTGCGCCGGAGTCACGGACATGGGGGCGGGCTTCATCCCCTGCGTCATGGAGCCGATGACGAACCCGGGGCGGGCGGTGATCAGGCGCAGCGGTGTGCCGTGCAGGCGGTCGGCCAGTCCCTGGCAGAAAGCGTCCAGCCCGGCCTTGGTGGAGCCGTAGACGTAGTTGGCCCGGCGCGCCCGCCAGCCGGCGATGGAGGAGAAGGCGACGATCTCCCCGTGCGGCATGGTGTCGGCCAGGACGGTGAGCATGCTCACCTGGCTGGTGTAGTCGATGGTGGCGATCTCGGCGGCGTGGGCCTCGTCCTTCTCGGCGCGGGCCTGGTCGCCGAGGATGCCGAAGGCGAGGACCGCGGTGGACACTCCCCCGGCCAGTTCCTGCGCCCGCTCGACCAGCTCCCGGTGCGAGGCAAGGTCGGCCGCCTCGAAGGCGAGGGTGTGGACGGCGGTGGCGCCGGCGGCCCGGAGGCGGGCGGCGACGTCGGCAAGAGAGTCCGCGCGGCGGGCGGCGAGCACGACGGGGCGCCCGGAACACAGCCGTGCGGCGAGCTCTCCGCCGATGTCCGAGTGTCCGCCGAGGAGCAGGAGTGCGTTCATGCCCTCTAGGATGCCACCCGGTATCCCGTCATGGAGAGCGAGCCCATGGTGCGCTGCTCGTTGAACACGTCGACCTGGCTACCGCCGATTGCGGTGGTGACGCCGGCGATGTAGGCCAGGGGCAGGAAGTGGTCCGGTGTGGGGACCGAGCGGGTGTAGCCCTCGTGGTCGCGCAGTGCCTCGAGGCGGTCCGGGTCGCCGAGCATGATGTCGCGGGCGGCCTCGTCGAAGGAGTCGGCCCAGCCGAAGCCGGTGTCGCCGGCGTGCCACTGCACCAGGGAGAGGTTGTGGACGACGTTGCCGGAGCCGACGATGAGGACGTTGTGATCGGTGGCGAGCTTCGCCAGCCGGGAACCGAGGGCGACGTGCTCGTGCAGGGGCTTGGAGGCGTCGATGGACAGCTGCACGACGGGGATCTTGGCTTCCGGGAACATGTGCTTGAGCACGGACCAGGTGCCGTGGTCGAGGCCCCAGTCATGGTCGTTCTGCACGAGCGTGGGCTTGGCGATGTCTCGCACCAGCTCGGCGACCTCGGGGTCGCCCGGGGCGTTGTACTGGACGGCGTTGAGCTCCGGGGGGAAGCCCCAGAAGTCGTGGATGGTGCGCGGGTTGGTCATCGCGGTGACTCCGGTGCCCTTGGTGTACCAGTGGGCGGAGACGGCGAGGATCGCCCGGGGGGCGGCCTGACTGACCTCCTGGCCTAACTTCGACCAGGTGCGCGTGTAGTCGTTGTCCTCGATGGCGTTCATGGGGGTGCCGTGTCCGACGAACAGGGCGCGGGTGGTGCCGCTCATGGGGTTACCTCAGATCTCGTTGGTGACGTGTCAGCAATTCTACACCGTTGTCCGTCACCACGGCAATATCCTCCAGCCTCATTCCCCAGTGGCCGGGCAGATAGATCCCCGGTTCGATGGAGAAGCACATCCCCGGTTCCAGGACCAGGCCGTTGCCGGCCATGATGTAGGGCTCCTCGTGCGTGGACAGCCCGATGCCGTGGCCGGTGCGGTGGATGAAGTACTCCCCGTACCCGGCCTGCGTGATCACGTCACGGGCGGCGCGGTCCACCGATTCAGCTGTCACACCCGGGCGGGCCTGCGCCACAGCGGCCGCATGCGCCCGGTGGAGAACCCCGTAGGCGGCCACCGCGTCCGGGGCCGCATGTTCCAGACCACCGACGACATAGGTGCGGGTCGAGTCCGAGTGGTAGCCGGGACCCCGGGTGCCGCCGAGGTCCACCACCACGATGTCCCCGGTCCCCAGCACCCGGCCGGAGTGGCTGTGGTGCGGGTTCGCCCCGTTGGGGCCGGAGCCGACTATGACGAAGTCCACCTGGTCGTGCTCCTTGAGGATCAGCGCGTGCAGGTCCGCGGCCACCTGCGCCTCCGTGCGCCCGGCGCGCAACAGCCCGGGCACCCGCTCATGCACCCGGTCGATCGCGGCGGCCGCCAGGTGGAGCTGCTCCACTTCCGCGAGGTCCTTGCGCATGAACAACTCCTTGAGCGTGGTCGCCGCCGCCACCGTCTCCCGCCCTACCAGCTTCCGCTGCAGGTCGAGCACGTGCAGGGTGGTCAGAGAGGAGCCCAAGGCCACCGCGCCGGTCTCCCCCAGTGCGGCCACGGCCAGCGCGTGCGGGTCCTGCCCGTCGGTCCACCCGCGGACCTGAACGTCGAGCTCGGGGACGGCGGAGTGCGCGACATCGCCGACATCAGTCACCGGCACGAGGAGCACCGGCCTGCCGTCCGCGGGGACCACGACCGCGGTGAATCGTTCGTGTGAACTCAGCCAGGAACCGGTCAGGTACGCCAGTTCGGGGCCCGTCCCGATGATCAGCCCCGCCAGCCCCCGGACCCGGCACAGGCGGGCGGCTTCCTCGAGGCGGCGGGCGTAGACGGTGGAGTCGAAGAGTTCAGCCATGCCGACCATCCTAAGCGCCGCTACCCTGGGGCGGCGTGTCCTCCTCCACCACCCTGCGACTGAAGTCCGGCCGTTCCTACTGCTCCGGCGTGCTCATCAGCCCGGACCTGGAGGCCGCCGTCCACACCCGCACCGACCTGGTCCTCAGCTGCTCCCACTTCCTGCGCGGACGCAGCGGCCCGATCTTCGTCAGCGGCGCGTGGTTCCCCGCGAAGGTCCTCGGCGCGGTCCGCATCCCCCGCACGGACATCGCGGTCCTGCGTCTGGACACCCCGTCCCCGCCCAAGGACCTGCTCCGCTTGTCGACGTCCCCCGCCCCCTTCCTCGCCCCCACCGTCACCGAGGGCTTCGGCGGCGGTCTGCGCCGCCCCGGACAGCGGGTCGGCCGGGTCATCGCCCGCTCCCCCATCGCCGTCGGGCGCAATGTGCGCACCTTCGTCACCTCCGCGGCGATCCTCCACAACAATCCCAAGGCCATCAAGGGCGATTCCGGCGGACCCGTGATCGTCAACGGGGAGATCGCCGCAGTCCAGTCCATGGTCACCGACCCCCTGGGCATGAACACCGGCATCGCCACCGTCGCGCAGGTCGCCCCGCACCGGGGCGCCATCGCCGCGGCCGTGGCTGCCCTGCAGCAGGCGTACTGAAGTGCCGCTCTCCCCTTCTGAATGGAAAAACCCGCAATCAGCCGGGTTTCCGGCCTGCACCCCGAAAGGAGCCACTGCTTGCGGGTTCCTCCTTTCAGAGTGCGCCAACAGGCGAACTAGTAGCCGATGGCCACCACACCCCGGCGGATGGCGTTGATGGCGCGCCGGGCGTTGGCCTGCACATCGTCGGTGTAGGCGGTCTTGGCCACCTGGTCGAGCAGGTCGATGACCTGGCGGCACCAGCGGACGAAGTCTCCCGGGGTCATCTCGGCACCCGACTCGGCCGCGGCGGCCAGGCAGTAACCGAGTGGGGCGCCGGCCGCCCACTGGTGCATGGCCAGGGCGAAACCGGCCTCAGGCTCCCGGGTGAGGGGTAGGTTGTGCCGCTTCTCGTCGGCCGCCAGCTCGGACCAGACCCGCATGGTGTCGTCCATGGCCGTGGCCATCCGGTCAGTGGCGGCCTCGGGCTCCCCGCCGGTGTTCTTCCGGCTCTCGAAGGTGCACAGCGAGACCACTCCGGCCAGCTCCGCCGGGTCGAGCTCGTTCCAGATCCCGCGGCGGAGACACTGGGCCACCAGCAGGTCGGACCCGATGTGGATCCGGGACAGCAGTTCGCCTTCGGGGGTGAGCACCGGGATCCGGTCCGGGCCGGTGCCCTCGAACTCCACGTAGTACATCTCCGACAGCAGCGCGATGATGCGCTCGAAGTGCCTGCCGAGGGTGTCGGTGGCCTTCTCGATGCGGGCGTTGAGCCGGTCGAGTTCCCGTTCGCGGCGCGCCAGCTTCTCGCCCACACGGGCCAGCTGCTCCCGGTCGGTCGCCGGCCAGGTGTGCACCGGATGATCGCGCAGGGCGGTGCGCAGGGCGGTCACCTTCTCCGAGTCGCGCACCCGGGCCACCTGGCGCATCTTGCCCGGACGGCCGAAACTGTGCCGCCGGAAATGGTCCACGACGTAGCGGGTGTTCCGCCGCGGTTCCTTGACCACGTTGCGCGGGAGGCGCATCTGGCCGATGGTGATGGGCGGGTTGGCGAAGGACGCGGCGTCGATACGCCCGGACCAGCCCTGCTCCGTGGTCACCCACGGGCGCGGGTCGGCGGTCTGGTTGGCGGGGGTGACCACCACCGCCAGCACCGGGTGTTTGCGCCCCGGAATCGCGATGACGTCGCCGACCTGCAGCTTCCCCAGCAGCGTGACGGTCTCCTGCTGACGCTGCTCCATCGAGTGGAGGCGGGAGGCCTTCTCCTCCTCGCTGAGATCGCGGCGCAGACGCATGTAATCGACGAGCAGGTCGGCCGCGTCGTCCCCGTCGCGGACGGGCGGGGCGAAGGTGACGATCGCGTCGTTGAGCTGGGAGCGCAACTCCCGGACACGGTGCTCGGCGCGCTCGATCTCGCGCACATCGTCGACCACGGATTCATCGGCCTGATACTGGGCGAAGGACTTCTCCAGCAGACGCAGCGAAGGCTCGAAGCCGAGCATGTTCAGCAGGTTGACGGCCATGTTGTAGCCGGGGACGAACGTGGAGATCAACGGGTAGGTGCGTGTCGACGCCAGCCCCGCCACCGCCCGCGGGTCCATGGCCGGCGACCACTGCACCACGGCATGGCCGATGACGTCGATACCGCGTCGCCCCGCCCGCCCGGTGAGCTGGGTGTACTGGCCCGGGGTGAGGTCGACGTGGCTCTCACCGTCGAACTTCACCAGCTTCTCCAGCACCACGCTGCGCGCCGGCATGTTGATGCCCAGGGCGAGAGTCTCGGTGGCGAAGACCGCGCGCAGCAGCCCCTGGACGAAGAGCTTCTCCACGATGTGGCGGAACGCCGGGAGCATGCCCGCGTGGTGGGCGGCGAAACCGCGCTTCAGGGCGGCCTTCCACTGGGAGAACTGCAGCACCTCGAGGTCCTCCAGCGGGATGCCCGCGACGCCCTCGTCGATGATCGCCTCGATGCGCTCCGACTCCTCCTGGCTCGTGAGGACCAGGTTGGAGCGCAGGCACTGGAAGAGCGCGCCGTCACATCCCGCTCGGGAGAAGATGAAGGTGATGGCGGGCAGCATCTTCATGCTCTGCAGCACCCGGATGACCTCGGGGCGCCCCACCGGCCGTTGACGGTCTTCGGGGCGTTTGACGCCCGCACGGCGGCCCTCCGCCCTCGCGCGGAAACCGCGGCCCGACTCCCAGTCGGAACGCCCCTCCTCCGCCTGGGCGGACTCCATCCGCTCGATGCGCTGCTCCAGTTCCCGGTTGACCTGGCCGCCCGTGCCCGGTTCGAACAGGGGGTAGATCTTCCGGCCGACCATCATCCACTGATCCAGCGGGACAGGGCGCAGGTCGGTGACGATGACCTTCGTGTCGCCGCGGACGGTGGACAGCCAGTCGCCGAATTCCTCCGAGTTCGACACCGTCGCCGAGAGCCCGATGATGTTGACCCGCTCATCGAGGTTGAGGATGACCTCCTCCCACACCGGGCCGCGCTCCCGGTCGGCCAGATAGTGGATCTCGTCCATCACCACGTGGCTGAGGCGGTCCAGCGCCGGTGAGGCCGCGTAGATCATGTTGCGCAGCACCTCGGTCGTCATGACGACGATCTCGGCGCTGCCGTTGATCGACACGTCGCCGGTGAGCAGGCCGACGGCCTCCTTGCCGTGCGCCTTGACCAGGTCGTGGTACTTCTGGTTGCTCAACGCCTTGATCGGCGTGGTGTAGAAGCACTTCGTCCCCCGGGACAGCGCCAGAGAGACGGCGAACTCGCCGACGATGGTCTTGCCGGCGCCCGTCGGGGCGCAGACAAGCACCCCGTGGCCGTCCTCCACCGCCTGACAGCCCTGGAGCTGGAAGTCGTCCAGCGGAAAGCTGAGGCGGGAGGTGAACTCCGCGAGGTGACTCACAGTGCTGTCGTTGGTGTCCATGAGACCCACGTTACTGAAGAAGAGGTCGCCTGATCACCCGGAACCTCAGAGCACGTCGTCGAAGGTCCCGTGCGACGGCGCCACCGGGGCGGGGGCGCTGACCGGCGCCGGTGCGTCCACCCCGCCCGGGCCGCTGTTCAACGGGGAGGCGGCCTCGTCCTCGAGGTCCATCCACTCCGGGCGGTGGCGCTGCCGGCGTTTGTCGTTCCAGCGGGCGAACTGCATCGCCATCTCCACCAGGAGCGTCAGCGCGACGGCGAGGATCACCATGGAGAAAGGATCCTGCCCCGGGGTCATGAACGCCGCGAAGAGGAACAGGGTGAGGATGATCACCCGGCGTTTGTCCTTGATCGCCTCGTACTCGAGTATGCCCACGATGTTGAGCATGACAATGATCAGGGGAACCTCGAAGCTCACGCCGAAGATGAGCAGCAGCGCCAGCAGGAAGTTGTAGTAGCGCTCGCCGGTGAGTGCGGCGACCTGGGTTTCGTCGCCGACGGTGAGCAGGAAGTCCAGGCCGTAGTGCACGACGAAGTACGCCAGCACCGCGCCGGCAGTGAACAGCATTACCGCGAGGGTGACGAAGGTGAAGGTACCGCGGCGCTCCTTCTTGTGCAGACCGGGGACGATGAAGGCCCAGATCTGGTAGAGCCACACCGGGGAGGAGAGCACTAGGCCGGCCAGAGCACCGACCTTCAGGCGCAGCATGAACATCTCGAAGGGGCCGGTCGCCAGCAGGCGGCACTCGCCGTCCGCCGTGAAATCCGCGCGGTTCTCGGGTGGGAGCTCACAGTAGGGCCCCCGCAGGATCTCGCCGAGGGGGCTGAGCCCGAAGGGACTGTACTGGTACCAGAGGAAACCGAGCACGGTGCCCGCGAGCACGGCAATCAGGGAGATGACCACGCGGCGGCGCAGCTCCTGGAGGTGCTCGACCAGCGACATCTCGCCGGTCGACGACTTCCTCCTCTTCCTCAGGCTCGGGCGCCGCCGGGTGACCTCACCGGACTGGGACATTGTCGACGTGACCCCGCCCTACTGGTTCGGCTGGTTCGGGTGCTGCTGACCGGGCTGACCCGGCTGTGGCTGCTGGGACGCCTGGCCCGGCTGCGCCTGGGGCTGGTTCTGCGGCTGGTCCCAGAAGTCCTGCTGTGGGGCGGCGATCTGACCCTGCTGCGGCTGCTGGGCTGCCGGCGGCTGATCGTCGTTGCTCATCTCCTTGACCTCGGACTTGAAGATGCGCATGGACCGTCCGATGGAACGCGCCGCATCGGGGAGCTTCTTCGCGCCGAACAGCAGGACGACGACGAGCACGATGATCAGGATTTCCCAGGGGCCGGGAGTCATAAGTGTGATACCTCTCAGAAAGAGCTGGGGCGGGTACGCTGGCGTGATCAAGCGTCACTGGCTAGCGAACTTAGATCCTTGATCATACGCTGTCAATGCAGCTACCGCGTGACCGCGCACCTCAGCCACCAGCTCCGGCGGGCCGGTGACCTTCAGCCGATCGGACTGGCCGAGGGCGAAACGGATCAGCCACTCCTTCGAACCAACCGGCATCCGAGCCTGCACCCAACCGTCCTCGGCCACCTCCCCGAGGGTGACCGGGAAATAATCGGCCAGCCACGTGTGCTCGGGGTGGATGAGCAGCTCGGCCTGCTCGGTGATCCGCCGGTAGCCGAAAGGGTCCTCCACATCGAAGGGCAGGGCGGCCAGGTGGGGCGAGGAGTCCTCGTCAAGGATGTGCACCTGACTCATCCGGTCGGCGCGGAAGTTCTTGTGCCGGCCGGAGGTCTCCTCCCAGGCGGTGAGGTAGGTTTCCCCGCCGGTGACGAAGATGCGCGCCGGGTCGACCACCCGGGTGCTGGTGCGGTCGGAGGAACGCGAGCGGTAGGTGAAGCGCAGCTTCCGGCCGGCCTCCATCGCCTCCCGCAGGATTTCCTGGGAGGTCCGCTCCGCCGGGTCGTCGGCCGCGATGGAGTCGAAGATGGCCGCCACCTCCGGGCCGAGGATGCCGCGCAGCTTCGCGGCGGCGGAGATGACCGCCTCCCGGTCGGTGAGCCCGGGTGTGGCCTCCAGGGACTCCAGTGTGAGGAGCAGCGCGCCCGCTTCCGTGGGCGTCAGCCGCAGGGGGTGGTCCATACCCTGCGAGTTGGTGATCTGCACCCGCTGGTAGGAGGCGGTCAGCTCGACCAGCTCCTCCGGCCACGTGCCCACGCCGCAGCAGGCCAGCCGTGCCAGCTCGTCGATGAGTTCCGCCGGGTCGCGGCCGAGATCCTTGGCAGCCTCCAGCACGGTGCGGTCGGGGTGCGCCTGGAAATACGGGATGAGGTTGAGCGCCCGGACGAGGGTGTCCAGCTTGCCGGGGGAATCCGCCGGCCCTGTCCTGGCGGGCATCAGCGTGCCACCCCCCGGAGCAGTGCGATGATGTCGGCGCGCACGTCGGTGGGTTCGTGCACCACCACGTCCGGTGCGAAACCGGCGGCGGTGCGGGCGAGCCAGTCGCGGTCGACGTCGACAAGCTCCACGAGGCCGTCCGCGCGGCGTGTGCCGGCCGCCGCGAGTTCGAGGGCGGTGCCCTCCGGGATGTGCAGGACGGCGTCGACACGCCGGCGCCCCACGCGCAGCGACTTCTCGACGATCGTCTGCAGGCTCTCCGGCGCCTCGGTGTGCGTGGCCGGGGCGCGCAGCGCGCGGACGTCGCGGATCCGGCGGATGCGGAAGCACCGCGGCTCGTCCCGGTCGATGTCGTGGCCGACGAGGTAGAGACGGTCGTGCAGCGGCACGAGCCCCCACGGGTCCATGACCCGGCGGGCTGGGGCCGAGGTGGGCGTGGCCAGGTAGTCGAAGCTCATGCGGTAACCCGCCCGGATGATCGCGAGGGTGTCCTTGAGCAGCTCCGGGGGAAGCCGGTGCAGGTCGTTGACGTTGGTGAACACCGGGGCCTGCGAAAGGTCCCGGCTCACACCGGACGCGGCGAGCTTGGTCCAGCCGGAGCGGGCGAAGGCGCCCAACTCGCTGCTTCGACCCATCTCCCCGGCCAGGCCCAGCACGGCCGCCTCCTCCGGCGTGAAGGTGACCTCCGGGAGATCATACTCGTCGGACAGGAGGCGGTAGGTGGTCACGCCGTCACCGGACGGCGACGAGGTCAGCGGCACCCCCGCCCGGCCGAGGGTGGCGATGTCGCGCCGCAGTTTCGTCAGGAAGGCGTCGTCGCCGAGCCCCTGATAACCGTCGACGTGTTCCCGGATCCAGGCGGGGGTGAGCATCCGCCCGCCGTGGCGGTCGGCGTTGATCAGCGCGAACACCAGGTTGGTGAGCCGGCTGACCGCCATCTGCGTCTTGACCATCTAGACCCTCCCGTAGGCGTCTGCGTTCTCCTCAAGATAGGCCAGCAGGTGGTCCACGCGCTCGTCAACCGGCTGGAAAGGGTCGAGCAGTTCCACCACGCGGGGCTCGGGGGCGTTGACCTTGAGGTGGACCCAGTCGGTGGTGACGGGTGCGCCGAGTTCCTCGGCCGCCGCGATGAAGCGCCCCCGCAGGTGCGCGCGGGTGGTCTCCGGGGCGGCGTGGAGGGCCTGCCCGATCGCGGCGTCGTCGGTCCACCGGTCCACCAGTCCCCTGGCCTCGAGCAGCGGGAACAGTCCCCGGCCGGGGCGGATGTCGTGGTAGGCCAGATCGACCTGGGCGAGCTTCGGGTGGGTCCAGTCCTCCCCCACCCGCTCTCGGTAACGGTTGAGCAGGTTGAGCTTGATCACCCAGTCGATCTCCCGGTCCACCCGGGAAAAGTCCTGCGTGCGGATCGCCTCGAGCTGGCGGGTCCACAGGTCGACCACCCGGCGCAGCTCCGCGGTGGGGGTTCCCTCATCCGGGCGCTCCTCCAGCCACACGGCTGCGGCGGCCAGGGTGGCCTCCTGCACCTCCAGTGCCGTGACGGTGCCGCCCTGCTTCAGCGCGAGCGGCGTCGAACCGGTCATGTCGCGGGCAATGTCCCGGATGTGGCCGATGGGGTTGTCCATCTCGAAGTCGGGCAGCTCGACGCCGGCCTCGATCATCTCCAGGACCAGCAGGGTGGAGCCGACCTTGAGCGCGAAGGTGGTCTCCGACATGCTGGAGTCGCCGACGATGACGTGCATGCGGCGGAAGCGGTTGGAGTCGCCGTGGGGCTCGTCGCGGGTGTTGATGATCGGCCTGGCCCGCGTCGTGGCCGAGGAAATGCCCTCCCACACCTGGTCGGCGCGCTGGGACACGACGAAACCTGCGTCGAAGCCTCCGCCCGAGCGACCCACCATGCCAGCGCCGCAGATGAGCTGGCGGGTGATCATGAACGGCAGGAGCTGCTTGCCCAGGTTGCGCAGCGGCAGGTGCCGCCCGACAAGGTAGTTCTCGTGGCAGCCGTAGGAGTTGCCCACCGAGTCGACGTTGTTCTTGAACAGGTACACGCGTCCGTCGATGCCGTCCGCGGCCAACGCCTCCTCGGCCTGCTGCGCCAGTTCGTCGACCATCCGGTCGCCGGCCTGCTCGTGGTTGAGCAGCTGGGTGAGGCTGTCGCACTCCGCGGTGGCGATCTCCGGGTGGGAGCCGACGTCCAGGTACAGGCGTGAACCGTTGGGCGTGAAGATGTTCGAGCTGGCGTAACGCGACACGATCGGCCGGAAGAGGTACCGGGCGATCTCATCCGGGCTCAGGGTGCGGCCGCCGTCGCCGGCGACCGCGGTGATTCCGTATTCCGTTTCGACGCCGACGATCCGGCGGGCGAAGAGACGTCCCTCAGTGGCGCTGCTCATGGGCGGTTACTGGCCGCCCTTCTGCACGTACGAGCGGACGAATTCCTCCGCGTTGGTCTCCAGCAGCCCGTCGATCTCGTCGAGCAGGTCGTCGGTGCCGGTGGTGTTGAGCTGGGCCTGCCCTGCCTGCGTCTCCGCGGCGTCGTTGTTGCGGTCGCCGCCGCCGCCGGCGCTCACCTGGGTCTGGGGTCCGGTCATGATGGGTCTCCGTTTCTAGTGCTGGTGGGGTTTGTTGATGTGGGTCTTGTTGTGGTGCGTGATGTAGTGGTCGGGTTCGATCCCGATCTCCGCCAGCCCGGCCAGCAGCTCGTCGGTGTTCTCCGCCGAGTTGATGATCTCGCCGACGTGCTCGCGGGTGAGCTTGTCGACGTCGTTGGTCTGCAGGCGGGCGGTCCCCTCGCTGTACTTGAGGATCATCGTCTGCCAGCTCGCGGCGATGACGTCCTCGCCGAAGCGGGCGGACACGGCGCCGCGGAACCAGGCGCGGGAATCCGCCGGCGGGGTCTTCGCCGCCTCGCGGATCTCCTCCTCGGTCGCCAGGGTGGCCATGCGGCCCTTGCGCACGAGGGCGTGGTGGAGGGATTTCGCCGGGTCGATGTCGGCGTACTGGAGGTCGATGAGCTTGAGCTTCGGGTCGGCGATGTCCACGCCGCGGTCGAGGTATCCCTTGATCAGCGCCCACTTCGCGGTCCAGTCGAGCAGGTGGGAGGTTGTGAGGGGGTCGTCGGAAAGCAACTCCATGACCTCGCCCCACAGGGAGATGACGCGCTCGTCGACGTCGTCTTCGGCGGTGACCCGATCGCGGTAGAAGGCGAGGATCTCCAGCGCGGTGAGCTCGCGGCCGTCGCGGAGCCGCAGGCGGTGGGTGAGGGTGAGGTCGTGGGAGACGTGCTTGATCTCGGCGACCGGATCCTTCAGGCGCAGGTCGGAGAAGTCGACGCCGGCCTCGATGGCGTCGATGACCAGCTTGGTCATGCCGAGCTTGAGGAAGGTCGAGGTCTGCGACATGTTCGCGTCGCCGACGATGGTGTGCAGGCGGCGGAAGTGCACGGCGTTGGCGTGGGGTTCGTCGCGGGTGTTGACGATGCCGCGGTTGAGCGTGGTCTCCAGCGAAATCTCCTGGTGGAAGTAGTCCGCCCGCTGGGAGATCTGGAATCCATCCTGCTCCCCCGCCTCGCCGATGCCCACACGCCCGGCGCCGACGATGATGTTGCGGGTGACGAAGAACGGGATGAGCGCCTGGGTCAGCGTCTCGAAGTCCGTCTTGCGGGAGTACTGGTAGTTCTCGTGGGCGCCGTAGGACGCCCCCTTGCCGTCGACGTTGTTCTTGTAGATCTTCAGCGGCGGGCACGGGTCGTGGTGCTTGAGGATCGACAGGCCCTGCCCGTAGAGCTCGGCGACGTCCTCGGCGGCCTTGAGCAGGATGAGGTCGCCCGCGGCGTCGTAGACCATCGCGTCGTAGGCGTTGGACACTTCCGGGGAGGAGTACTCCGGGTGCGC
This sequence comes from Corynebacterium marinum DSM 44953, assembly GCF_000835165.1. Lineage (NCBI taxonomy): Bacteria > Bacillati > Actinomycetota > Actinomycetes > Mycobacteriales > Corynebacteriaceae > Corynebacterium > Corynebacterium marinum. The sequence continues at coordinate 1,296,050 of NZ_CP007790.1, forward strand.
GTGGTCGACGTAGAAGCGTGCGCCGTTGGTGGTGACCACGTTGGCGATGCCCACCGCGTCCGGCTCCACGACCGGCACCGTGTGGTAGCGGCGCAGGTCGAAACCGCGGGTGTCCTTGAGGGGGGACTCCTCCTCGTAGTCCCAGCGCGACCTCGCGCCGGTGTTCATCGCCGCGTAGGCCACCACCGCGTGGGTGGAGGTGACGATGGGGCTCAGCCCCGGGTTCTCCGGGGTGGAGATGCCGTACTCGGTCTCGGTGCCCATGTATCTGGTCATATTTTTCAACCCTAGCCAATCACTCGTGCCTGGAGGACGCGTTTGCCGTGGCGCCCCGCGATCCGCGACCACTCGTCCGGATTCGCTGTGTTGGGCAGGTCCTCGCTCTCATTCTGTTCCGTGGCGACCGCCTCGCGGATGTGCGCGACGGTCACACCCGCCTCGCTGACGCCGGCCAGGTGGTCCTTGATGGCCAGCTTCTTCGCCCGGTCGACGATGTTGGCGATCATGGCACCGGAGACGAAGTCGGAGTAGTCCAGGACCTCGGTCTCCCCGTCGACGAGGGTGAGCTCCACGTACGGCCGCGGCTCAAAGAGCGTCTCGACGCCCGCCTCGATCAGCTCGCCCACCGGCACCGCATGCGGCACCCGGTCGGTGAGGTAGCGGGTGAAGATGTCCCTTGCCCCCGCACTGGTGGGGCGCTGCACGCGGATCTTCACGTCCAGCCGTCCCGGGCGCAGCAGCGCCGGGTCGATGAGCTCCTCGCGGTTGGTGGCGCCGATGATGATGACGTTGGCCAGGTTCTCCACGCCGTCGAGTTCGGTGAGCAGCTGCGGGACGATGGTGGTCTCCATGTCCGAGGACACGCCGGAACCGCGGGTGCGGAAGATCGACTCCATCTCGTCGAAGAAGATGATGACGGGGCGCCCCTCCCCCGCCAGCTCCCTGGCGCGCTCGAAAATGAGCCGGATGCGGCGCTCGGTCTCGCCGACGAACTTGTTCAGCAGCTCCGGACCCTTGACGTTGAGGAAGTAGCTGGCGGAGCCGTCGCCGACCCGCGCCGACAGGGAGTTGGCCACCGCCTTCGCGATCAGCGTCTTGCCGCAGCCGGGCGGACCGTAGAGGAGCACGCCCTTCGGCGGGCTGAGCTGGTACTGCCGGTAGAGGTCCGGGTGAGAGAACGGCAGCTCCACCGCGTCGCGGATCTGGTCTATCTGCTCGTCCAGGCCACCGATGTCTGCGTAGGTGACGTCCGGAACCTCCTCCAGTGAGAGCTGGGAGACCTCCGTCTTGGGGATGCGCTCCACAGCCATTCCCGCCTTGGTGTCCACGAGCAGGGTGTCCCCGGCGCGCGCGGTGGTGCGCAGCGGCTCGGCCAGGCGCACGAGCTGCTCCTCCCCGGTGGAGTTGGCCACCAGCGCCCGGTCGCCGGCGATGCGCTCGGTGAGCATTCCCAGGTCGCCGGTGTCCGGGAAGCCGCAGGTCTCGACGACGATGGAGCCGTCCCCCAGGCGCAGCAGCGCGCCGGGGACGAGCTGTGCGCGGTCGATGTGCGGGGAGACCTTCAGGCGCATGCGCCGGCCGGAGGCGTACACCTCGGCGTCGCGTCCCCCTTCGCTCTCCCCGAGGTAGACCCCGTAGGTGGAGGCTGGTTCCGCCAGGGCGTCGACCTGGGCGGAGAGGTCTTTGAGCCGGTCCCGGGAGGCCTTGAGCAGCTGCGACAGTTTGGCGTTGCGGCTGCTCAGCGTCTGGAGCTCACGCCTGAGGCCGGCGGCGTCCGTGATCTGAGAGCTGTCCATGCCTCAACTGTAACCTCCACCACCGGGGACGCCGTTCACCCCCGGGCCATTCCCGGGGTTACCCCTGACAGTATGTGCCGGGAGGGCTACTTGCGGGCGCGGCGCTGCGGCCGCGGGGGCGTGACGCCGTCGGCGAGCCGGCGGGCCCAGACAAGGAACGCCGTGTGGGCGTTCATCCGGTGCTCCGGGCGGGTGGCCAGGCCCTCCACCTTCCATTCGCGCACGAGCGACTCCCACGCCTTCGGCTCGGTGAAGCACTGCTGCTCGCGGATGCCCTCCATGACCTTCATCAGCTGCGGAACGGTGGCCACATACGTCATGAACACGCCGCCCGGGATGAGGGCGTCGCGCACCACGTCGAGGCACTCCCACGGCTCGAGCATGTCGAGGATGACGCGGTCGACGGGGCCGCCGAGGTCGTCGACCGTGACCTGGGTGAGGTCACCCAGACGGGGGTCCCACGTCGCGGGGCGCCCGCCGAAGAACTCGTCGACGTTGGACTCGGCGAACTCCAGGTGGTCCTCGCGGATCTCGTAGGAGATGAGCTTCCCCTCGGGGCCGATGGCGCGCAGCAGGGCCATCGAGAGGGCGCCGGAGCCTGCGCCGGCCTCCAGGACGCGCGCGCCGGGGAAGATGTCGCCCTCGATGAGGATCTGGGCGGAGTCCTTAGGGTAGATCACGGCCGCCCCGCGGGGCATGGACAGGACATGGTCGACCATGAGGTGGCGGAAGAGCAGGTAGTCCGAGCCCAGGGTGGAGCGGATGACCGAGCCCTCGTCCATGCCGATGATGTCGTCGTGGAGGATGAGGCCCTTGTGGGTGTGGAACTTCTCCCCCGGGGTCAGGATGATGGTGAAGTGCCTGCGCTTGGCGTCGGTGAGTTGGACGCGGTCGCCGGGCTGGAAGGGGCCGGAGTTGGCCAATGGGTGCTCCTTGAGGGGTGGATCAACGGTTGATCAAGTATGCCTCAAGCGCGTCCGTGAACCACACCTGGTCCCGGACTCCTGCCAGCTCGCGGGCCGAGTGCATCGACAACAGCGGCACACCCACGTCCACGGTGGCGATGCCCAGGCGGGTTGCGGTGAGCGGGCCGATCGTCGAGCCGCAGGGCACGGAGTTGTTGCCGACGAAGGTCTGGTCGGGCACCCCGGCAGCCCGGCAGGCGCGACGCCACTGCGCGGCCGTCTCCGCGGTGGAGGCGTAGCGCTGGTTGGCGTTGATCTTGAGCACCGGGCCGCCGTTGATCAGCGGGTGGTGGTCCGGGTCGTGCTTGCCAGCGTGGTTGGGGTGCACGGAGTGCGCGGCGTCCGCGGACACGCAGCTGGAGCGTGCGTACATGCGGCGCAACCCCTCCGCGTCGGCGCCGAGGGCGTGGGCGGTGCGTGCGAGCACGTCCTCCAGGACCGGTCCAGCGGCGCCGGTCGTGGTCGACGAACCGACTTCTTCGTGGTCGAAGGCGGCGAGCACCAGGATGTCGCGGCCCGCGTCGCCCGAATCGACCGCGCGCAGCAGCGCCAGCAGCGAGGCGTGCACCGAGGTGAGGTTGTCCATCCGGCCGGCGGCGATCAGTTCGACGTCCGCCCCGAAGACCTGCCCCGGCTGGGTGTCGCAGGTGATCAGGTCGAAGCCGTCGATGTCGTGCTTCTCGACGCCCGCCCGGGAAGCCACCACGTCCAGCACCGAGGATGAGCCGTCCCCGGCCAGGCCGATCACCGGTTGCATGTGCGTCTGCTTGTCCAGGGTCAGCTCCTTCGACCGGTCCAGGTGGACCGCCAGGTGCGGGACCCGGGCGACCGGTCCGGTGGAGACCAGGCGCACGGAACCGTCGCCGAGCACCACCCGGCCGGCGAAGGTGAGCTCCCGGTCCAGCCAGGAGGCGAGGACAGGCCCGCCGTAGACCTCCACGCCGGCCTGCGACCAGCCGCATTTCTCCAGTTCCGGGGAGGGTTTGAGGGTGAATCCGGGGGAATCGGTGTGGGAGCCGATGATCCGGAAACCCGAGTCCGGGGACGCGTCCTCCGGCACCCACCACGCCATCACCGCCCCGCCGCGCACCATGACGTGCCCGCCGGGGGTGGCATCCCACGGGGCGGTCTCATCCTGCGGGACGAAGCCGGCGTCTATGAGCCGGTCGGCGACGACGCGCGCGGCGTGGAAGGAACTGGGGCTGGCGGCGATGAAATCGATCAGGTCGAGCGTCTGGTTCATGTCTCCAGCTTGCCACGGATAAGGTGGGGGCCATCATGACCTCGACTGCTCCACGCCCTCTCGCCCTGTCCCCCTCCCGCGCCTCCGACTACAAACAGTGCCCGCTGCTCTACCGGCTCCGGGCCATCGACCGGCTGCCGGAACCGAAGACTCTCCCCCAGGTCAAGGGCAATCTGGTCCATTCGGTTCTCGAGCACATGCACGCCCAGCCGCGCGAGGAGCGCACCTACCCGGCCGCGGTGAAGCAGCTCAAGCCCCACTGGTCCCGCATGACCGGGGAGGACGCCGAACTCGACGAACTGGTTCCCGCCGACGCGCTCATGGACTTCCTCGTCGACTGCCGGGGCCTGCTGCGCGGCTACTTCGAGATGGAGGACCCGCGGGGCTTCGACGCCCACGCGGTGGAGATGTACGTCAACACCGTCCTTCCCAACGGCGTGCCGGTGCGCGGGTTCATCGACCGGGTCGACGTCGCACCCACCGGCGAGGTCCGGGTGGTCGACTACAAGACCGGCAAGAAACCGCTGCCCCGCTACAGCCACGACGCCCAGTTCCAGATGCGCTTCTACGCCCTGGTGTACTGGCGGCTCAACGGCGTCATCCCCCACCAGCTGCGCCTGATGTACCTCAAGGTCCTCGACTCCATGTTCCTCGCGCCCTCAAAGGAGGAGCTCGAGCACTTCGAGCGCGACCTCGCCGACCTGTGGGGGAAGATCGAGGGCGACGGGAAGGCCGGCCGCTTCCGCCCGAAGACCTCGAAGCTGTGCGGCTGGTGTTCCTTCCAGGCGCTGTGCCCCGAGTTCGGCGGAGACACTCCGGAATACCCCGGCTGGCCGGGGTCGATGGCGGACTAGAACAGTCCCGAAATCTTCCCGTCGACGTCGATGTCGATGTTGTCGGCCGCCGGCCTGCTCGGCAGCCCCGGCATCGTCATCACTGCGCCGGTCAGGGCCACGACGAAGCCCGCGCCGGTACGCGGAATGAGCTCCCGGACGTGCAGGGTGTGCCCGGTCGGGGCGCCCAGCTGAGCGGGGTCGTCGCTGAAGGAGTACGGCGTCTTGGAGATGCACACCGGCAGGGTGTCCCAGCCGTTCGCCTTGAGCACCGCCAGATCCTTCCGGGCCTTGGCGGAGTACTCGACCCGCTCGGCGCGGTAGATGCGCTTGGCGATGGTCTCGATGGACTTTTCCACGCCCTTCGACGGGTCGTAGAGGCTGGTCGATTTCTTCGAGAGGTTGTCCAGCACCAGGCGGGCGAGGTCCTCCGCGCCTTCGCCGCCCTTCGCCCACACCTCGACCTCGGCCAGCGGCACGGTGAAATCCTTGGCCCATGCCTTCATGAACGCCCGTTCGGCGGGGGTGTCGGAGGTGAACAGGTTGAGCGCCACCACCGGGGTGACGCCGAACTGCTGGATGTTGGAGACATGCCGGGCGAGGTTCTTCACGCCGGCCCGGAGAAAGTCCAGGTCCTCGCGGGTCAGCTCGTCGCGGGGCATGCCGCCGTTGTATTTCAGCGAGCGGATCGTCGCGACGATCACCGCGCCGTTGACGTCCAGGCCGCCGGAGCGGGCCTTGATGTCGAAGAATTTCTCGGCGCCCAGGTCGGAGCCGAACCCGGCCTCCGTCAGCACGACGTCCGCGTGCTGGAGTGCCACCCGCGTGGCGATCAGCGAGTTGCAGCCGTGCGCGATGTTGGCGAAAGGGCCGCCGTGGACGTAGGCGGGGGTGCCGCCGAGGGTCTGTACGAGGTTGGGGTTGATCGCGTCCTTCATCAGCGCCGCCAGGGCGCCCGTCACGCCGAGTTCGCCCGCGGTGACGGGCTCGTCGTCGAAGGTGAAGGCGACGGTCAGCCGGCTCAGCCGATCCTTGAGGTCCGCGAGGTCGCTCGCCAGGCACAGGACCGCCATGATTTCCGACGCCGCCGTGATGGTGAAGCCCGTCTCCCGGGGGGTGCCGTGCGCCGGACCGCCCAGGCCGGTGACGACGTCGCGCAGGGAGCGGTCGTTGACGTCGATGCAGCGCTGCCACACGATCCGCCGGGAGTCGATGCCCAGGACGTTGCCCTGCTGGACGTGGTTGTCCACGATGGCTGCCAGCGTGTTGGTGGCCGCGGAGATGGCGTGGAAATCACCGGTGAAGTGGAGGTTGATCTCCTCCATGGGCACTATCTGCGAGTATCCCCCGCCGGCGGCGCCGCCCTTGACGCCCATGACGGGTCCCTGGGAGGGCTCCCTGAGCGCGGCCGCCGCCTTCCTGCCCAGCCTGGTCATGGCGTCGGTCAGACCGATGAGGACGGTGGACTTGCCCTCACCCGCCGGCGTCGGGGAGATGCCGGTGACGAGGATCAGTTTTCCCTCGGGCCGGGTGTTGCCCAGGCGGGTGATGTCCACCTTCGCTTTGTTGCGCCCGTACGCGACGACCGCATCCCGGGGGATGCCCGCCCGGTCGGCGATCTCGGTGATCGGCTCGAGGGCGTGGGCCTGGGCGATTGCGACGTCAGTGAGAGGTTGGGCCATGTCAGACACATTACTTTCCGGAGCTCAGGGATGGATGGTGGAGCCGTGCAGGGGTGAGCCGGGTCAGATGAGCACCGAGCCGATGCCGTAGCTCAGCAGGACGGCCACGGTGATGTTGACCACTCCGGGGATGAGGAACGGGTGGTTGAAGACGAACTTTCCGATGCGCGTCGAACCCGTGTCGTCCATCTCGACGGCCGCCAGCAGCGTCGGGTAGGTCGGCAGGACGAACAGGGCGGACACGGCGGGGAACGCCGCGACCGCGGTGAGCGGCGCCACGCCGATGACCAGGGCTGCCGGCATCAGCGCCTTGGCTGTCGCGGCCTGCGAGTACAGCAGCGCGGCGGCGAAGAAGAGGACGACGGCGAGCAGCCACGGGCTGGCGGAGAGGACGTCCCCGGCGAGGACCTGGATGTCGTCGATGTAGTGGTTGATGAAGGTGGTGCCCAGCCAGGCGACACCCAGGACGCAGATCGCGGCGGACATGCCGGAGCGGAACACCTGGGTCTTGATGATCTCGTCCGCCGGGATACGGGTCACCAGGACGATGACCGTGGCGGCGGCGAGCATGATGGTCATGATCGCCTCGTTGCGGGGCAGGGTCGGCTCGCTGATGAGCCCGACCTGCTCGGAGATGACGGTGGCGTAACCCATAACAGAGACGATGGCGGCGAGGAAGATCCACACCGAGGCCTTGGCACCGGGGCGCGGCTGCCAGACGCCCGGGCCCTTCGGTTCGCGGACCAGGCCCTTGGCCAGGCGGTCCTGGTACACGGGGTCGTCGGCAAGCTCCCTGCCCGTGCGGTTGGTCAGCAGCGCCGTCGGGAAGATGGCGAGGAACGTCGCGGGGATCATGATCCCCAGTAGGGTGAGGTAGCTGACGCCGAGGGGTTCGAGGATGGAGGCCATGAACACCACGGCCGCGGAGATCGGCGAGGCGACGATCGCCATCTGGGAGGCGATGACCGCGACCGACAGTGGGCGGGACGGGCGGACGCCACCCTCCTTGGCCACCTCGATGATGACCGGGAGCGTGGAGAACGCGGTGTGGCCGGTGCCGGCGAAG